>JAHBTM010000022.1 GCA_019638635.1 Ferruginibacter sp. | reverse complement strand
ATACTGTCTTCGTAGTATGGAAGGTGCCCGCTGGTTAGATACAAACTCTCCTTTGCGATGTGCGGCGTAACAACTCTTTTATAACCTTGTGCATACTCGGTTTCTTTTGCAAGCCTTTCCAGTTCTTCAATAATCACTGCGCCATTGGGGAGCCATAACGGTAACCCCTGTCCGATTTCATCATCATAGGTGTAAATGCTCAGTTCTTTTCCGAGTTTACGATGATCACGTTTTTTGGCTTCTTCCAGCATCGCCAGGTATTCATCTAATTCTTTCTGGCTAGGAAAAGTTACTCCGTAAATGCGCGTCAGTTGTTTGTTTTTCTCATCCCCTTTCCAGTAAGCACCTGCAATACTCAGTAGTTTGATGGCTTTGATGGGGCCGGTAGATGGGATGTGTGGACCGCGGCATAAATCGGTAAATCCACCTTGAGTATAAAAAGTAATATTTCCGTCTTCCAGGTTGCTGAGCAAATCGAGTTTGTATTCATCTCCCTTGTCAGAAAAATACTGAACGGCATCGGCCTTGGCAATTTCTTTGCGAACGAATGGATTATTCTGTCGAGCCAGTTCATTCATTTTTTTCTCCAGGGATGCGAGATCATCTTCAGTGATTTTGTATGCCCCCAAATCCATATCATAATAAAAACCTTTTTCAACGGGCGGACCTACCCAGAATTTCACTCCAGGGAAACTAGCCTCAACCGCTTCAGCCATAAGGTGAGCAGAAGAATGCCAGAACGTGGCTTTGGCATCAGCATCTTCCCAAGTCAGTAATTGAAGAGACGCATCATGTTCAATGGGCAACATCGCGTCCTGAACCTGACCGTTCAGTCGCGCAGCCAGTACTTTTCTGGCCAGTCCTTCACTAATGGATTTGGCAATGTTTAATGAGGATGTTCCTTTCTCATATTGTTTAACGGAACCGTCGGGAAGCGTGATGTTTATCATAATCTACTCAGTATATCTGCTCTTTGAAAGGTGCAAATTTAACGAACAATTAGCGAGTACAGCACGTTTGTAGAATATCTTTGCCAAGTAATGTATTTTTGAACTTCACGGTAAGGCATGACCAAACTTCTACTCTCTTTTTTATTAGCCGGGATGAATCTGTCGGTTGCTGCTCAGCAGCTGAAAGGCCAGTGGAAGGGCTATTTCGAAGATATCAGTGTAGATTCTGATGGAGTTGCCAGCAGGTATGAATACGTACTGGAGTTAGAATCTAAAGAAAAACAGGTATTTGGTTACTCTTACACTTATTTTACACAGGGCGGCAAACGCTTTTACTCCATATGCCGTGTACAAGGTTTCATTGACCCCAAATCAAGATATCTTGAAGTGAAGGAAGTGTCCCGAACCAAAACCAATGTGCCGGCCTCGCGGGATCATTGTTTACAGGTACATAAACTATATTACGATAGTAAACCTCAGCCCAAGATTATAAAAGGCCAATGGATTCCGGCAAGCAATTCACTCGACAATGATTGCGGCTATGGAGTAACCTGGTTATCCTGGCGGCCGGTTGAAAACATCTCCCACGGATTAGCCCGCGCACCCATTCAAAGAAACCAAACCACCAAATCGCCGGTTATTCATTCTTCCGTGGCAGCCCGTAAAAATGATCAGACCAAAAACCATAAAGAAATTTCAGCCAACACTTTTGCTAACCGAACTGAAAAACACAAACCCCTGCCGAACACATTTGAGATACAGCGAATAGAATCATCCCCTGATGAAATCTTAAGTATTGGATTAAAAGATGATGCATATAGAAAGCGTAATTTACATCTTCAAAAAACCATACGTGTATCTTCAGATTTTGTTACACTTTCTATTTATGATAATGGTGAAATTGATGGCGACAGCATTTCCGTTTATTTCAATGGCAACCAGATTTTAAAAAACAAGAGGCTCACCGATAAGCCCATCCAATTACATTTACCCATAACTGCCGGACAGCAGGAACATGAGTTGGTGTTGTTTGCTGAAAACCTCGGTAGTATCCCACCCAATACGGCGCTCATGATTGTAGCAGATGGCAGCAAGCGATATGAAGTCCGTGTGAGTTGTGATTTGCAACGCAATGCTGTCATTCATTTTGTGAAAGAGGCCAATTAAAAGTAAGCTTAAAATCTTTGGCTCAATTGCCTCCAACATAACTTGTAATTTTTTTTCAGGTTGGCCGTAAAGCAGAAAAGCGATTTGATATTTAAGAACCCATTACATTATAGGGAATCCTCCCTAGGGACGGCTATACCCTCAAGCCCATTTTAAAGTTCGGGAAAAATGTTGATGTGTACAATTCCCCGGATGGGGGTTTTAGGGGGTATGAATTTTCAGAGGATGAGAATTTATATATTGATACCTGAAAGTTTGTGCGTGAAAAAGTATTTTCCCCTAGGGACGGCTATACCCTCAAGCCCATTTTAAAGTTCGGGAAAAATGTTGATGTGTACAATTCCCCGGATGGGGGTTTTAGGGGGTATGAAATTGTGTTTAATTGCGAATAGTTTAATGTAACCTGACTGTTATTGTGTGTTTAAAATATTTTCCCCTAGGGACGGCTATACCCTCAAGCCCATTTTAAAGTTCGGAAAAATTTTGCTTCCTGTCAATTACTCGGATGGGGAGTTATGGAGGTATGAAATTGTGTTTAATTGCGAATAGTGTAATGTAACCTGACTGTTATTGTGTGTTTAAAATATTTTCCCCTAGGGACGGCTATACCCTCAAGCCCATTTTAAAGTTCGGGAATTTTGGAGTGATTGACAATTCCCCTAATGAGGAAAGAAAGGGTTATATGTGTTGCCCCGATTGGTATGAAAGAAAAAGTATGGGTGTTTATCCGAATAAATCATTCATTGATATTTTGGCAACATAACAATTTAATTCAAACGATAGAAAATTTGCTTTTGTCAAACAATAAGTTTTGTGTTTTCGATATGATTCGACACAATTTGAACCGTTGCTTAACCCATTATATTATCAGCGCACATGCTACGTTTAACCGAGCATGTTCTATTATATAATATATTATCATCTGAAATGCACGTAAGTCAAATGGCGTAATTCATTAAAACTTAAAATTCCAGGTAACGGAAGGAATGATAGGAAACAAAGCCACCTGTTTTGCCTGAACTTGTACACTTCCCTCGAGTGGATTCCCTTCCTGATCGAAATAGATGAAATATGGGTTTTGCCTGCTGTAAGCATTGTAAATAGCAAATACCCACTCCGTTTTCCATTTTCGATTGGTATTGCGTTTAGGCGTTAGCGTGGCCGACAAATCTAACCGATGATAGGACGGTAAACGATACTGGTTGATACGGCTGTATTCCTGTGACAAAACACCTTCCATAATATAAAACCGTTGTGGCAATGTAGCTGCGTTTCCGCTTCCGTACACGAAGGTGGCTGCGAGTTTCCATTTTTTGTTAAGGTTGTACATGGCCACTACTGACAAATCATGCCGGCGATCGTACTTAGCCGGGAAACGTTTCCCTTCGTTCAGGTCTTTGAAGATTCTATCGGTGCGGCTGATGGTATATCCTACCCATCCGGTTAATCGTCCACGGGTTTTATTCACGAAGAACTCAGCACCGAAACTTCTTCCACGTCCGAAAACAAATTGTGTTTCTGTATCTTCCAATGTTCGAGGTGTGTACCCCTCCTCATATTCAATCTGATTCTGCATATCCTTATAATATACTTCTACAGAGGTTTCAAACATACCGTTTTTAAAATTCCGGAAGAACCCCGCTGCATATAACCAACTTTCCTGAGGTTGCACCATATATGTGCTAGGTACCCACAGGTCTGTAGGTAGTGTAGTTCCCGCATTGCTAACGAGGTGGATATACTGATAATTTTTTGTAACCGACCCCTTCACAGAAGCTACATCGTTTATGCTATACCGTATAGAAAACCTCGGTTCCAGACCACCATACGATTTCACTTTTTGTCCACGCCCAAATACGGTACTGTCCAGCCGGTTGCCATCTGCATCCGTTTCATACATTTTAAACGGGCCGGTTTGTTGGAAAAAAGAATATCGTAGCCCTGCATTCACTTTTACTTTAGATGAAACATCCCAATCATCCTGTACATACACTGCGGCCTCATGCGCGTATTTAATTTGTGCATTGGCCGGATTGAACACCACAGAATCCTGGCGGCCACTGACCACACTGGGTGTAAACCGATGCCAAATATACTGTGCACCCATCTTCATTTTATGTTCTGTGGAAGGATAAAAATCCAGGTCATGTTTCAAACTGATGTCGCGTATACCCGAAGCCAGTTTCACTTCAAACGTTTCCTGCGCACCGGTGAAACTAAAATTATAATCATTATACACGGCTGTGGTGTTGGCAAACAACTTTTTGTTAAACACGTGGTTCCAACGCATTGTAGCAGTAGCATTTCCCCATGGAATATTTACATTAAGGCTTTGGCGACCGTTCACAAAATCAAACACATCCCTTCCAAAATATCCGCTGATATAGAGTTTATCCTTAGAACTGATGGTATAATTTACTTTAGCATTCAGGTCGTAGAAATAATATCCCGAACCGCGGAACTGGCTTTCTTTACTGACGAAAGGTTTTACCAAAGCATCAATATATGTCCGACGGCCAGACAGAATAAAAGAAGAAACATTTTTCTTCAACGGGCCCTGAATAGAAAAACGGGATGCGATTAATCCTATTCCTCCTTCGGCCTGAAATTGTTGATTATTCCCCTCCTTCATGGATACATCCAACACACTGGATAAGCGGCCACCATACTGAGCCGGCATACCGCCTTTGATGAGCGTTACATTCTTAATAGCGTCGGCATTAAAAATGGAGAAGAAACCGAACAGGTGCCCGGTGTTATACACCACGGCATCATCGAGAATGATCAGGTTTTGATCCGGCCCACCTCCACGCACATAAATACCGGAACTTCCTTCACCCGCATTTCTAACGCCCGGTACCAGTTGAACCACTTTCAATAAATCCACTTCGCCCAAAAATGCAGGAATGGTTTTGATTTGCTCTATCGGCAAACTCACTTTTCCCATTTGAGCTGAACGAAGGTTACTTTCTTTTTTGGTAGAAGCCACAACCACTGCTTCATCAGTGGCCACATATGGTTCCAGTGGGACATTCAGTTCACGGTCTGCTGTTAAGTCCACCTTATAACTGGCACTTTGAAAACCAACAAATGTGACCAGGATTGTGTATTCAGCTGCAGGTAACGTTAACGAGTAGAAGCCGTACGCATTGGTATTGATTACCTTCTTGGTTTCCACCACAGTAATGGTAGCTCCAAGGAGGGTTTCGCCGCTGGTTACATCGCGTACAAAGCCGCTCAGGGTTTTATTTTGTTGCGCTTCTGTACGGAGTGTACCTGACAATAGCATCAGGCATAGGAATAAAATTTTTCTCATAAGGTACTAAGGGTTGAAACAGGAACAGATTAGGGTGCAATACTATCGAGCACTTCGCCACAATGCAACATGCCGCCTTTGTATATAGGATGATCTTTACCGAGGTATGGATTCATAATTTCAGATTCGCGGCTCAGCCAATTGGCTCCCTGATCGCCATTAAAAGCCATCGGACAATGCTGAACATACAATACCGCACCTTCGTAATTCACCATTTTTAAAAACCCGGGATAGAGCAAATCGCTCAGGCTGCTGAAATGTTCGCGCATACCCTGCAAACTGCGTGCTCCAGAGATGCTGACAGCATGATGCCTTAAATCTTTTACAATCATCTCAACGCCTTCCAAAATCTGTGCAGAATCATTTTGCAGCTCTGCGTAAGGGATGCTGTCCAGCAATTGATTGAATAGTCCTGATTGTTCTGTTGCTCTGGCCGTATCCGATTGCACAAGTGCATCTTTAAGGCTCAGGTAACTCGTTACCAATTCGTTTAGGCTGGCGTTGAATTGAGCTGAGTTTTTATTCAGCGTTACCGGTTGTTGCTTCGGTGGCTTGGGTTTTGCAGGGCCATCGTCTTTAATAAAGAACCACCACACGGCCCAACCCGCAAAAATCAAAACAACAAAACCCAGGAACTTCTTCATACATTAAAATTTGGTGCAAAGTTAAGTATTCAGGTACTTCGGGATAAGTAGCTGCAATCAATTACTTTTGCAAAAATTTTCTTAAATGCTTCTGGGTTTACAAAATGTGACATTTGAATTCGGTGCACGTACCATTGTGAGAGATGCCACATGGCATATACAACCTAATGAACGAATCGGACTAATAGGCTATAACGGTACGGGAAAGTCTACTTTGTTTAAGGTGCTGACCGGTCAATACACCCCTTCTGCGGGACAGGTGGAAAAGGGCCGCGAAACCACCATAGGCTTTCTGCATCAGGATTTGCTGGGATTTGATACAGAAGATTCGATACTGGAAGTAGCTCTTGGTGCTTTTGAGCGCGTTAAACAACTAGAGAAAGAATTAGAGACCCTCGGGCATGAACTGGAGAAAACCGGAGACGAAGCGCTGGCCATCACCTATGCGGAAAAGTTGCATGAAATGGATGTGCTGGACGGATATAGTATTCATCATAAAACAGAAGAAATTTTACAAGGTTTAGGTTTTGCCAATGCCGATTTGCAAAAACCATATAAAAAGTTCAGTGGTGGATGGAGGATGCGGGTATTGCTGGCGAAAATGATTTTACAACAACCGGATGTATTGTTGTTGGACGAACCCACCAACCACCTTGATTTACCCAGTATTGAATGGCTGGAAAAGTACCTGAGTCATTACCAGGGTGCGGTGGTCATTATTTCGCACGACCGGTTTTTTCTCGATCGCATGGTTACAAAGATTGTGGAATTGTATCAGCAGGAACTACATTTTTATTCGGGTAACTATTCATTTTACGAGCAGGAGAAAGCGATGCGGATTGATTTGCAAAAGAAAGCCTACGACAATCAGCAGGATTACATTCGCCAGCAGGAAAGATTTGTAGAACGTTTCAAAGCCAAGGCCAGTAAGGCCGCTCAGGCGCAAAGTATCGTTAAACGACTCGATAAACTGGAGCGGATTGAAGATGTAGAACTGGAAAGACCAAACATGCGCATCAATTTCAGTATCGATCGTCAACCCGGAAGAACCATTGTTACCCTGAAACACATTCATAAAAGTTTTAAGGATGTGGAGATATTACAGGATGCAGCAGCAGAGATAGAACGCGGTGATAAGATAGCACTGATTGGTGCTAACGGTAAAGGTAAAACGACATTGTTGAGAATTATTGCCGGGGTAGAACCTTTTGAAGGAGAGCGAATCTGGGGTCATAATGTAGTGGAATCGTTCTATGCTCAACATCAGTTAGAAGCCTTGAATCTGGAAAACAACATCCTGGATGAAATGAAGGAAGCACGCAGCGGAAAAAATGATTTGGAATTGCGTGCATTGCTGGGCGCTTTCCTTTTCAGTGGAGATGAGGTAGATAAGAAAATCAAAGTATTGAGTGGTGGTGAGAAAGCACGAGTGGCTTTGGCAAAAACGATTGCAAGCAAAGCAAATTTTTTAATGTTGGATGAACCTACCAATCACTTGGATATTCATTCGGTGGATTTACTGGTAGAGGCCCTGAATAAATACGAGGGCAGTTTAATTATTGTGAGCCACGATCGTTATTTCATCTCCCGCATAGCCAACAAAATCTGGGAAATCGACAACCATAAGGTGCGTGAATTTAAAGGCAATTATGCCGAGTGGGAAGATTGGAAAAGCCGGCGGGAAAAAGCAGCAGCAGTAGCCTCCTCCATACCAAAACCCGAACCGGTAAAAGCGGTGGCAGACCATACACAAGTTAAAAAACCGGTTCACAACACTCCCGACCGTGATCAGAAAAAAGAAGTTCAGAAACTGAAGAATAGATTCAAGCAACTAGAGGAGCAACTGGCTAAACTGAACAAAGAAAAATCAGCATTGGAAGCACAACTGGGTTTACCTGAAATATATGCTGATAAAAACAAATTTGTAGAAACGGAAACAAAATACAAAAAAGCAACGGAAGCCTGTTTTGCCTGCAATCAGGAATACGAAACTGTGTTTGAAAAGTTGATGGAATTAGGAGAAGTATAACCTGAACGGGTGTACTCTTTGGGTATTGATTAAAATTATTTTTGTTGAAATGTATTCTAACCTTACTTTTGCCGCGGAGAGATGGCAGAGCGGTCGAATGCGGCGGTCTTGAAAACCGTTGAC
Organism: Ferruginibacter sp.; assembly: GCA_019638635.1. Taxonomy (GTDB): domain Bacteria; phylum Bacteroidota; class Bacteroidia; order Chitinophagales; family Chitinophagaceae; genus Ferruginibacter. The sequence goes on along the minus strand of JAHBTM010000022.1, from coordinate 25,684 downwards.
TGTCAAAGGTCCGGGGGTTCGAATCCCTCTCTCTCCGCTGAAAAAAAAATTTGCCCCTAATTGGGGCATTTTTTTACAACCAAGTTTTTTGACATGCAATGGATGGAGTTAGTTCGAATCTTCCGACGAAGCGAAGCTTGTCGGAATGCCGACACTTGTCGTCGGCACCTCTCTCTCCGCTGAAAAAAAAATTTGCCCCTAATTGGGGCATTTTTTTACAACCAAGTTTTTTGACATGCAATGGATGGAGTTAGTTCGAATCTTCCGACCTTAGCAGCATTACGATAAAGGCATCAGCAACATGATTAGAAATACAATACTAACAATTACTCTATATCTTTTTACGAATGGACTTTTTGGACAAGACTTCAAAAAACAAATTGTTACATCAGACATAGATAATTTCTGGAATACCTACGACCGAATCATACAATCTTCAGACAGTTTAGAAAGGATTAAACTAATTAACGAGTTATATATCGATAAAGGAACAGAAGGTTTAAAAGGTTTAATATCTGTAAGGCGTTATCAGAATTATGAATTTGTTCAAAACATTTTGAATTATCCAAAATTTTGGAATTCTATCAGAGGAAATTCAGCGTATCTATTGAAGGATACGAAGGAAATTGAGAAATACCTCAGGCAGCTGAAAGAAATCTATCCCGAACTTAAACCAGCCAACATTTATTTTTCCATAGGTGCTTTTAGAAGCGGAGGAACGTATGAAGGCAATAAAGTTCTTTTTGGTGCTGAGTATATGCTCGCCCAAAAGAATACCATTTTAGAAGAACTTCCCGAAAGGATTCAAAAAGCTATAAAGGAATATGCTCCCTATGATATCCCTCGTATCGCAATACACGAATATATTCATACTCAACAAAAAGGTTGGGAAAATCAAAGCATAATTCATCGTTGTGTTGCTGAAGGTGTTGCCGAATTTGTTTCAACTCTGATTACAAAAAAACCTTTATCTCCCCCTATACGTTTTGGGAAACAGCATACTGAAAGGGTTTTAGAAAGATATATGGTGGAGATTTTCAGAGATGATGACATTGGGAACTGGCTATGGAGTGAAAACCAGAACGAATTAAAAGAGAATGATTTGGGATATTATATTGGATATGAAATTTGCGAAAGATATTATAACAATGCCACGGATAAGAAGAAAGCAATTAAAGAATTGATAGAACTTGATTATGGAAATGAAGTAGCATTTGCAAAGTTGATTGATGGCACAAACTTTTTACCAATGACATGGAAAGAAATTGGGAATAAATATGAATCGATGCGACCCACAGTAAATAAAATAGTTGAATTTAAAAACGGAAGTAATCGTGTATCTCCCAAACTCAAACTAATTACAGTAGAATTTTCTAATCCAATGAGTGATTGCTGTAGAAGCATTGATTTGGATCAAGCAAATGAAGTAGAACCTTTAGTTGTAAAAAAGTATATTGGTTGGTCAGATGACAAAAAGCGGTATACTATTGAAGTTGAAGACCTTAAACCAAATACAACTTACGGATTGGTGATTTCAAATTTTTCAAAAGAAGATGGAGGTAATAGATTAGCTCCATATACGATTCGTTTTAAAACTAAATGATAGAAGTACTACCTTAAACAATGACCATCAAACCTCTAAGTTCCACTTCCTTCCATCCCCTTTATACAGCATTCAACCACGCCTTTGCCGATTATGAAATGCAACTTCAACCAGATGAACTAAAATCAATGCTGATACGGCGTGGATTCGATGCCGATCTATCCTTTGCCGCTTTTGAAGCCGAACATATCGTTTCATTCACATTCAATGGTATCGGGAGTTACAATGGATTGAAAACGGCGTACGATACAGGCACAGGCACTTTGAAGGCGTTTCGTGGACAAGGATTAGCGAAAAAAATATTTGAATACTCTATTCCGTATCTAAAAGAATCAGGTATCCACCATTATTTACTGGAAGTCTTACAACACAATACGAGCGCCGTTTCGGTTTATCGTAATGTAGGATTCCTGGTTAGTCGTGAGTTCAATTATTTCGTATGGAACAACAATCAAATCAACCACAACATCCAACCGCTTGAATCTAACTATTATATTCAGTTGTTTGATACATATCTTTATCCATCATTAGCAAATTTTTGGGATTTCCAACCTTCGTGGCAAAATAGTTTTGACTCTATTCTTAGAGCAAAAGAAAAGTTTATTCATTTAGGTGTATTTAGTCAGGACGCACTTGAAGGCTATTGTATATTTGAACCCGTATCTGGCGATATCACCCAACTGGCCGTACACAAAAATCACCGAAGAAAAGGCATTGGTTCCAGATTATTGTATGAGGTAAGTAAGTTGAATACCCATGCAAAGACAAAAATCATTAATGCGGAGGTTCATTGCAATTCCATCACCGGGTTCCTGAAATCGAAAAACATTGAGGTGTCCGGAAAGCAGTTTGAAATGATTAAAGAAATATAAGTTCGGTTGTGCATGAATGCATCATTAGTATTTATCGCTAAAAACGAAAATCATTTCTATAGTATAATATGTTGCAATCAACCTTTTTGAATCAAATTCCGGTTGATAAAATATAATGCGGAAACGATGACTCCAAAGATGAGCGTTCCTATCATTTCATTTCCTGGTAGATGAGACAAAAAATACAGGATGACGGCCACTGAAACGACCGGTATCATCAAACCACCGGGCACCTGAAATTCTTCTGCGGTAGTTTTTTGAGTGTATCGAAGTTTGATAACCGCCAACACTACGCCTAAATACAGCAACAATCCGGTTGAGGTGGATATCACTGCCAACTGTTCAAAATTGCCCGCCACGGCTACACACAAACCAATGATTGAGTACATCATAATGGCCGTGTAGGGTGTTTTGTACTTTTTATGAATCCGTGAAAAATAAGGTACGGGAATTACCTTATCGCGTGAGAGCGCATACAACACCCTGGGCACGTTCAATATTTGACCGGATAAATTTCCGAACATCGACAACGCGGCTCCCACAATCAAAATAATAAATCCCGGCTTACCCATGATACGCCGGGCGGTTTCAGCCAAAGGAGCTGAAGTGTAATTTTTTAATTCTTCACCCAATACACCCTGAGCTACCGTTTGAACCATCACATATACGGCCAGTACAGTAAGTATACCGATGAGTATGGCTTGCGGAAATGTTTTCTTGGGACGCAGCACCTCACCTCCTACTGTGACTGCTGACTCTGCGCCTAAAAAAGCAAAGAATAAAATAAGAGAGGTTGCTCCCAGTGCTTCTATCCCGGGGAATGTTTGAAAATTAAAGTTATCAAAAGATACTTCACTCCAACCCAATACAATGATTAGGAACAGGGGCGTTAATTTGAATAGCACAAACATTTTCACCAACCCAATCCCTTGCTTTATTCCCAGTACATTCGCGTAGGCCAATCCGCCAAACACCAACAATAAAAATAAAATCCGAGCATACGATTCCTGAAAGACCGGCAGGTACACTCCAAGAATGTTCACCAATGCGTTAGATACAGCCGCCACAGAAAGTAGTGACGCCACTACACTGAATACACCGGCTAAAAATCCCGCAAACGGACCAAAAGCTGTTTCAATATAGGTGTACGGTCCACCGGTTTTATTAATTTTACTTCCCGCCTCTGCAAAACACAGCATAATGCAGGTAATTAAAACCCCACAAAACAGGTAGGCATATATGGCCGAAGAGCCCATACCTGCGGCCACTATAGCAGGCAAGACAAAAATACCTGACCCAATAATGATGTTTACAATGTTTGCAGATAATCCAAACACGCCTACACTTCGTATCAGTTGTTCGTCTTGCTTAGGCTTCATGTAGTGCATTGACAGATATGCTTATACGGTGAAAATCTTGTATTGCAGAACCAACAAATGGGTGCTTCACTCAAACGCATTTTAAAATGGAACAAACAAATCATTCAGTCTCGTATCATTATTGCACAAAATACACTTTTTTAATTTTTCCATCTTCAATGTGATACATCGCTATGGCATTGAACGTGTTTACGAATACGCGTTCCCGTTCCTGGTCTATTATTATATTTCATTGTTGTACCCTTCCTAACAGTTCACAATGCAGATTGGTTACATTTGTAAACATATCGGCATACTGTAAACCCATGGTTTGCTTACCCTTATACAATAATTTATCGGGAAATTCAAATACCTCCACTTCATCATGATAAGGCTTCAGAAAAGCATCAATATCTTTGGTGTTATAAGCGTTCAATTGTAGTTGCACCAAATTATCCGGCAGAACAAATACCAATGTTTCCGGTTTAAATAGGATACCCTGATTGATAACGTATTCAATCTTCGTGACATTTTCTGTAGCCTCCACGGGATTTGCATTGAGCAGAATCAGGTTGGCTTTTTTACCCGTGCTGACGGTGCCGAATTCGGATTCTTTGTTCATGGCTCTGGCACCATGAAGGGTGGAGGCCGATACTTAGTTCTTCACAATAATTCGTATCTTTCAGGATAAAAGATTTCATCCATATTAAAACCCATTTATGAAATTTCGGATTATAGCAGGCGGCCTCATCCTTGCAGCTGCATGGTGCATTTCAGCATGTAATGACGCACCCAGAAATCAAAATGCCTTGGAAGATCAACACAAGCATGAATCGCACGACCACATGGAATCCACAGGAGATAAAGATGCGTTCAGTGGTATTGAATTTGCATCAGCGTATGATACCATTTGCGGCATGCCATTGAAAGCAGGTATCGCAGACACCTTGATGGTGGATGGAAAAATATATGGATTTTGCGCAACGGAGTGTAAGGACTCCTTCAAAAGTATGTTGGCTGAGAAGAAGTAATAATTGTATCCCAACAATTAACTTCTATACCAACTTTTCATTGATGGCTTTACTCACTGCTTCAATCTGTGAGCGTACCTGCAATTTTTCGTAAATCCTTTTGATATGGGTTCGAACGGTGTCAATACTGATATCCAGTTCGGCCCCAATCATTTTAAAACTATTTCCCTGCGCCAGCAATTGTAAAGTCTCCTTTTCGCGGGCTGTTAAATGATAGGCATTTGCCGGTGCCTGCTGATGCATACTGCTGATGATCATGCGGGCAACCGACGGACTCATAGGCGCTCCTCCCGACAAAACTTCATGAATCGAATCAATTAATTTATCACTAACATATTTCTTCAGTAAATACCCGTTGGCTCCTGCGGCCATGGCATTCAACACATGCACATTGTCATCAAAAACGGTCAGCATAATAATCTGTGTTGTCGAATCTAAAACACGGATTTTTTTGACTGCTTCCACTCCTGTGGTACCGGGCATATCAATATCCATCAACACTACATCGGGCTTATCATTTTTAATAGCTTCCACCGCATTTTCGGCATTGGAATATTGGTTTACAACTACAAACTCACCGGATAATTCCAGGAGATTCAACAAACTGGCCCGCAGGGAATCATTGTCTTCAAATACGGTTATGAGAATAGGTGCTGGCATGTATCAATAGATGCAATTTAATATCAAAACAGGTTGCATATGTCCCCTTATGATGTGATACGCTTCATCAATTCAACCATCGTACCCTTTCCGTTCGCCGGAACAATCCGCAAAGTAGCCGATATTTCGTCGGCTCTGGTTTGCATATTTCTCAACCCATTGCCGGAAAATGAAGGATTCATGCGGAATCCGACACCGTTATCGGTAACCCTCAAAATAATTTCCTGCTCATTTACCAGTAACTCAATATCAATTTGGGTGGCGCGACTGTATTTCACTGCATTGTGCAATGCTTCTTTAAAAATCAGGTATAAATCTTTGCGTTCCTCCAGATTCAGCAAGGTAGTATCTGTAATTTCCGTTGTAATAAAATTTGCTTTGATGCCTGCCGGTTCAAGCAGTTCAGCAGCAAATTCTTTCATGCGGAAGAGTAATTTATCGATGCTGTCGTTGGATGGATTAATTGCCCATACAATATCACTCATATTTTCCATCATATCCGATGAATGCGATTTAATCTTATCTAAATAAGATTCCATTGTTTGTATGTCGTTGGTTTTTGTCATCGCCACTTTACTCAGGATATTGATACTGGTTAACACTGAACCCATTTCATCATGCAAATCCCTTGCAATTTTTGAACGCAACCTCTCTTCCGTCATGAATTTAGAAATACGTTCCGCACATATGGCTGCAATTTTTTTAAGCATGCGCATATCCCTGCGTTTGTAATAATTTTTTTGTGGATGTTCCGAATCGATTACTCCAAACACTTTTCCATCAATTTTAATAGGCACCGTTATTTCTGACAACCGAATGGCATCATCCACCACATACCGTTTATCCTTTAAGGTGTAGGATATTCGCTCTGCTTTACCTGTAGCTCCTACCGACCCAACAACGCCTACTCCGAGGGGCAATTCAATCTGATTGAATATTTCACGTACCTGTTTCGGATTTTTAGGCCCGGCAGCTGACCGTTGTACTAATACCTTTCGTTTTTCATCATGTTGATACACCACACAATCCGGATAGCCTAACCACTTCACACAGTTCGAAGCTACATCCCAGAAAATATCTTCCACACTGTTTTTACCATACAATGAGGTGGCAAATTGATTCAATATCCTTTCATCCCGAATACGGTTCTGTAAATGATGAATCACACGCCATACAATCCATAGCACACATACTGTAACCAGTAACTTAAACCACCACGTGTCGTAGAATGGGGGTTGCACATAAAACACAACCGGCACACTGCGGGCCATTTCTACGCCGTTTACATCTGTAGCCCGAATCTGAAATGAATAATGTCCCTTAGGAAGATTTTGATATTCCGCAATCAGCAATGGATTGGCCTGAATCCAATCTTTATCCAGCCCTTCCATCTTGTACTGATACATAACGGGTGTTGCTCCGTAATACAATCCTGCAAAATGTATAGATAATCTTTTGTGATCTAACGACAGTTGAAAATAACCTTCATCCTTCATTTCAATGGTGCCCGATTCTGCGAAAACCTCATCGGCTACAATTTTAAAACCTTCTATTGGGTATTGTGGTTCGTGATTATAAAATAACAACCCTCCTGCAACAGGTACAATCAACTCATTTTCTTGTACATCATAAAACATTCGATGCGGCACTTCAGCAAATGAACCAAAAGATGAGAAAGCCGACAGATAGGGAATTACCTGTTCCGTTTGGGGCTTTGTGATGTCGATGTACGAAACCCCTTTTCTGGACAATAGATACAACATGTTTCCCTTGCCCTTTTTCAAGGCGAGATATTCATTGTACCGATAACCGTTCATCATATCAAACGGCTGAAAAAACTTTAAACGTTCACTGTAAGTAAACACCCCCCCGGCATGGGTTGCAGCCCACATGTTTCCCTGATGATCCGTTTCAAGATCATTGACAAGGTTTAATGGTTTGTACAATGTATGCTTCAAGCTCTCAGAAAACACCTCCATTGAATTATTTTGTACGTGATACCGATACAAATCACTTCCATAAGTAGCCACCCACATCCATTGGCCGCTTATATCCCTTTCCAGCGCAGTCGCTCCTCTTAACAAAAAAGTATCTGTGGATGTAATGATTCGTTTAAAAGCCTTATCGCGTGCATCATAATAAAAAACACCTTCACCAAAGGTAGAGAACCAGATATTCCCGGAAGCGTCCTGCAGCACATCGGTAAACTGCACTCCCGAAATATCGAATGGTGTAGGAAATGGCTTAAATATACCGGAAGTGGTATGATAACGGTAAACCGCAGACGAAGTAAGTAACCATATATCCCCTGCCACCTTTTTAATTAAATTACATTCAGGCAATCGTTTACCGGATGCATCTGTTTGAATTGATTGAATGCGACCTGATTTTTTATCTATCATAAATACACCGGCCGGATTTCTACAGGTAACAAAATAAAATTCAGTGGCATCATCATACCACACACTGGTCATCCGATTAACGCCATCTTTATCGGATGCCGGTGTAAGTGGAACAAAGCGCAACGACTGATCACGGGAATCTATCAAACTAAAACCATTGGGTGTACCAATCCAGATCATTTGTTGATCATCTGTATACACCCTATGTACACCACCGGGAGGAATGGAAAAGTCCAGGCCGGGAACATGATGCATCCGTACCGGAGTCCGATTCCCATATCGTATGATGCCGCCGGCAGAAGCCAGCCAATGCTCATGGGTTTCTAATGCATTGAAATGCGTCGAAGGATAAGGTTCTGATTCTGGTTGATGCACATTAAACGTGCCGCTATCCAATCCATACTCCCAAAGACTTCCCTCTTCTGTAACCAGCAATACTTTTCGGCGAATGGAATCATATTGCATGTCAGAAAGCTGATCATTGTACGCTGCCCCCAGATACGTAAATTGTTTGGTACGGATGTTCAACATCACCAATCCCTTATTGGTTCCCAGCCAACAGGTATCACTATTGGATTGTACAAACCTGAGGATGGAATGATAACCTTTCGGTGTCCGAATTCCGCTGATGGTTTTTACGAACCCCGGCCAATCGTATAAATCAAATTGATTCTTTGTGTAATCCAATGAAGCAAAAGAGAAAACATCTGATGCAATCCATAATTTTCCATTTTTATCCAATTCGATATCCCAAACCAAATTATTGGGCAATGCATTTTGTTTGTTCTTATTGTCGGGCATCCAGGTAGTCCATTTTCCGGTTGCATGATCAAGCCGGTTGAGTCCGTTCATAGTAGCAACCCAAATATTCCCTGCACTATCACCGGTTATATCGTTGATGATTTCATTTGAAATGGATTGCTTGCTGGTTGGTTTATATACTTTAAAAGAATGACCGTCATACCGGTTTAATCCGTTGCGTGTTCCAATCCATACATAACCATGAACATCTTTATAAAAACAGGTCACCCGATTATCACTCAGTCCATGTTGTTCCGTATAGGTGCGCACATAACGGTAAGATTGTGCAGATGCTGTATGAAAATGCAACATTCCTCCCAGGGCCAAAAAAAAGAAAACTACATTGAATTTCAATTGTACCGGTTGTTTTACCAAATATACTGGTTAAAGGATGGAATCAGAATAGGATAGGTTTGAGGGCTTAAAAAATTAAATCATACTTTTTTGTCTTATTTTAATTTTTGTTGTACTTTTGTCCTGAAAAATTACCGGAATGTTATCAAAAACATGTGAATATGCGTTGCGTGCCATGATATATGTTGCACAACATTCCAACGAGCAGCGCATGGTGAGCATTAAGGAAATTGCGGCCAACATTGATTCTCCGGAATTGTTTATAGGTAAGATTCTTCAATCGTTGAGCAAAAAAGGGTTTTTACAATCCAGCAAAGGGAGAAACGGTGGTTTTTACCTCACGGAGAAGGATGCCCGAAACTCTCTGGCAGACATTGTACTGGCAGTAGACGGCGACAAAATTTTTACGGGATGTGGCGTGGGTTTACACTATTGTTCCGAAAAACACCCCTGTCCTATCCATCATGAATATAAAAAAACCAGAAAAGAAGTGTACAGAATATATAAACAAGCTACGTTGGAACATTTTAGAGATATGACGGTGCAATCGGATGCATACCTGAAAAGACAGTAGTTTTTTTTGAAATAAAATAAGACATTTTAGTATGATTTTAATCATTATTTAATCCCATAAAAAAAGAAACATGATACTCATTGAAGAATTGATCGTAACACAAATTGAACCCAAGCTCAAACATCCAACCATTTTCAAACATTTTGATGCGCTGGAGAACGGCGAAGGATTTGTTATCAATAACGACCACGACCCCAAACCTTTGTATTACCAGTTATTGGGTGAAAGAGGAAATACTTTTAGTTGGAAATACCTGGAGGAAGGACCAAATACATGGCGCGTCAGAATCAGTAAAAACCAGGAAGCAGGCCATGCTGAAACCGTAGGAGAAATGGTAGCGAAAGATATCCGAAAGGCAGAAGTTTTTAAAAAGATGGGGATTGATTTTTGTTGTGGTGGTAACAAAACATTGAAAGAGGCCGGTGAAGCAGCCGGGATTTCAGAGGCAGAAATCAATGCAGCACTCGAACGTGTAGACGAAGTGGTGACACATCCTGCACAAGACATGACAAAGTGGTCGCCGAACCTGTTGGCAGATTATATTGTTGAAACACATCACCGTTTTGTAAAGGAACAATCTCCAATATTGATGTCGCTCGCTGAAAAAGTTGCAGCCCATCATGAACATCAACACCCGGAGCTAAAACGACTGGTGCAGGGAGTCAGACATTTTCTGGAGGAGTTACAATTACACTTAGTAAAAGAAGAAGAAATTTTATTCCCGGCTATCAAAGAATTGAATTTACTAAGTGAAGGACCTAACACTTCACCGGAAGATGCACATGCCATTCAAAAAGTTATAAACCTCATGGTACGTGAACATGAAGTGGCCGGTGAGGACCTGCAATATTTCAGAAAACTCACAAATCATTACACATTACCGGAAGATGCCTGCAACAGCTATGCATATCTCTTTAATAAAATGGAGGCTTTTGAAAATGATTTGCACATGCACATACACTTAGAGAATAACATTTTGTTTTCCAAAGTTTCTGCACTTATAAAACAGTAAATGATCAACCCATGAGCATGAAAATTTCTGCAGATACACGCCTGAGCACGATACTCCGTCATCATCGAGATGCAGTTGAGGTTATTTCGGGTATCTCAACCCATTTCAGGAAATTGCACAATCCAATCCTTCGAAAATGGATGGCGCCCAGGGTAAATCTGGCACAGGCCGCAAAAATTGGCGGATGCTCATTGAATGATTTTAAAAAGGCATTAGAACCCCTGGGGTTTGAATTTGAAATGAATCAACCAACATCTTCCAGTGAAAAAATGGAACCGATACCAGAATGGTACAAACAACTAAACCGGGAAAGCATAGCGCTATATGATGTTCGTGAAGAGCTGTCGCAGGGAAAAGACCCGCTTTCCAATATCCTTTTACAACTTGAAGTATTGCCTGTAGGTCAAACACTTTGTATCATTAATTCTTTCAAGCCTGAACCGCTCATTGCCTTGCTTGAAAAGAACAACAGAGGGGTTTGTTACACAGAAGCAATACATCCGTATGAATTTCACACCTACATACGTAAACCTGAAACGGCCAGTAAAACAACCACAGTACACCTGCAATACAATATGGTTAAAGGTGATATTTTTCAATCAGCATTGATGGCGGTACCTGCCCACAAATTAATAACGCTGGACGTGCGGCACCTTGAAATGCCCTTACCCATGCAACAGATTCTGGCAGCCGTACAAAACATGCAAAGAGAGGAAGTGCTGTATGTATTACATAAACGTATACCTGTTCATTTGCTGGAAGCCATGGACACCACGCCCCTGATAGTAATGATTGTACAGCACAGCGAAACAGATGTTCAACTTTTAATTCAACATAAATAACCATGTACAAATGTATTCGCCGGCACCATCCACTCCTTTAAAATATGTACTTCCGTTTTATCTGACGGGTGCGTTGGCCTTCTTAATTTTAACCGTCATGATGTATCTGAGTGCGGATGCTTTTACGGGCCACTATTTCAATCCGCACCTGCTCTCTATGGTACATACCGCTGCATTGGGATGGGGCACTATGGTAATTTTCGGAGCATTGTATCAGTTACTACCGGTATTGAGTGAACGAAAATTATTTATGTATCCACTCAGCATTTTCTCCTGGTACACCTTAACTACCGGCACGGTATTGTTGGTATTTTCATTCAGGAATTTCACCACCGGATGGTTGATGATTACTGGTGGCACACTGATTGCAATCTCGGTTATAACCTGCTGGATACAGGTATGTGGAACGTATGGATCGTTCAACAAAAACATTCATGCTTTGTTCATCACCTCCTCTGTAACCTGGTTACTAATTACGGTACTCATCGGCCTCCTGCTGGCGATTCACCTGTACAACCCATTCTTTTCGCAGCATCATATAAACATACTTAAACTACATGCACATGCCGGTCTGGCTGGATGGTTTGTGCAACTCATCACGGGTGTCAGCAGTAAATTGGTTCCTATGTTTGTGGTAGGCCATTCCACCAAAACACACTTACTCACCCGGGCGTTCATTCTTCAAAACCTTGCCCTTACAGGATTTATGCTAGATGGATACTTTAATGAACCCGGGGTTCGGAGTATACTCTATGCCGTTATTATGCTGGCAGGTATTGCCTGTTGGCTGATGTTCCTCTATGACGCTGCAAGCAAAAGGCTAAGAAATAAAGTGGATATACCGGTAATGCATACACTTGTTTCAGTCATCTGTTTATTAGTCGCCGTGTGCACGATACCGTTCATTTATTTTGTGCAGGGAACCGCACCAGCCGTTCTTTACGGAACATTGTTGTTCATGGGATTTATTTCCGGAATCATTCTGGGGAAAACATTCAAAACCCTGCCGTTCATGATTTGGAATACACATTACAAAAAACAACTGAATGGCACATCTGGAATACTTCCGAAACATCTGTATAAATCTTCCTGGGTTAGCGTACAACTTGTATTGCTTATTGCCGCCATTGCATTGCTCGGGACAGGGATTGCCTTGTCGAACCTCCCTATCATTCAAATTGCCATGGTTGTTTGGATAGGAGTTGCTTCTATTTACTTACTCAATTTACTCGGCATGATCATGCTTCCAACTAAAGAAAAGTTTATTCAATCACCTTTATAAAACAATACCATGAAACGTATTTCAATCTTGTTTATGCTTACACCATTTTTCATCGCATCGTGTCAACCACAGGAAAAAACTGCAGTGAATAATGACACACACGAAACGCATGCACATGAACACCCGACACCGACACCGGAAGTTGTCCAGGCTGTTCCCGTAGTTCAATTAAACAACGGACAAAAATGGAAAGCCAATGTTGAAACTACAGAAGGTATTAAAAAGATGGTAGGTATCATTAAAAACGGAATGGATTCAAAATCCACCCCACAGGCTATGTCTACCCCTTTGAACGAAGCATTTCAGGAAATCATCAAACAATGTACGATGGAAGGCGAGGCACATAACCAACTGCATCATTTCCTGAAACCGGTACAGGAACATCTGAAAACATTTTCCTCATCGGATGCCAGCATTGATTCCGTAGCCGCATTGGTGAATCACCTGGCTACGTATCATCAGTATTTTGAATAATGAAATCCCTGCATATGGAGCTTGAAATAACCGATCCACATTACAAGGAAAAATGCAACATGCTGCAGACGCTTTATTCCGTCATTGATCCTGAATTGATGGTTAATATAGTAGACCTGGGTTTGATTTACGACATACAGTTGCCGGATGACCAAACCATCCATATCACCATGACGCTTACCACACCTCATTGTCCGATGGGTGCCACCCTTCAGGAGATGGCTACTCGCGCTGTGCAGCAGTATGCTCCGGGTAAAACAGTGGAAACGCACATCACTTTTGATCCACCATGGAGTGCTGATTGTATGACGGAAGAGGGTAAACGACAGTTGAACGCTTCATTTTAAGTTAATTTTAGAAGGTAGTCAGATGGTTTCATTGCACAGGGTGTTGTTAACTTTGCATGAAACACGTCTCCATGAAAACAATTGTTTCCGCTACCCTGCTGCTGTTATTTATTTTGCCTTCCTGTGCTCAGGTGTCATCCAAAAATGATATTGGTGTACAAAACACAACCACACTAACTTATACCGATACCGCCACGTTGGCCAACGGTTGTTTTTGGTGTACAGAAGCCATCTTCGAACAACTGAAAGGTGTAGTAAAAGTTACTTCCGGTTATATGGGTGGCCAAACTCCCAACCCTACGTACGAAACCGTGAGCAGTGGCACCACCGGTTATGCAGAGTGTCTTCAAATTATCTACGACACTACTATAATTTCCTACGATGAACTGCTGGAAGTTTTTTGGGAAACCCACGACCCAACAACGCTCAACCGCCAGGGAGCAGATGTAGGCACCCAATACCGCAGTGCTGTGTTCTACCACAACGCATCACAACAATCTAAAGCGATACATTATAAAAATGAATTAAACACATCCGGCGTTTATGCCAAACCGGTAGTAACAGAAATTACAAAAGCTTCGAGGTTTTATCCTGCAGAAGATTATCATCAATCGTATTACAGAAACAACACCAACGCGCCCTATTGCCGGGCGGTAATCACGCCTAAGATTGACAAATTCAGAAAAGTATTTAAATCTAAACTGAAGGAATAAATTATTCCGGCGATTCCTTGGGCCGGATAATCATTCTCAGTGCCTGATCTTTGGTAAAGTAAGATACTGTCCAGTTGTACATGGTTAGCACCCTGTTTCTATAGCTGATGAGGAAGAACAGGTGGATAAATAACCACATCATCCATGCGGCAAATCCGGTCATATTCCATTTCGGTTTGGGGATATCGGCGGTGGCTTTCATCCTGCCAATAATGGCCATGGAGCCTTTGTCGTAATAGCGGAAGGGCTTCTTCATGGGTTGATTTTTGAAAAACGCTTTCAGGTTGTGTGCCAGATTCTTTCCTTGTTGCAAAGCTACCTGTGCCACTTGCGGATGCCCGTTGGGGAACTTGGGATCCGACAACATCAGACAGGTATCTCCAATGGCAAAGATGTTCGTGGTTCCATCCACCAGTTGAAAAGGATTCACACGCATTCGCCTTCCACGGTCAATGGAGGATTCGGGAATTCCATTGAAAATTGAAGATGTAACGCCTGCTGCCCAAACGAGAATTTTAGTTTCAATCACGGTTCCGTCAGACAGCATCACTTTGTCGTTATTGTAGTCTTTCACTTGTACATTCAACATCACTTCCACCCCCATTTTAGTCAGTGTTTCCCTGGTGTAATGCTGTGCTTTCTGACTCATGGGTGTGAGCAATACCGGAGCTGCATCAATTAAACAAATCCTGATGGCTGTTCCTTTAAACTCAGGATAATCTTTATGAAATACATTTTTCCGCATTTCAGCCAACATACCTGCTATCTCCACACCGGTGGGGCCGCCACCCGCAATGACGATGGTTTTGTAAGGATTTCGGGCCTCCGGGTCTGGAATGAGTGTGGCTTCTTCGATGCGTTGTAACATAGTGTTTCTAATTTCAATAGCATCGTCAATGGTTTTCATGTGGAGGGCATTCTTGCGAATCGACGCCATGCCAAAATCATTGCTCACCGTTCCGGTTGCCAGTACGAGGTAATCATAATCCAGCTCGCCATTCGACAAAATCACTCGGTTGTTATTCGCGTCTATCCGTTCCAGTGTACCCATGCGAAACCGGATGTTCTTTTGATGGGTAAACAATTTCCGGAATGGATAACTAATATTGGAGGGTTCCAGAAAGCCCGTGGCCACCTGATACAACAAGGGAGGGAAAAAATTATAGTTGTTCTTATCAACCAGTGTAATATCTACATCAGGTGTTTTACGTAAGGCTCTCGCCAGATTCACTCCTGCAAATCCTCCCCCGATGATAACCAGCTTTTTCATAAATAATTTTTAAACAAATGAGTAAAAAAGGTGTGGGAGGTTTATACTATGCAGTTAAACTGCCGCACTATTCTGTCTTTCCACCACCACCACCAGATTTTTTATATCCACCGTCATGGGCATTTGCCCTACCTGTACAATAGCTTTTTTTCCTTTAATTTCTTTTAACGTACCCACCACACGGCTCGATTTCAGCTTCACCAGATCACCGGCGTGCAACGTTTTTTCCACTTCCATAAATTTTTCGTTCAGATGCTTTTCCTTTTTACCAACCACAAACTTTTCTTTTTGGCCGAACAACAATGCTTGAATCATCTGCACAGCTTTCGTTTTATCTTCTGCACGACGCCACTCCACAACCATTGCTTTCAATTTCCGTTCCATATCTTTCAGATAAGCTAATCTATCTGATGAGATTGCATTTTGATGTTTCAATCGCTCCATTTCCTGCTGATGTTGTTCACGGGCTATCCACTTTTCCATTTCAGCTTTGAGGCGAGTATTTTCGCGAATCTGTTGTTGTAATTGTTCACGTTCCTTATCCATCCGTTGCAAATCTTGTTCGGTGCGGTTGAGTAACTGATCCAGACGGATATGTTCTTTTTCAGCAAGTGCTCGTGCCCTTTTAATCAGGCTCGGGTCTATTCCAATTCTTTCTGCAATAGAAAAGGTATAGGAACTACCGGGTTGGCCTACCTGTAGTTTATATAGCGGCAATAATTTTTTCTCATCAAATTGCATAGCGCCATTCACAATTCCTTTCACATGGTTGGCCATGATTTTAAGATTCAGATAATGTGTGGTCACCACGCCCATTGCATGTATTTGTATCAGGGCCTCCAGAAATACTTCCGCAAAGGCTCCGCCTAATGCCGGGTCGCTGCCGGAGCCTAATTCATCAATGAAGAAAAGGGTTTTCCCGTTGGCATGTTCCGTGAAATGCTTCATGTTTTTCAACTGCGCAGAATACGTGCTCAGCTCAAACTCAATGCTCTGCGTATCGCCGATGTGAATAAAAATCTGTTTAAAGATGCCCATCACACTGTCAACCCCTACCGGCACCAGTAATCCGCTTTGCACCATCAATTGTAGCAAACCGATGGTTTTCAGGGTTACCGTTTTACCACCGGCATTGGGTCCGCTGATGACGAGTATACGGGATTGTTCATCGAGGCGGATGTTTAGCGGGATAACCGGTTTAGACAGTGATACATTTTTTCTTAACAACAATGGATGCCGTGCATCTTTCAAATCAACCACTGCCCGGTCTTCAATAACGGGGGCGGTTCCCTGATATTCTATAGCCAGTTTGGCTTTTGCCTGAATAAAATCATACGTGCCGCACAGCTTGAGCCAATTTGCTAACGGTGTTGCATATACGCTCAACTCAGCTGTTAGCTTCTTTAGTAACCGCTGAATCTCTTTGCGTTCATCCCAACTCAATGAAAACAATTCATTGTTGAGAGAAGTTGTTTCCTCCGGTTCAATAAAAGACGTTCTGCGGCTGTCGCTCTCTCCATGCAATACGCCCTTCACCATCCGTTTGTATTCGGCAACAACGGCCAGTACACGTCGCCCGTTCAGAAAGCTTTCACCGATGTCACTCAAATAGCCCAATTTATTGTATCGTGATGAAAGCCCGTCGAACATCCTCCTCAACTCATTGCGTTTCCGGTAGATACTCATACGTATTGACGCTAATTCTTCACTAGCCTGATCCCGTACCTGCCCGTGCTCATCGAGCACTTCAGAAATTTTCTCTGCAATCTTTTTATCGAATGTGATGCCGTTCAATTCTTCAAACAACGCAGGATACATATCTGCACGTTCTGCATTGAACCAACGGAAAATTTGTTCTGTATTAGAAGACAAGGCCAGTATCTGCATCCATTGTTCTTCGGGCACGGTGGCGCCGCTGATAGACAACAACTGGATAACCGGCTGTACATCTTCTGTAAACTGGTTGGGAAAAACAAATCCACTGTGGAGCACCTGTTTAAACTCCGCCGCTTGTTTTAATTCATGTTCAATCCATTTCCGGTGTGTATGAATTCTTAATGCCGCTGCTTTTTTTCTCGCATAGGCCGTACGGCAATACCCTATTAACCAGTCTCTGACGGTATCAAACTCAAGTTGCTGTAATGTGGATGCAGGATAAAGTTTCATTCAATTGGTTGTGCAAAATTAATTGCATTGGCTGACTATTTTGCCATGTATCTTTGTTAAGATTTAAAACACGAAACCCTCATATGGAAACTTCAAATCTTGAAACCGCCACACTGGGAAACGGTTGTTTTTGGTGTACAGAAGCAATTTTTCAACAATTGAACGGAGTGTTGAGCGTAAAAAGCGGATACAGCGGCGGGCACCTGGAAAACCCTGATTACAAAACGGTTTGTGAAGGACATACCGGACATGCAGAAGTGCTTCAAATCATATTTAACCCATCGGTTATTTCATATGCTGACTTGCTGGAAGTGTACTGGAATACACACGATCCTACTACATTGAACCGACAAGGGAACGACATTGGTACACAATACCGCAGTGTTATTTTTTATCATAGTCCGGAACAAAAAGAAGTGGCTGAAAACTACCGGCAACAATTAGAATCGAGTGGCGTGTATGCCTCACCGATTGTAACAGCCATTGAAGCATTTACTGTGTTCTATCCTGCCGAAGATTACCATACCGATTATTTCAACCAGCATCCTGAAAATAATTACTGTGCTTTGGTGGTGCGTCCGAAAGTGGAGAAATTCCAAAAAGTGTACAAACACAAATTAAAACCATCCGGTAAACCATAGATTGAATTGAGGAATGGAATCAATCTTTTCGAACGCGTCGTAGTTCCAGTATATTCAACGGATTGGTTTTAAATCCGCTCACATTGGGTTGTACGAGATGAATCACCATATCGTACCATAAAGGAATCACGGGAATATCAGCAACCACGCAACTATCCATCCAACGGTAATATTTCCTGCGTTGTGTAACATCGGGTTCACGAATGGCCATTTCATACCATTGGTCGTACATCGGGTTTTTATATCTTGTATAATTCGGTGGTGTAGGATTTTTACCATAAAAAACGCTCATAAAATTTTCTTCATCCGGATAATCGCCAATCCAACTACCGCGAAAGAACTGTATTTCCGATTTTGAAGTACGTTGTAGCAATACCGATTTGGGCACTTGTTCCACACGTACGTTCAATCCTATCTCCTGCCATGCGCCTGCAATAAAAGAACCGATGGCCTCATATTGCGGAACAGTGGTTAGTAAAATTTCTTCACGATTATATCCGGAACGTTTCAACCAGGCACGGGCAGAATCGGGTTGATAGGTGTATCCATGCATGTATCGGGAATTCCCGGGAAATCCATTGGGTATGAATCCGTATTGTGCAGGCTCTCCGATTGAATTGCGCAAGTACATCAATAACTTTTCTTTCGGGATGCCCCACTGTAGTGCTTTACGAACCCCCTTCAGTTGTAAAGGACTCTTTGAGGTGGTATCGGTTAGGATGCCCAGATATTCTACATTCAGGTATGGCCCTTTGTGCAACTGAATCCGGTTGTTCCAAACCGGTTTGAGTTGTCCACCACGGGTTAAGATTTCATCTTTAAATGTAGGATCCATATCGTTTACGAAATCGAGTTGTCCCTGACGAAACATCACAAATTCTGAAGCCTTATTTTCAAGAAAGGTAACTTTGATTCCATCGAGATAAGGCAATTGCTTGCCTTGCGCATCCCGTTCAAAATAGGTTGGATTTTTTTCGAGGATCAGTGCCTGCCCTTCCTTCCAGTGTACCATCCTGAAAGGACCTGTACCCACCGGATGTTGCCTGAATGCAGCACCATACGTTTGTACCGCTTCCCGGGGCACGATAGAGCAATACTTCATAGAGAGAACACCGAGTATCGGAAGAAAAGGTTCGTTCAGGCGTAACCGAAAGGTATTGTCGTTGACGGCCTTGAAAGGTTCCTGGGCTGCAACCCTTGTGTTGAAAATCCATGCACCCGGACTCGCCGTTTCCGGCTGAATCAAACGCTGAAAACTATACACCACATCCTCCGCAACCAGCTTCCTGCCTTTTCCGCCCGGAAATATGTCACTGTTATGAAAAAACACATCCGTCCGCAACCTGAAAATAATCGTTCGGCCACTGTCAGCTATTTCCCAAGATTTTGCAAGCGATGGCACAATTTGTAAATATTCATCTACTTCAACGAGTGTGTTATACAACTGATGAACGGCCCACATGGTGGATTGATTTCTTGCAAAAGCAGGATCAAGTGAGTGGATACCCGACGTTTCATTATACCTGAAAACAGAACGGGAGTGTACGGTATCTCTCCGTTCGCATCCTGTACATAATGCGCACCATAAAACGCCGTAAACAAAAGCCTTTAACAATGTCTTGATGAATTTGAACTAAATTTAAAGAAAAAAAGGATGCGCACATTTTCAGCAACATCAATCCTACTCATTCTGTTCTGCATCAACTCCCCTGCATCGGCGCAACTCTTTTCATCCTTTGATTCATTGCGAGGAAGCAACGGACCTCACCGTGCATTATGGAATGTGTTGCATTACGATTTAACCATTACACCTAATCTGCAACAACGAACGTTGCAAGGCGTTAATAGGATGACATTTTTTGATTCCGGCACACGGCTGATGCAAATTGACCTGCAGCAACCCATGCAAATTGACAGTGTATTGCACAGCGGGAACCATTTAACATACAGCCGTAACGGAAACGTATATACGCTAATGTTTATAGACACCAACAGCCTGTATCATTATCGTGTACAGCCGGGCGTGCGTACCATCGATATATATTTTAGCGGTAAACCCAAAGAAGCGGCACTTCCCCCGTGGGATGGAGGCTGGGTTTGGAAAACCGATGCAAACGGTAATCCCTGGGCCAGTGTGGCATGCCAGGGCGACGGAGCCAGCCTCTGGTATCCCTGTAAAGATTATATGGCCGACAAACCCGATTCCGGTGCAATACTCCGTATCATTACACCCCGTCATCTCTCCGGAGTAGGCAACGGGAAACTCATAGAAACAAAAGCATTGCCCGGCGATTTCACACAATACACCTGGCAGGTTAAAAACCCCATCAATACATACAATATCATCCCCTACATAGGAAAATATGTATCCTTTAATGAAACATTCCGGGGCGAAAATGGACAGCTTCCCATAGAATATTGGGTGTTGGAACCGAATCTGGATAAAGCCCGCATTCACTTTAAACAAGTACCTCATATACTCGAATCGATGGAGTACTGGCTGGGGCCTTATCCGTTTTATGATGATGGATATAAACTGGTGGAAGCTCCTTATCTGGGTATGGAACATCAAAGCAACATCGCTTACGGTAACGCATACAAGAACGGTTATCTCGGCAACGATTTATCCGGTTCGGGATATGGCTTGTTGTGGGATTTCATCATTGTACACGAAACCGGACACGAATGGTTCGGTAACAGCCTCACGGCGGATGATATGGCTGATTTATGGATTCATGAAGGATTCACCACCTATACGGAGGTGTTGTATACAGAATCCCTATCGGGAAAAGCTGCGGCCGACTCCTTTATGCAAGGCACCTTACAACGGATTGAAAACAGCAGTCCGGTACTCGGCACATACGGCGTACGAAACGAAGGCTCAACGGATATGTATCCGAAAGGCGCAGCCTTGATACACATGATGCGTTCAATTATAAGGGATGATATAAAATTCCGATCCATCCTCCGGCAAATGGTATCCCACTTTCAACATGGATATATCAGTACACCCCTATTACTGGAATTCTGGAATGTACAAGCCGGAAGAAATTTCAAAAAAATGTTTGAACAGTATTTAACCACCACACAAATACCTGTACTGGAGTGGCGAAATGACAAAAAATGGATTTACTATCGCTGGAGCCAATGCATGGATGGATTCAACATGCCGTTGGAAGTACAAACATCCTGCAATAGGTTGATTACACTTGAACCCACCACGGAGTGGAAAAAAATGGCTTGTCGCCATGCAACACTAACAGCCGCTAAAAACTATTACGTGGAAATAAAAAAAGTGGATTAGAGTAACCCGTTCATTGGGCCCACAATCCGGCGTGCCCCCAGGAAGCGCTTGCTGAAATACGGTTCACGTATATTGCTCACCATCACCCCACGGCTCGAACTGGCGTGTACAAAATAACCATTCACCAAATATACCCCTACATGGCTGATACCACCGCGGGTATTGAAGAACACCAGATCGCCCTCCTGCATTTCCTCCTCATTGACTTTGATAGATATTTCGTATTGCTGACGGGCCGTACGTGGTAATGAAATCTGATACACATCGCGAAACAACTGCAATGTGAAACTACTGCAATCCACTCCTTTCTTAGTAGTTCCGCCAAATCGATAACGGGTATAATACCAATCGTCAATAAAACCAAACAAGGGTAAATTCTGCACAGTGGCCGCCATTTTGTTCAATACGGTTTGTGTAGTTGTTCGCGGTTTTTTTTGAAGAATCGATGCTTTGGAAAGTGACGGTGTGAATACGTCTGAATCTTGAACTTGTTCATTTTGTGTTGGCGTGTGGTCGGTCGGCTGTGCACTGGCCTGCAATTGAAGGCCTGTAACCAACAAAATACACATAGCGAGAGACAATAAGTTTTTCATACCGATGCGTTCTGGGGGTGTACAATGGAAAACACCAGAGTATTTTCCGATTTCTATCCGTTCTTCTTAATGCAACTTATTGTGTTATAACATATTCTAATCTAACACGGGTGCAAAGTTAAAACATTACACCTTTTTATCCTATCAAAACTTGTAAACTTTTACACTTTTTTGTGGAAAACACACCCTTTGTTTCAAGGGATAGTTTCCGAACTTTGCAGCAACGGACACACTTTTATTTATTTCGCTGATTTTCAACTTGTTAACTACTTTTCTCTATGAAATTCTCCCACCTGCATGTGCATACCCAATTTTCGTTGTTAGATGGGGCGGCCTCCATTGAGAAATTGTATAAAAAAGCCATAGCAGATAAAATGCCGGCGCTGGCCATCAGTGATCATGGGAATATGTTTGGTGTTTTTGAATTTGTGAAAGAGGCCTACAACCACAAAGACAGCGAAGGTAAACCTTTGGTAAAGCCCATTGTGGGTTGTGAATTTTATATCACCCACGACCGTACACGCAAAACGTTCAGCAAGGAAGAAAAAGATCCCCGTCACCATCAAATATTACTGGCCAAAAACGCCACCGGATATCAAAACCTCATCAAACTCACTTCCCTGGGTTTTACGGAAGGCATGTATTCCAAATATCCGCGCATTGATAAACAACTGATACATCAATACCATGAAGGATTGATTGCAACCACCTGTTGCCTTGGAGCACTTGTTCCTCAAACCATTTTAAAAAAAGGGGAAGAAGAAGGCGAAAATGAATTTAAGTGGTGGCTCAATATTTTTCAGGAAGATTTTTATGTGGAGTTACAACGGCATGGCATACCCGAACAAGATAAGGTGAATGAGGTGTTGATGAAATTTGCGAAGAAGTATAATGTAAAGGTTATTGCCAGCAACGATTCACACTATGTAGAACAGGAAGATTATAACACACACGACATCCTCTTATGTATCAATACCGGTGAAAAGCAAACCACGCCTTCATTGTCTGATTTTTCGGATGATGATGTTACTGTTCGAAACAAACGTTTTGCTTTTCCCAACGACCAGTTTTTTCTGAAAACGACCGAACAGATGTTGCACACTTTCAGCGACTTGCCGGAAGCCATCGACAATACCAACGAAATTGTGGACAAGGTAGAACTGCTCGATTTAAAGCGTGAAATTTTATTGCCGTTTTTTGAAGTACCCGCTCAATTTAAATCGCAGGATGAATACCTGGAACACCTCACCTGGAGCGGAGCGAAGATTCGTTATGGCATATTAACTCCCGCCATTGAAGAACGATTAAATTTTGAACTGGGCATTATCCGTAAAATGGGGTTTGCCGGTTACTTCCTCATTGTAAGTGATTTCATAAAAGCGGGGAGAGATATGGGCGTGTTTGTTGGACCCGGACGTGGATCCGCCGCAGGCAGTGCCGTAGCATATTGTATCGGTATCACTAACATCGACCCTATTAAATACAATCTTCTTTTTGAGCGTTTCCTGAATCCGGAACGTAAGTCGATGCCCGATATTGATACCGATTTTGATGATATCGGACGGCAAAAAGTGATAGACTATGTAGTAGATAAATACGGCAAACAACAGGTGGCGCAAATTATTACCTACGGTACCATGGCCGCCAAATCGAGCATTGCAGACGTAGCCCGGGTGTTAGACATTCCTATAGCCGACAGCCGCATGCTCACCAAACTGGTTCCTGAAAAACCGGGCATCACACTGAAAGATGTTTTACATACTGAGATAGAATACAAAGAGGAAAAAAAGGGCGAAACCACCATCCACCTCAGTAAATCACAACTGATTCCAGATGATGTGGAGAATATTAAAAAGCTACGTGCCATCTATCATGCCAACGATGAATTTTCGAAAGTGTTGCGCGAAGCAGAAGCACTGGAAGGTTCAATACGCAATACGGGTGTGCACGCCTCGGCCATTATCATTGCACCCAGCAACCTCACCGATCTGATACCGGTAGCCACATCAAAAGATTCCACACTATGTGTAACACAAATTGACGGAGATAATATTGAAGCGGCCGGTGTTATTAAAATGGACTTTCTCGGTTTGAAGACGTTGAGTATTATTAAAACTTCACTCGCACTCATCAAGCAGAACTATGATATTGAAATTGACATCGATCAGATTCCGTTAGACGATACAAAAACATTCGAGCTATATCAACAAGGCGAAACCTTCGGCACGTTCCAGTTTGAAAGTCCGGGTATGCAGAAATATTTACGTGAGCTCAAACCGGATAAATTCGATGACCTCATCGCGATGAATGCCTTGTATCGCCCGGGCCCATTGAGTTATATACCAGATTTCATCAACCGTAAACATGGTAAACAGGAAGTAACATACGATTTACCTGAGATGAAAACCTATCTCGACGAAACGTATGGAATCACGGTATATCAGGAACAGGTGATGTTGCTCTCTCAGTTGCTGGCCGATTTTTCCAAAGGCGATGCCGATCTGTTGCGTAAAGCGATGGGTAAGAAAAACAGAGAACAACTGGATAAGTTGAAATCCAGTTTTATGGAGGGGGCCAATCAAAAAGGACATCCAAAAGATAAACTTGAAAAAATTTGGACCGATTGGGAAGCATTTGCGCAATACGCCTTCAATAAATCGCATTCAACCTGTTATGCCTATCTGGCGTATCAAACCGCGTATTTGAAAGCACATTATCCGGGAGAATTCATGGCGGCATTGCTCAACCATGCGGGTAGTAAAGAAAAAATCACTTCCATAATGGAAGAGTGTAAAAGAATGGGCATACCGGTGTTGGGGCCACACATCAATGAATCGTACCACGGATTTTCAGTGAACACTGCACGGGAAATACGGTTTGGATTAACCGGTATCGCCGGCGTGGGCACCGCAGCCATCGACAGCATTATTGAAGTACGTAAGAAGCATGGGCCATTTAAAAACATCTACGACCTCGTTAAAAAAGTGAACCTCCGTTCGGTGAACAAAAAGGCAATGGAATGCCTTGTGTACAGTGGTGCCTTTGATGCCTTTCCGGATATGCACCGTGCCATGTATTTGTACCAGCCTCCGGGGGAGCCTTCAAACCTGGAGAAAATTATCCGGTACGGACAAGCCTATCAATCACAGTCTACACAATCTGCCAACACCTTATTTGGTGAAAGCAATATGCCCGAAATACCGGCCCCCAAACTTACACCTTGTAATCCCTGGGAGTTGATTGAACAACTCGATTATGAGAAAGAAGTGATTGGCATGTACCTTACCGGGCACCCACTCGATCATTACATTTTTGAACAGCGGTATTTCAACATCACGCCCTTATCTGCATTCAATGAAATGAAGTCTAGCAATTCCGTTATGTC
>JAHBTM010000021.1 GCA_019638635.1 Ferruginibacter sp. | reverse complement strand
AGAGCAATTATTATTCCCTCGCCAACCGGTTTTTCGATTACATACACGCAGGAGTGCCTCAGGTTTGTGTAGATTACCCGGCCTATCGTGAAATCTACAATCAATTTAATATTGGAGTGCTGATTGAGGATGTGTCACCCAAACGCATAGCCGCAGCAGTGAACCAGATACTCGATCATCCTTCGGCTGCAGCCCGGATGAGGGAAGCCTGTATTAAAGCGGCCGCTGTATATAATTGGCAGACAGAATCGCAGACTTTAATAAATTATTATCAAGAGCACATTGGATAGGTATGTACATATAGTTTGCCACGATATTCCATGGCCGGTAACCCATGGTGGCTACTTCGATTTGTTTCACACCCTCCGTATGCTACATCAGGAAGATATAAAAATCATCCTACACTGTTTTCACACTACCAGGAAGCCGGTACCAATACTTGAAACACTGTGCGAAGAAGTTCATTACTATCCCAGAAAATTTCACTTACCATTACGCATACCCTATATTGTAGGTTCGCGCAACAACAATAGATTATGGGAGAGATTGCAACAAGACGATCATCCCATATTGCTGGAAGGTATGCATTGTACTTACGGAGTATATAAAAACTTAATCCCGAGAACGAGAACATTCATTCGGTTACATAATACAGAACACATTTACTATACTCACCTTGCACAATACGAAAACCACCCTTTAAAGAAATTATATTTTTCAAGAGAGGCGTCGTTATTAAACATATACGAAACTTCCATTGCAAACAGGGCAACCCTTCTGGCGGTTAGCGAAAAAGACCGAATCTATTTCAGTGAAATAATGGGTGCAGATGATGTGCGGTTTCTTCCGGTAATTGTACCCTTTGAAGAGGTACAGAGCAAAGCCGGCTCCGGTGAATATTGTTTGTATCATGGTAATTTATCCGTGAACGAAAATGACCGTGCCGTGAGGATGCTTGTAGCACATTGTTTTGGAAAGCGAAACATTCCTTTGGTAGTTGCCGGGCATGCCCCTAATAAAAAACTGGCAGCCTTTCTTTCGCAATATTCAAATGTGCAGTTAATCAGTAATCCGTCAGAATCGGAGATGAACGAATTGATTCTGGATGCACATATCCAACTCGTTCCTTCACTGAATGCCACAGGAGTAAAACTCAAACTGATTCATGCCTTGTTTATGGGGAGGCACTGTATTACCAACAGCATGGCAACAGAAGGTATGCGTGAAGCCGGGTTGTGTAATGTGTTTACAGACTGGGATGCGTTGGGGGCATTGGTTGATCAGCTGATCAACACACCTTTTACAGATGCGCATATACATGCCCGAAAGAAATTGTTGCCTGAAATATACGATGCCGGGAAAAATATCCGCCAGTTAATTACATGGCTATTCCCGCATTATCCCAAACCTTACCCGCCTCTGTTTTAATGGTACGGGCCGGGAATTTTTTAATCACGAGATAATCATGTGTGGCCATCAGGATGGTTGTATTATAATCTCTGGAGATATGGAACAGCAGCTGCATGATTTCATCGCTGGTTTCCGGATCCAGGTTACCGGTAGGCTCATCGGCCAGAATCAATTTAGGTGAATTCAATAATGCACGTGCTATATCAACCCTTTGCTGTTCTCCACCACTCAATTCAAAAGGCATTTTAAATCCTTTGGTTTTCAGGTTTACTTTTTCAAGCACATCCGCAATTTTTTCGTCCATCAGCTTTTCATCTTTCCAACCGGTGGCTTTTAGTACAAACTTGAGGTTTTCGTTTACGTTTCTATCAGTCAGTAATTGAAAATCCTGAAACACTACCCCGAGGTTCCGCCTGAGAAACGGAACGGTTTTCCATGTAAGATGACGCAAATCATGCCCCACCACCCAACCTTCACCTTCCCTCAATTCCAAATCACCATAGAGTGTTTTAAGGAGACTGCTCTTTCCTGTTCCGGTTTTGCCCACGAGGTACACAAATTCACCTTTATCAAGAGAAATATTTACGTTTCCCAGCACCATACTTTTTCCCTGATAAATATTTACGTTTCTTAATTCTATAATTGACTGAGACATATTACTAATGATTTTGCCGAAGCTACAACATTTTGTTTTTCTGTGTTCGGAATTAACGATTCTTAGTACACAATTTCAACATCTCCCTGTTGAATGAACAATTTTTGTTCACCGGCCTCTACCCTGCCAATGATTCGGGCGGCAATACCGAGCTTATCTGCTTCTTCGATAAACACCGGTGCTTTTTCTTTGCTACAGTAAATTTCCATGCGTGTGCCCATGTTAAACACTTCGTACATTTCACGGTGGTTGCTTCCACTGCTTTGCTGAATCAATTTGAATACGGCCGGTGGTTCAAAGAGATTATCCTTAATGATGGTAAACGGAGCCGGTAAATATTTCATACATTTTGTTTGTCCGCCTCCGCTACAATGCACCAAGCCATGAATATCCTCAAAGTGATTGCTCAACAATACTTTCATCAGTGGAGCGAAAGTACGGGTTGGACTTAACAGGAGTTTACCAACAACCTGTTGAGAGCCATCTTCCACTGTGATGGTATCGGTGAGCCTGGCTTTCCCAATATAGGCCACTGTTTCATCCAACACCGGATTATACGATTCCGGATATGCCTTACCGTAATAATTGCTGAGCACATCATGTCGTGCACTCGTTAATCCGTTGCTTCCAATGCCACTATTGTATTCGGTTTCATAATTCGTTTTCCCAAATCCGGCCAGTCCTACTATCACATCACCTGCCTGAATACGTTCATTGGTTATAAGTTTTTTAACCGGCCACCGGGATGCCATTGTTCCGTTTACGGCAATGGTACGTACTACATCGCCTACATCTGCTGTTTCGCCTCCGAGATAGTGAATATGAATACCAAAAGTGGCAAGGGTGTTAAAGACATCCTGTGTTCCATTGATGATGGCTTCCAACACCTCTCCGGGTATCAGGTGTTTATTGCGGTCGATGGTAGAATTGAATAAAATATTATCAAAAATTCCCACACAGAGTAAATCATCGAGGTTCATCACAACAGCATCTTGGGCGATTCCTTTCCAAACGGACAAGTCACCGGTTTCTTTCCAGTACAGATAGGCCAAGACGCTTTTAGTGCCGGCACCGTCGGCATGCATTACATTGACGAAGTTTTCATCTTTACCCTGAAAATCGGGATAGATTTTGCAGAATGCTTTTGGAAAAAGGCCCTGATGCAGGCGGGCCACTGCCTGGTGTACTTCTTCTTTTTGAGCTGAAACACCTCTTTTATTGTACAAACTCATAGTGCAAAACTAACTGGCAAAGCCGAATAAACCATTTTCAATTTACATTTGCATCACTTTCATGCAAATACACAGAAACATAGAGGCACTTCCGCAATTATCGAGAGCCGTTCTAACCATTGGAACCTTCGATGGTGTACACCTCGGCCATGCGCGTATCATGCAACAACTGATACAAACGGCCGCTGACATTGGGGGCACAACGGTTGTTATTACCTTCTATCCACACCCCAGGCATGTGATTGAGGGCGAAGCCCCGATAGGATTATTAACCACGCAGGAAGAGAAATACACTATGTTAGAGCGTGTGGGCATTGATCATTTAGTGGAAATTCCATTCAACAAAACATTTGCCGAACAATCTGCCGAGGACTATATTGAACATTTTCTGGTACGATATTTTAACCCTCACACCATCATCACCGGGTATGACCATAAATTTGGTAAGGGGCGTAAAGGAGATTATACATTGTTAGAAGATTTGGGCAAGAAATTCCAATACCGTGTTAAAGAAATACCGGCAGAAGTGTTGGAACATGTGTCGATCAGCAGTACCAGAATTCGTGCGGCATTACTGCAGGGAGATGTGGAAAAAGCAGCGGAATACCTGGGTTATCCGTACAAGTTATCAGGTGAGGTGGTACAAGGAGCACAGAAAGGACGAACCATTCACTTTCCTACAGCGAATTTAAAAATTGCCCATAGTGAAAAGTTAATTCCTGCACATGGAGTGTATGCGGTAAGGGTGCTGGTTGACGGGAAGATGTACAATGGCATGCTCAACATTGGCACCCGTCCAACAGTGAACGGCACACACACCACCATTGAAGTTCACATCCTGGAGTTCAATCGTGATATTTACGGAATGACGATTGAGCTGAGTTTGTTACATAAGTTAAGAGACGAACAACGCTTCCCGGATTTGGACGCTTTAAAAAAGCAATTAGAGACCGATCGCAACCGGGTGAATAACTTACTGCAAGGCCTACCCTAAGATTATTTTAGATGCCATCTCTTTCATCAGCGAACCATCGGAAACACCGGGATTGCCAATGCCCACTGCTTTCAGATTGTATTGACTCAACAGTAGAATCACCTTTTCTGTTTCTGCGAAGTTATATTTCGCCATTGCCGTTTTTACATCACCGGCTGTATAGTAATTGCCGAAAGCCGCTTTCAATCCATTTACACTCGTATCGCTTAAATTATGAGCCACATACACTTTGCTGAAAAAGGCATATAAAGTGGGGATGACCAGTTGTATAGGCCCTGCTTTAGGATTAGACTCAAAATAACGGATAATAGATAACGCCTTTGTCAGGTTTCGCGTGGAAATAGCCCCCTGCAACTCAAACACATTGTATTCTTTGCTGATGCCAATGTATTTTTCAATATCTGACTCATCTACCTGTTTTTTATCCCTGATATTCAGTGTAAGCTTATCAATTTCGTTACTGATGCGGCTTAAGTCATTCCCTATATGTTCAAATAATAAGGCTACTGCTTTGGGTTTCATATCAAAACCTTTCCGATGGGCATAATCTTCAATCCAGGCTAAAACTTGTCCATCGTTTTTAATCTTAGCTGTTTCTACCACTTCTGCGGTTTTTACCACCACCTTTGTAAAGGTTTTCCGTTTATCCAGCGACTTCCCTTTATAGGCTACAATCAGGATTGTAGAGTTCAGGGGTTGCTGAAAATAAGGTTCCAGTTTTTCGATATCTTTCATCAACTGGGCCTCTTTCAGAATAATCAACTGACGGGAACCAAACATCGGATGGGAGCGACAGGTATTGATTACGTCATTCCATTCGGCATCTTTACCATACAATATATTCAGGTTAAATGCAGCTTCCTCCTCGGTGAGGATATGATGTTCGGCATATTGAACCAACATGTCAATTTCATAATCTTCTTCTCCCTGAAACCAATACAGAGGTTTGAATGTTTTCTTTTTCCAGGATGTTAATATTTTTTCTGCAGCGCTCATAAATGTGAGGTGCAATGTACTTAAATTGCACCAACCTCCCTCTGTGTAAACCAGTGAAACAAAATGTTAATCCTGTCCCATGTTTAAGTTTGGCACAGTTTTTTGTAAATATAGTTCCGGAAGTGAATTTGAAGCTTCCGGGCCTTGTAGCCACTGACACAAGAAAAATATCATTCATTTAAAAACAATGATTATGGCATTTGAAAATTTTCCGGAGTCAGGCAAAACGCCACCTCCAACAGAAACAAAAACCACACAGTCGTCTAACAAGACACGTGGAATACTCACCGGAGTACTGGTAGCTGCATTACTGGGAACCTGGGGATATATTATCTGGGATAAAAACAACACGCGTGAAACGCTTGCCCAAAAAGAGAATGTAATTACATCTACGACCACACAGCGTGATGAACTGCAGAAAGAGTTAGCCGATGCTACCATGCGGTACGACATGCTCAAAACGTCTAATTCCAAAAAAGACAGCGCCATTACGGCCAAAGACCGCGAGATTGAAGAAAAGCAGTCCCGAATACAGTCTTTGCTCGCAAAATCCAACGCCACACAGAAAGAACTGGCTGAAGCTCGTCAACTGATTGCATCATTGAACCGCGATCTGGAAGGATATCAACAACAGATTGAAATCCTTGAAGGACAAAAAGTTCAGCTGGCACAAGAGAAAATGGTAGTGACCCGTGAGCGCGACCGTGTAATGCGCGATTTTGATTCCGCCAAAGTGGTGATAACAGAAAAGGAGAACATCATTGATGTGGGCTCAACACTGAAAGCCACCAACTTCAACATTGTAGGTATCAATGAAAAAAGTGGCGGAAAAGAGAAAGTAACAGATAAGGCTAAACGTGTGGATAAATTACGTGTATCCTTTGAGCTGGATGAAAACATGATAGCTCCATCGGGTAACAAAGAAATTTATGTGGTGATTACATCCCCCGATGGCAAACCGATTGCTGTAGAAGCACTGGGTTCCGGCATCTTCAACACACGCGAAGGTGAAGAAAAAATCTACACTCAAAAGCTGGATGT
Source organism: Ferruginibacter sp. (assembly GCA_019638635.1). Lineage (GTDB taxonomy): Bacteria > Bacteroidota > Bacteroidia > Chitinophagales > Chitinophagaceae > Ferruginibacter. Next base: position 27,976 of record JAHBTM010000021.1, on the reverse strand, counting down.
TCAGTATGAGCAAAATAAGAAACAAACCGTTAGTTTCGACTGGAAACAGAATACAGATTTCTCTACCGGAAACTATAAAATTGAAGTGTATAACAACGGCTTCAAAGTAGGCGAAGCCAACAGGCCTCTTAAAAAAGGCGGACTTTTTAGCTAATCCAATACTATCCAAGAACCGGCAAACAGTAAATATCCTAATTCAAATACAACGGCACCTACACGGTGCCGTTATCTTTTAAAACAATGCCCGAATCGCCGCACGTCCGGTATGGATAACTTTAGTATCTCCCGGTTTTCTTCCTTCATACTGTAAACTGAGTTCAAGGTTCCCTGCCAGCCTTTTGGTGAGATCAATATTCCATAAAAAATTCTTGCCGGGTAATAATCCATCGAGCATTACAAACCCAACGGTAGAACTTGCCGCTCCGGGATACGCCCTGAAATCAATTTGATTATAAGTAAACTTTGCTGTAATGCTACTATTGGCCAACGCATTATAACGCAGATCAGCCGTTAAGGTGTGGTGTGTAGATTGTTCCAGTGAATCAATGGTATTTTCTTTTTGCGTGTACCCGTAACTCAGGATGGCCCGAAATGCCTGTTTATACAAATACGTGACCGTGGGCTCGGTATGCCACTGGCGTATGCGATAGTTCCGATTGTTAAAGTTTCAACCCGTGGTTGCCAGATCATTTCCCTGCAGCCTCATACTAATTCCGGTTTGAAATGATTTGTTCATAGCATAACGGCCTTTTACATTCCATTGACGAATATCACGACTTTCAAAACCATACGCCAATAATGCTTTCGTACCCGACTGACTCTGGGTTACTTCCATGCCCCATTTTGGATTGGCACGATTGAAAAACAGCGTATTCGACATAAACAAATTCAACGCTACCAAATTCGTATCTATCAGTTCCTTGATAAACGGATTAAATAGAAAACCATTGGCTGCAATTTTTTTCTTATTGATTTGCAGAGCTGAGCTCGTTGTCATTTTACTCAACACTTTTTTGAAGCCGGAAGTTGCAGCCCCCATCAAAACGGATGGGTCTAACTGAATGCTGTAGTTAAACTGGAGGTAATTGGCCTTTACATACTGACTACCGGGAGTAAAGACACGGATGTATCGTTTCTGGTCTTGAAACACAGCTACTTCAAACTCATTCAGTTCAGGAATGCCATTTTGATTATAATCGAACCAGGCATATTCGCCCTGTCCTGCCGGCACTTCCAGATAGGTAAATTCACGGCGTTGCTCCTGCCCTGTTCCAATTTCATACAAAAAATTTGCCGTTGCGAACCCTTTCCATTCCGTTGCTGCATATTCCAGTCTGCCCAATACACTTTCCTCCGGTTTCAGAAGTGAAGGCCTTGCTGTGGTAAGCACATTCAAATCGCGGTAGGTTACACTCAGCTTCAGTTGTCGCAAATCGCTTTTCAACCATTCTGATGTTACTGTATAGTTATTACTCAAATCGGTTTTCAGGAGTTTGTTTTGATATGGCAATAAATCTTCGCGGCGGGTATAATGTAATCCCCACTTGTTGCGCAGGGCGGGGTTTGATTTAATGTATGCCTCATATACATGGAACGCAAAACTGGTTGCAGTGAGTGTATCGGTATTTTCAGGACGTATGGTGTTGATTTCACCGGTGTACCTTACTCCCAGTTGCATCTTATTAAAATGATTCAGTGTTTTGCTGATATCTGCAAACGGCCTGATGAAAGACCCGGATTGTTGCGGGCCTTTAAATCCTGTATAATTCATGCGGGTTGTTATGGCCCATCCCTTCAACTGATGTGCCCATTCAGCAATGTGGCGTGTACCGTTGTAGCTATCGCTTCGGTTGTACACATTTATTTCATAACGTAATTTTTGTACACTGCGTGAAAATTGAATAGATGCGGATGCGATGTGTTCATCTGCAGGCAATTGCTCCAACGGAAGGCTCCAGTCGCGGTAAAATTCCACGTTCCTCAAACGCTCCAGGGGTTTAATTTTTCCGGATACAAATTCATAACCTGTATGAAATGACATTTGCGAAGGTTTACCCAACAATTGAAGTGTACGGTTCGATTGATCATATCGCACCTTGGCGGCAAAGCCGTTGTCGTTTGCTTTATCGTTAGATGAGAACAAATTCACATCGTACTTACTCATTGCCACTTCGCCAGAGAGTTTCCCCTGTTTGTTCAACTGATATATAGCGCCTAGCGACAATACCTGTAATTGCTTAGGAGTAATCAACAAGGTTACCGGTTCCCAATCCCCGAGCTTTTCGTTATTCGGTCCGGGTTGCACCCATTCAAAGGCTTGTCCGTTTACCGCATTCAACATTTGTTTGTAATTGCCTTTGCCGGGGCCGAGGTAAGTGAAAGAAAGATTATACAGTACATCATTGGGGTCGGAAGAAATGACAAAGATGGAATCGCGGATACCACCGTTGTAAATCACTTCAATCTTTTTATAGAGAATTTTTCCCGGTGCGAAAGTGTCCTTCACCGCATTCTGATAGTATGCATTTTGAATGGAATCGCCAATGTTAGACAGGAATTGTTTTTGCTGGTTATCCAGTGTTTGATCAATGGTACTATTCCTCGCATCCATATTATTATAAAATGCCACGTTCAACAGGAGTTTATTATTGAAGTTCATTTCGTTGGCAGCATAGATTTGAGAATTCAGGTAGTTTCTGTCGGCATATTCAAATTCAACCTGAATCCTTTTATCTTTTGTAATCATCTGTTTGGGCGTGAACGTAATTTCTGCCGTGTTGTAATTGATGACATAGTCCTGATCTTCTCCTCGTTGCAACATTTCACCATCAATAAAAATGCGTTCGGTTCCGGCAAGGATGATGAAGAACAATTCATTGTTGGCACCGCGTAAACGATATGGCCCCTGATTGCCCTCTATGGGTACTAGGATATGCCGGTTAAATTTTCCTTTGGCAATAGCACCACTGGCAAAGAAAACATTTTGCGTTTTACTGGAAAGTTTATTGCTGATTTGAAAGGATGCGCCCTGAAGTCTTTTATAAAAATTCAGGAAATAGTTCTTGCTTTCCCGAATATCGATATCTCCAAAACTGGTTTGCCAGTTTTTTTTCTTTACCTGTAAGTAAATGCGGTCGAAATCCCGCAGGTCCTGCGTATTTCCTTCCGGTTGAATGGGAAGATTATTATCTGTGATGGCGGCTGTTAATTCCAGGCTGTCACCAAAATAACCATTCAATTGCAGGTTCATGGTTGAATTGACCACGGCATCCTGATTGTTTCCAAAAGAGATGGCTCTTCCGAAACTACCGGAAGATTCAATCTTGCCGAAATCAAATAATGGAGGTGGTGTGCTACCCGATGCACGAACCGTTGAAGGTTTACCGGCAATAAAATTAAACCGGATACTATCATAATTAAAACGGCTTTCCGGTGCATTGAGTCTGGAGCGCATGATGCGGTACGTGATTTCCACTTCAGTCTGAGCAGGGAAACGCAGCCAGGTGAGAGTGGCCGTTACGGGATCTACACTGTATTCTGTGGCAGGAATGCCTTCAATTGAAAACGAATTAGGAACAATGGATAATGAGTCTATTTGGAGTGATTGGGTAACGGGGATGATTTTTTTACGCAAGGTGGATGTTTGCGGTTGTGCTGTTGATGCGAGCGAGAACAACAACAGGGTTAGGATCAGGTATGAGTACTTGTGCTTCAATTGGACAGCATGAATTTACTGGAATATCTGCAGAAAGAGATTAAAACACAACCTTCTGCGGGGTAAATCTCATTGTATATTAACGCATATTTTCAGGTGATGGTATATAAAAAAAGGAGGCGTAGCTGTACAACCTCCTTTCAAAAAATGTATTGTATACCTATTATTCTGAGTTTAATCCGGCGTGGATATATTCAAGGTTTAACCGGGCGATGTTGGCCACGGAAATCCCTTTAGGGCATTCGGCCTCACAAGCGTAGGTATTGGTACAGTTACCGAAACCTTCTTTATCCATTTGCGCTACCATGTTCAATACGCGGGTTTCTCTTTCGGGTTTACCCTGTGGCAATAAAGCCAATTGAGAAACTTTAGCGCCTACAAACAACATGGCGCTTCCGTTTTTACAAGCCGCTACACAGGCTCCGCAACCGATGCAGGCAGCCGCCAAAAAAGCGTTATCTGCATCTTTCTTGGGCACGGGTAGTGCATTGGCATCCTGTGCATTTCCGGTATCCACTGAAATATATCCACCGGCCTGAATGATTCTGTCGAATGCCGTGCGATCCACCACGAGGTCTTTAATCACCGGAAAAGCCCGACTTCTCCAGGGTTCCACCACAATCGTATCGCCGTCTTTGAAAGCGCGCATGTGCAGTTGGCAAGTAGTGTTTTGTTTCCAGGGACCATGGGGCTGTCCGTTGATGTACATACTACACATACCGCAGATACCTTCGCGGCAATCGTGGTCGAATGCAATCGGTTCTTTATTTTCAGCTATCAATTGTTCATTGAGTACATCAAACATTTCCAGAAAACTCATTTCGGAGGAAATATCTTTCACCTGATAGGTTTCGAAGCTACCTTTTGCACCGGAGTTTGCTTGTCTCCAAATCTTCAACGTCAGGTTCATGTTATAGTGTTCCATAGCAATAATTTAGAAGTGATTATTTATAAGATCGCTGCGTAGGTTTTACAATTTCGAATTGCAATTTTTCTTTGTGCAGGGTCCATTGATTGTTTCCGGTCAGTTCCCAGGCCGCCACATAGCTGTAATTTTCGTCATCACGTTGTGCTTCGCCATCGGGAGTTTGGCTTTCTTCACGGAAGTGTCCGCCGCAGCTTTCCTTTCTATCGAGTGCATCCATGCACATCAGTTCACCAAGTTCAAGGAAATCGGCTACTCGTCCGGCCTTATCGAGTTCGTTGTTCATTTCATCTACCCTACCCGGTATTTTCACATTACTCCAGAAACTTTCGCGTAAGGCACGTATTTCAGCAATCGCTTCACGGAGGCCTTGTTCGTTTCTGGCCATCCCGCACTTATCCCACATAATCTTACCCAACTTTTTATGATAGCTTTCAACCGATTCGGTTCCATTAATTTGAATCAAGTGATTTAATCGATCCTGCACTGATTTTTCAGCAGCTTCAAACGCCGGATGTGAAACAGGAATGCTTGCTGTTGCAATTTCATTCGATAGGTAATTTCCTATAGTATAAGGAATCACAAAGTATCCGTCGGCCAGTCCTTGCATCAATGCGGATGCGCCGAGGCGGTTGGCACCGTGGTCACTGAAGTTGGCTTCGCCCAAAGCGTACAAACCGGGAACAGTGGTTTGTAATTCGTAATCAACCCACAAGCCACCCATGGTGTAGTGTACGGCAGGGTAAATACGCATGGGGGTTTCGTATGGATTTTCACCGGTAATTTTTTCATACATATCGAAGAGGTTACCATACTTTTCTTTCACCACGTCTTTTCCAAGGCGGATGATGGTATCCTGATCAGCATTGATGATTCCATTTTTACCGGCTTCAATTTTTCCGTACCGTTTGATTGCGTCTGCAAAATCGAGGTACACGGCCATTTTGGTAGTACCTACTCCATAACCGGCATCGCATCTTTCTTTTGCAGCACGTGAGGCCACATCTCTGGGTACGAGGTTACCAAAGGCCGGGTAACGACGTTCGAGGTAATAGTCTCTTTCGTCTTCCGGTATATCCTTTCCTTTTCTGTTATCATTTTTTGCCTTGGGTACCCAAATTCTACCATCGTTACGAAGACTTTCACTCATCAGTGTAAGTTTACTTTGATGGTCTCCGCTTACGGGAATACAGGTAGGGTGAATTTGTGTAAAGCAGGGATTGCCAAAGTAGGCGCCATTTCTATGTGCTTTCCATGCGGCTGTAACGTTGCTGCCCATGGCATTGGTGCTTAGGTAGAAAACGTTTCCGTAGCCACCTGAGCATAACAGTACCGCGTGTCCGAAATGTCTTTCCAGTTTACCGGACACGAGGTTTCGGGCGATGATTCCGCGTGCTTTGCCGTCGATTTTTACAATATCGAGCATTTCATGACGGCTATACATGGTTACGTTACCTAGTGCAACCTGGCGTTCGAGGGCACTGTAAGCGCCGAGTAATAATTGTTGTCCGGTTTGGCCGGCAGCGTAAAATGTTCTTTGAACCTGAGTACCTCCAAAAGAGCGGTTGCTGAGCAATCCGCCATATTCGCGGGCGAAAGGAACTCCCTGAGCCACACACTGGTCGATAATGGCTGCGCTTACTTCTGCCAAACGATACACATTGGCTTCACGTGCGCGGTAATCGCCACCTTTCACGGTATCATAAAACAGGCGATACACAGAGTCTCCATCATTCTGATAGTTTTTTGCAGCATTGATACCTCCTTGTGCGGCAATGCTATGTGCACGTCGCGGGCTATCCTGAAAACAGAATGCCTTCACTTTATAACCGAGTTCGCCCAACGATGCGGCCGCGGATGCTCCGGCTAAACCCGTTCCAATAACTACGATTTCAATTTTTCTTTTGTTGGCAGGGTTCACCAGTTTCACATTGCCCTTGTAAGCGCTCCATTTCTCACTCATATTGCCTTGCGGAATCTTAGCATCTAAAGACATCATTTTTTATATTTTGTAGTGTGACCGTTTGGGTTGATAATTATACAAACTGCAATGAATTACTCAATCCATTTAAAATAAAACGCCAGTGGCATGGATGCAAACAACAATGTAATAATTATCGTGTATCCGACACCGATAGTTTTAATCAGCGGTGTAAATCGTTTATGATTCAGGCCCAGCGTTTGAAATGCACTCTGAAATCCATGCATCAGGTGCCAGAAGAGGGCTACAAGGCTAATCAGGTAAATGATTACAATGTATCCATTGGAGAACACTTCACGCATTTTCTCATATAAATCGTGTGGGGCATCGTCTTCCAGATACAGGGCAACCTTTGTTCCCACAAAGAAGTGTGACATATGCATAATCAGGAACAACAGAATGAGCGTACCCAACAAACCCATGGAACGACTGTACCAAGTGCTGTTTTTGTTGGCTTTACTCATGTGATATCCCACAGGGCGTGCTGCTGCATTCTGGCGCCACACAATCAATGCCTGAATGATATGCAAAAATATTCCTACAAACAACCCGATTTCGAGTATGCGTACAATATAGTTGTGGCTCATGAAGTGTGCGATGTTATTGAAATCGTCACGACCTACAAAGATGGCAGAATTCACACCGGCGTGCACAATCAGGAACAAAATCAGAAAGATACCGGTGAGTGCCACTGTAAATTTTTTACCAACCGATGCGGAGAAAAACTGTTTCCAAGTCATAAGCCTTTGAATTTTTTGGTATGCAAAAATACTTCACAACCACTATAATCTGAAAAAAATGATTCTAACACATGTGCATACCCTATTGCATACTTTCCTCCACTGCCTGAATTAAAGCCTCCGGTTTCATTGTACGCCACTGTTCGAGTTCTATGAGTGTGACATACCGGGGTAGGCCGGCGCGTACAAAATCGTACTGGCTTTGTCCGGGTAAATCCACCACAGCCACCCAACCGCCTTCATCCACCAACTGTTCTTTCCAATCTTCATAATAGCTGTCATCACTGCTGTGGAAGTTCAGTACATTTTCTGCAATCAGTACAAACTTGTAGATACCACGTTGAAACAGATGATCGGTAACCTCGCGACGGATGGTCATGATGTCATTTTCAATAGCATCATTCCATTCTCCAATCAGTTCAATGATAGCGAAACCATTTTCATAGTCGGCCATCAGTAACTTCATATAAAGGGTTCTTGAACCGAAATCGTCCCATTGAGGATGTATATAGTAATTGTAAATTGTTTGCGAATATTCAAATTCTGAGTATTCCCTTTTGTAAAAAGGTGATAGCGGATCTTCTTCTGCGGTATAGAGGTGCCGCCAGTTATAATATGGTTCAATATCCTGCATCAGGGTGCATTTCAATCAGGTACAGACGATATATGCAATGTACGAAGAATGCACCAAAAAAAAGAGGCTGCAGTTGTTGCAGCCTCGTGACTTAAAAACCCAAAGACGATTTATTCGATAATAATTTTATCTGTAATAACTGTTTGTTTATCGCTGTTCACCACTTTTACCATGTACATACCTTTTACGGGGCGACCGGTAACGGCAACGCGTACCATTTGTTTTCCTTTAGCTACCTGTACCGGAGTAGATTGTAATGTTCTACCGGCCAGATCGGTAATCAGCACATGGTAGCGACCATCTTTTTGTCCTTCAAGGGAAACATAGAACTGGCCATTGGTTACCGGGTTAGGGTAAATTTTTGATTCGGTACCGGTAAACACGGGAGCAGGTAAATCAGACGGCTCCAGTTGATTGGTTTTGTCGGCTTCTTTTTGTAAGAGGAAGCGACCATTGGCCAAATCTGCTGCGTTGTATTTCACATCGGAACCTTCCATTTTTTCAGCGGTTAAATCGGCCAGTTTCACTTTGTAATATCCTTCAAAGAAATTGGCACTGGTAACTATGATGTCGCCATCGGCAGAAACCGCTGCACCATTAGCAGTGTATTGAACCGGTAACCCTTTAATGGCACCTTTGTGTGTTGCAATGCGTGTTTCAGGATCTATTACGAATACATTTTTATTGGCGGAGATGATATACAGTTTACCGAAGGCATCTGCAATCATATCGCCACCCCAACTGGTACATTTATTGGTAATGGAAATCCCTTTGTTTTCTTCGGCATCAATGAGGCTTCCCAGGTCTTTGATTACGGGCATTTTGCCGGTTGTAAATTCAATAAAGTGGCTGGCATCATTGGTAACGGCATATCCTTTACCGTTAGGTGCAATGACCATGCGGGTAATGTTTTTAGCCTCGTCTGCCGAATGCATGGTATTGCTGAAATTCAGCACTTCTGAACGCAGGGTGAAGAAAGTGGGAGTGCCATTCTTGATATTCAAATCGAGCCAGCGCAATTCTCCCATACGCATAGGCGTGAAATAAAGTTTTTTACCTCTGGCATCCAGCGCAGCGGCTGCCACAAATGTGGATGTAGGATAATCGGTTGTTGAAAAAATATTACCATTTTTAATAGCATCTGCGGTGGTTACCTTTTTGGTATTCACATCAATCAATTGATAAGGCGTTTTACTGCGCTCAAACAGTGTTTTGGTGATGGTACCGGTGTTCAAATCCACTTCGCGGATATTCATCCAGATAAAATCTTTGTTACCGTCTCCGGTAATTGCATATCCTACGTCGGCTTTTTGCGCGGTGGCAGATAATGCAGTGGCGATACATGTGGTGGTTAGTAAAAATTTGATGTTCATACAGGCAATATTTAGGGGTGAATTTTCGAGAGACTAATATACAACATTTTTGCACACGACCCTTAAAGATATGTTATAATTTTTACACGTTTTTTTTACGGCAATGATAACGGATCAATCCTTCCATTGGGTTTTTCATCACTTTGCCTAATTGCAGTTCATACGCATTGCATAGATCCTGCAACACATCCCTGAACCCCCAGGCTACGCTTCCGGTAAAATGTATGGGCATTTTCCAGCTTTCGGGGTATTTATAAATATGGTTAAAGAAAAAATCGTTCAGTCCGTCTTCAATTATATTTTCAATCATAAAGTGCCCGCGGTTCTCCACCAGGAAGCCTGTGAAATTGGCCAGATAGCGGTTGGGAAGTGGTTTTTTGTACACTGCATCGAGGATGTCTGCCGCACCGGTTTTATATTTTTGTTCGAAGCGCAGCATAATATCCGGTTCAAAAGTGTTGTACAAATAGTGTTGGATCACCTTTTTGCCCAGGTAAGCTCCACTTCCTTCATCCCCAAGAATAAAACCCAGACCGGGGTTATTGCGCACAATTCTTTGCCCGTTAAAATACCCCGAATTGGAACCGGTACCCAGTATAGCCACCACCCCTTTCCCGTCGCCGCATAGTGCCCGTGCAGCACCAAACAAATCGTGTTTTACCATTATGGAGGCTGACGGGAACACTTTTTGAATAGCACGGGTAACCAATTTTACATGCGATGGGGTTCCACAGCCGGTGCCATAATAAAACACTTCAGCGGGTTTAGACTGGAGTTCAGGTAAAAGTTCATTTTGAATCAATGATGTAATTTGATGTTCATTCAGGAAATAAGGACTTATCCCCTGGGTAATCACGGTTTTTTTAAGTTTGCCACCCGAAATCAAACACCATTCGGTTTTGGTAGAACCACTATCGGCAATAAGTTTTACAGACATTGTAATGGAATTGGATATTAAGTTAGAACAAACTTGTTAATCCCACGAAAAAAAATCGTGCATCGGCTACAAACCTCTAATTTTGCAACCTTATTCGAAGCAACCAACCAGGCTAATCAATCCCTTCATGGAACGAAAAAAGTTAAACATCTGGCTCCCTTTTCTATTTGCCCTGTCAATGATTGGCGGGTTATTTCTGGGATATAAAATGAGGGACGCCTTCCCTACCCGACATTTCTTTGCATTGGAAAAAAGCCAGCCCTTACAGGAAGTGGTTGATTTGATACGGGAGAAATATGTAGATGAAGTATCTACCGCTGAGTTGATGGATACCGCCATACTTTCGATGCTCACTCGCCTTGACCCCCACACGCAGTATATACCACCGAATTTACTGGAATCCGCGAATGATGATATTGCCGGTTCGTTTTATGGTATTGGTATTGAGTTTGACATGATCGATGACACCTTGCATGTGGTGCAGATTATCCCCGGCGGACCGGCAGCGACAGCCGGCTTGAAAAACGGGGACAGGATCCTTGCTGCAGGAGACAGTATACTGTCCGGCAGAGAGAAAACCGCAGAATATGTTCGCTCGGTTTTGAAAGGGAACCGGGGTTCGGCCATTCGGTTACAGGTTTTACGTGGCGGCACAAAACTACCAGTAGAAGTAAAAAGAGACATCGTTGCAGTGAACAGCGTTACCGCAGCATATATGATCAATGATTCAACCGGATTCATTCACCTCGACCGTTTCTCTCAACCTACGTATCGTGAGTTTATGATTGAACTGGAGAAACTGGTGGAAAGCGGAATGAAACAACTCATACTGGATGTACGTGGCAATGGTGGAGGCATCATGGATGCGGCTGTTGAGATTGCCGATGAATTTTTATCAGGTGATAAACTCATTACGTATACAGAAGGCGCACATAAGAAAAAAGAAGAGTACCGATGCCGCCGCAACGGTATGTTTGAAACTGGAAAACTCGTGGTGTTGGCTGATGAAGGAACAGCCAGTGCCAGTGAAATATTAATTGGCGCTTTACAGGATTGGGACCGTGCTACGGTAGTGGGTAGACGCACTTTTGGGAAAGGATTGGTACAAGAACAATTCAACTTAAGCAACCGCGGTGCTCTTCGTTTAACCGTATCAAGATATTATACACCACTGGGCAGGAGTATACAGCGTACCTACCAACCGGGGAATAAAGATTATTTCAATGAAATTCACGATCCTGGTTTTCATTCAGACTCCGCCGCAGTGGATACCACCGGCAGGAAATTTAAAACCGCCGGAGGTAAAACATTATATGAAGGCGGAGGTATTGCTCCCGATGTTTGGGTGGCCTCCGACACCAGCAGCATTTCGTATGCTATGGCTTATATGTATGGCAATCGTCTGGTAAACCAGTTCACTTATCTCTACCCCACTTCGAATCCTACTGTATTCAACAAATACAAAACACCGGATGCCTTCAGACAACAGTACAGCGTAGACGAAAATGCCCTTCGTTTTTTCAATCAGAATATATTAAAAGATTCAGTCAATACTTCTACATTAACGCCATCTGAAATGACATTCCTGATGAATAGTATGAAAAACGGAATTGCACGACAGTTATGGCGCAATGAAGGTTATTATCGTGTGCAAAACGCCGGTGATGAAGCGGTGCAGAAAGCATTGGAAATTTTACACAAACGATGATGAATGCACTGACCCGCTTTATTTTGAAGACCTTTTCCCTCTGATTATGGAGTACTAATTAGATTTATATTCCCCTCCAAATACGCTCCTGCAGGTTTAAACAATCTCCAGCGTGGAGCATCGTCTAATTCAGGAAACTCCACATAGCTTATGGTATTTGTTCCTTGTATCGGGTGACCGCTATATGCAATATAATGGCCAGGGAAATGTATACTTTCAATAGCGTATTCCTTTTCGCCATTTACCTCGCCCATTTCGTGGAACTTAAACGCATGGAATTTGTCGGGGTTCATGTGTATATCATACCAATCGTCATCATCTACGGATATCAAACCGGGAATCACATTGGAAGTAAACATCCATCCACTCTCGCCTTGGTAAGGTTTAACAAACCGTGCTCCGTCATTAAAAGCCGGACTTATCGTTGGGGCTTTGTATGCTTTCAACACTAGCTGTGAACGGTCATCACAAATTGCCTGAAGGGTTACTCCTGCAGATGCATTTAAGGTATATCCTCTTCTGATTCCGGACTCTAAATCTAGCAAGCGAATTCGACCGAGTGATTCATCCTCATAATAATACAACATACCTTGAATAGAATCACTTGAGAATTGAATAGGACCCTGATCATCTTTAGAACAGGCATTCAATAATAAAACGATGGAAATAACTCCTGTCAGCCTTTTTAAAATATGCTTGAACATATGAAATGTTTTAGTGGGTTAGAAATGATTTGGTGAAATTAGATTAGGTTCTGTTCATGCCTATACCACAATGATGTGATTAACTCATATATCACATTTAAAGAACCTGACAGATACTTATCAACAATTTCATATATTTTCACTTCTAAACGAGTTAAAAAACAGTTCGCAATGCAACAAGACATATTAGCATATCATCAGAAACTAGAGGCTGCCGATAAGGCTATTGCCGACACACTCTACAAAACCATTCACACAGCATTTCATGATGTTGAATCAAAAATATGGCATGCCCACCCTGTGTGGTTTATTGACGGGAACCCGATTGTAGGATATAGCAAACTTAAACATTGTGTGCGTTTGTTGTTTTGGAGCGGACAAAGCTTCGACGAACCTGAATTACAAAATGAAGGCACCTTTAAGGCTGCAGAAAAAAGATACAGCAATGTAAAAGAAATAGATACTGAAGCATTAATGCGATGGTTACAAAAAGCCAGAACCATACAATGGGATTATAAAAACCTCATCAAAAGAAAGGGGAAACTTGTAAGATTAATGTAACTTACGTTCAATCATTTCCAATCTATTCATGTATGCTTGAACTGGCACCTATTTTATTTGTTTCCGGGTTACTGACTTTGTTGTGTATGTACTTGTACTCCGTAATACATGTGCATAGAAATCGCACCTTTAACCTAAAGCAACGCAGACGCTGGGTTAACTTTTTGTATTCCTATCCAATCCTTTCCAGTTTCGTGTATATTTTCTTTCGGAATAATCATTTGTTTAGCCGATGATTCCTAACCCCATCGTTCCTTCAAAGCAATACCAGACAAGCCCGATTTCTTAAGTTTGTAATCCTCAAACTTGTTGATTTATATTAGAACACACGAACAATCCCAATGAAATTCATTGTTTTATTTGTAACAATTTCGCTGATTTCCTGTAACCCAAACGCAACGGACACCAACCCATACGCTGATACACCAAATCCGACTTCTGTTAATACAGAAGCATCTATGCAATTGGAGCAACGTATTCAAATGATAATCGATAGTAGTACAATTTATATTTCGGATCCACATTCCACCTTCAATATAACGGCACATACCGAAGCCACCACACAGGAATTGGTTCACTTCATTAATAATCAACAAACGAACCCCGAAAACATTAAAGGTTTGGAAAAGAATGCAATCTTTGAAAATATCAGCACTTATAGTTATGGCTATTGGTCGGGCGGCACCAGGGGGTTTATCACCTATTCCATCCTAACAGTACAAAAAGACAACCGGTTCTATGCTGCGAATATTTCCAGTGAAATTGAGGCACGATTCGACAGTATCATACCACTGAACGACTCATTGTTTTTGCTCTTAGGAGGTGATAAGGCTTACAGCAGCGCATACGCACATATCGCCTATATGGTCAAAATCACGGATACGATTGATATACACTACCCCGCATTCATAAACAGGCCTTTTTTGAACTTTTACAATGGTGCATACACTTACAACCAACACACAAAACAATTAATGTTTCAAAGGGAAATCCGTGAGCGGATTGATGAAGTTTTTACATACCCCGACAAATACCGGCACTATGCCAACGATAGCGTATCGTCGGTGAAGCTGTATGAAATGATCCGGGGTATACGCTATGATGAAACCAAAAGTTTTGTACTTCAATTCAATGGGAAACACTTTGAACGATTGGATGCAAAGAATGAAGCATACCTATAAAACAGCTAACTAGTGCTCCCAATGCCCACGAATTGATTCATGTACGCATTAACCCATGAATAAATTCACGGGATATGAGATGGTGCGATTTTTTTTATAGAATTGATTTATTCATGCACCCTTGCCCACAAATTCATTTATTAACCAATGTCCAAAAATTCATTTATGAACCCATGCCCTCAAATTCATTCATGAACCCATGACATCAAATTCATTCATGAACCAATGCCCTCAAATTCATTCATGCATCAATGCCCACGAATTCATTTATGAACCAATGCCCTCAAATTCATTCATGAACCCCATGCCATCAAATTCATTCAAGAACCAATGTCCTCAAATTCATTGATGCACCAATGCCATCAAATTCATTCATGCATCAATGCCCACGAATTAATTTATGAACCCATGCCCTCAAATTCATTCATGAACTCATGCCCTCAAATTCATTCATGAACCCATGACATCAAATTCATTCATGAACCAATGCCCTCAAATTCATTCATGCATCAATGCCATTAAATTCATTCAAGAATCAATGCCCTCATATTCAATCATGAACCCATGCCATCAAATTCATTCATGCACCCATGACCTCAAATTCATTCATGAACCAATGCCCTCAAATTCATTCATGAAACAATGCCATCAAATTCATTCATGAAACAATGCCATCAAATTCATTCATGCATCAATGCCCACGAATTAATTCGTGGGCATTGGTGTAAATTCTTTTATTGGCGATGATGCATATTCAAATTTTATGAATGGATTTATCCATTACCCTATTCAATCTTAATTTCTTCTTGCGTTAAATTATTGAGATGATAAACCAATTGGGCTAATTGGTTTTTGTGTTAACTATCATTGTTAATCTTATATTATTTAAAAAATTCTTCGTATTCTTTCTGAAATATTTTCTTTGAATGGTGTTGCTTTTGGTTTTGGATGTATCGAAACACTTTGTCAACTACAGATTTCGATACTGAAAAGGCAGCATAACCTGTTTGCCATGCAAATTTGTCAGCAATCAGTTTATTTTGATTTATATAGTGCGAGCTGCTTCCTTTTATTTGTTTGATAACCTCTGCTATGGATTTCTTGGGGTTTAGTAGAAACAAACAATGAATATGGTCGGACATGCCATTTATTATACCAACAGGACAGCCTTGTCCACGCAATTGCTCAGAAATAAAATGGTACACATTTTTTTCAATAGATGGGTGAATTAATGGTGCTCTATATTTGGTTGCCCAAATAGCATGTATCCATATTGTGTTGATTGAATGTGACATATTCAATTCTTTAATTCATGTTTTATATTCTAGCTTACCAAATCGTGGAATTGGTTTTGCGTTATTCCCACAATTTCAACCGAGGATTTAAACGCGGACTACCAGTACAATTGTTGAAAAATTAGTGGATTTATCGATTTCATTTGTTTATCTCTCGTGTACTTTTTGGGTTATGTGGTCATACATTTTTATACCGGATTGATTAACCCATGAATAAATTCAGATGTTATGAGATGATACTTTTTTATGCAGTATTGATTCATTCATGAACCCATGTCATCAAATTCATTTATGAACCCCATGCCATTAAATTCAATCAAGAACCAATGCCCTCAAATTCATTCATGAAACAATGCCCTCAAATTCATTCATGCATCAATGCCCTCAAATTCATTCATGAACCAATGCCCTCAAATTCATTCATGCATCAATGCCCTCAAATTCATTCATGCACCAATGCCATCAAATTCATTTATGAACCCCATGCCATCAAATTCATTTATGAACCAATGCCATCAAATTCATTTATGAAACAATGCTCTCAAATTCATTCATGCACCAATGCCATCAAATTCATTCATGAAACAATGCCCTCAAATTCATTCATGCACCAATGCCATCAAATTCATTTATGAACCCATGCCCACGAATTAATTCGTGGGCATGGGTGTAAATTCTTTTATTGGCGATGATGTATATTCAAATTTTATGAATGGATTTATCCATTACCCTATTCAATCTTAATTTCTTCTTACATTAAATCTTAGCAATCAGTATTTCTATTGAATGCACACAAACCTTATATAAATGCTCAATACCGATTCATCAACAACAGTAGCTTGGTATCTTTCAGGATTTTTTCGTTATCTACACCTCTGCCTCCGCAGTGCACATCCGCGTAAACCACTCGTATCGTACCATAAAGAATAGGTGCTGCCGGATCCGGAATGCTTTCGGGGCCTGACTTACAATAGATGGCCGGAAGTTATGTTGCATGTGGTTACTGAAGTGCACAGCCCTTGTCGCATCTGTTTTTTCCTATGAATGATTCGCTGATGTGGAATATGATATAGAGCACATTTCAGATGCCAGTATTTACATACACTAAACCTATCCGTGCCAATTTCCTTAAATTGCGCAAAATTTTACAATATGTGGTTGAATAACATTTTAGAAACGATTGGTAATACTCCACTGATTAAACTGAACAACATCACGAAGGATCTGCCTTCTACCGTGTTGGCAAAAGTGGAATATTTCAATCCGGGTAACTCTATTAAAGACCGAATGGCGCTGAAAATGCTGGAAGTAGCTGAACAAGAGGGCAAAATTAAACCGGGTGGCACCATCATTGAAGGTACCAGCGGCAATACCGGAATGGGCCTGGCTTTGGCAGCAGTGGTGAAGGGCTATAAATGTATATTCACTACAACTGATAAACAATCGAAAGAAAAGGTGGATATTTTGAAAGCCGTGGGCGCAGAGGTGATTGTGTGCCCAACCAATGTGGAGCCTGAAGATCCACGCTCTTATTATTCTGTATCGAAGCGGCTGGCCACCGAAGTGCCCAACTCCTGGTACGTAAACCAATACGATAACCTGGCCAATCGTCAGGCACATTACGAACAAACTGGTCCTGAAATATGGGCACAAACTGAAGGGAAGGTTACCCACCTGGTGGTGGCTACCGGTACCGGTGGAACCATTGTAGGTACGGCTCGCTACCTGAAGGAGAAAAATCCCAACATAAAAGTATGGGCTATAGATAGTTATGGCTCTTTGCTCGCTAAATACTTTGAAACGGGTGAAATTGATATGAACGAGGTGTATCCATACATCAGTGAAGGTTTTGGGGAAGACTTTGTGCCTCAGAATTATGATATGAGCGTCATTGATGCATTCACTAAAGTAACCGATAAAGACGGTGCCGTTATGGCTCGCCGAATTGCCAAGGAAGAAGGCTTGTTTTGCGGATACAGCGCAGGCAGTTGCCTGCAAGGCGTTTTTCAACTGAAAGATACCCTGAAACCGGATGATGTGGTGGTGTGTATTTTCCACGACCACGGCAGCCGCTATGTAGGTAAAATTTACAACGATGAGTGGATGCTGGAACGCGGATTTTTAGATGTGAAAACGTTTAAAGACATTATTGGAGGCCGCGGAAAACAAAAATTAATTAGCGTTACACCCGATGATACCGTTGAAACCGCAATGGAACTGATGAAGAAGTATGACATTGAAAATGTTCCGGTATTTGAGGCAGGCCTGAACGCCGGCTCTATTTCTGCGGGTGGATTGTTCACGAAGATTATGGAATCGCCGGATATTAAACAGAAAACCGTGCGTGATGTAATGGAAAAAGCCTATCCTGAAGTGGCATTTAATACCCCGGTGGAACGTTTAAGCGGATTTATTTCAAAAGAAAATGGTGCGGTTTTAAGCAAAGATGACAGTGGTACTTATCACATTGTTACTAAATATGACATCATCCGCAGTTTAGCCAAATAACCCTTCGGGAATTCTACGAAGCGCTTATAACATAGTACAGTGCTGCATTTTAAAAGAATGCGGCACTTTTTTTTGGAGCGAACGCATCCAATGTATCGTAAATCTACGAACGCGGGGCGCGTATCTGTCGCGGCTGTTTCATGTTTTATTTACGAGTGCCGCGGTATAAACTGCAATGTGTAAAAAGAGCATTATCGCTCTTGATGGAGGACTAAACCCGTCGCATCTTTGTACCAGAAGTTGATTGATAGGAAGTTTTATCAATCATTATCCAAAAATCCAAAGAACCACAAGAGGTTCCAATATCCGAACCAGAAGAACCCAATCCAATATCAGTCAACTTCTACTTTTTAAGATCCTTGACATCGCGGTAACCCCAAAGAACTCAAAGCTGAAAAGCTAAATGTATAAATCCCTATGAAAACGATCGAGAAATTCGATACCACAAGAAAAACCGAAAATGAAACCAATATCCTGCCTATGCCTTAAAAAGCGATGATGGCGCGAAAAACCGAAACCAAACCAATATCCTGCCTATGCCCTAAAAAGCGATGATGGCGCGAAAGACCGAAACCAAACCAATAACCTGCCTATGCCCTAAAAAGCGATGATGGCGCGAAAGACCAAAACCAAACCAATATCCTGCCTATGCCCTAAAAAGCGATGATGGCGCGAAAGACCGAAACCAAACCAATATCCTGCCTATGCCTTAAAAAGCGATGATGGCGCGAAAGACCGAAACCAAACCAATATCCTGCCTATGCCTTAAAAAGCGATGATGGCGCGAAAGACCAAAACCAAACCAATATCCTGCCTATGCCCTAAAAAGCGATGATGGCAAAAACCCTGATTCAAACCCATAGAAAACAGGATTTGATTCACAGTATCCTACGTCTGCTGGTTCCTGAGCAGCGAAAAACCAAACACTGAAACCAGGACAACTCATTTTAATCGGAAAACGTTCCGCTTAAGAAATTCAATCCTGAAAAACCAACCCTCAAAAGTTGGAAGAACATGTTGAACTCCCGACGCTGTATTTCCCCAAAGGTGCAGTGCGGGAGTTTTTTTTTGCCAGTAGGTGAGGTTGTATTAAAAAAGTTTGCTCACATGCAATCCTACTGTTTGCCACATGCAATCATACGTATCTTCAGTGCCATTTTTAAGGCATGATACTATTTAACCGGCTCCAGATTTCATCATCAAAATCGCTCAGTGCAAAATGAATGGCCCCGGCCGATTCTCCCATCCGAATCACGACTAATTTTTTTGATGGAACTACATAGAGTTTCTGATCGTTTTTGCCCAGGGCCGCATACATATCGTTGGGCGCTCCGGGAATGATGGAGCCGGAGAGCACCATCCTCAATCCCGGCAGCATATGTCCTGATTGTCCATTCAACCAGGTTAGGTAACCATAGCTGGCATTGAGGTTTTGAGAAGTGTGTATCATCTGATTAAAATACACAGAATCGTTCAGTATATTTTCAGTGTTCCATGTACCGCGGTTGAGCATCAGTAAACCGAAACGGGCCATGCTGCGTGCATTACTGAAATACACATTGTTTGCATTGGGCGTTTTAATCCACACTCCGTTCATCCCAATCCGGTTCCGTATTTTTTGTTGAAAGTATTGATTGAACGTTAACCCGCTGACTTGCTCAATCACTTTATCCAACAGCGTGTAGGCGGCATTGTGATAGGCCCATCGTGTGCCCGCATCGGCCGTATAGGTTAGGCATTCCGGTAATGTACAGTCGGGATCTGCCACGCCATCATTCAACCCGGTTGTCATGGTGAGCTGATGTTTCACCTGTATGAGATTTTCTTTGTCGGATGGTAAGCTGGTCCACCCCGCTCCTATATACTGCGATGTGCTTTGATTAATATCTAATAAGCCTTCCTGTTGTGCAATGCCCACCAGCATAGAAGTAACGGTTTTACCGGCAGATGCCCAATACCAGATACTGTCGGCCGTAAAGGCATCAAAATATTTTTCAACTACTATTTTGCCATTGTGTAAAATAATAAACGCTTTGGTGTTTTTCTGATCAAGGTATTGATATAAATCACTCAACTGCGCTGTATCCCATCCTAATGCAACCGGCGATTTTGTTTGCCATTCATTCCCGCCAACCGGTGGAAAATACATAAATTCTGCTGGCGGTGGTTCGGGCGCATTCGGGTTGTTGTCTTTTGAACACGCACTGCAAACCAATAAACACAACAACCACTTCAAGGGAAGTTGAATAGATTTAAGCATAAAAAAAATTTGGGAGTAGACCTCTCAGCAAAGATATTGTTTAATGAATGAGGATGAGATGTGCAGGATATTATAGGTAACAGCACAGCAATAATATTTTAAAGACTTTGGGGCTGTGGGCTTCAGTACTTTCATCTTCTTTAGTTCCGGCTTTCCGTTTAGCTGCTGCGCAGCACCACTTCAATCCGGCAGCCCTTCATCCAAAGGTTTTTAATGTCTCATTTTCTTTTTATTCAGCTAGCATCATCTGTATTATGGGTACACGATTGAATTTTGTGCAACATGTATGGTAGGAAAAGAGGATGATTGAAGAAAAATCAACCTTTTGAAAGTAAGAAAAATGAAAAAAAATGTTGCGTGCTTTCCGCAAGCGTGAGGCAACGAACTGATATTTTTTTGATATATGAGGGGTATTTTAATGTGTTTTATACGTAAAATCGTAAAAATACGAGAGGTCAAAAGGTAGTATCCCTACGTGAAAGATAGCCGATATACGATGCAATGTGCAATTTCGACATTGCGAAAAAAGAGCAATTTCGCTCTTGATTCAGGCCTAAAAGCGTCGCATCTTTGTATCAGAAGTTGATTGATACGAATTAATATCAATCAATATCCAAGAATCCTGATAAAGCCAAAAGAAAAGTAGTTCCAATATCCAATTTAGAAAAGCTACAAAAATCCGATATCAGTCAACTTCTATCTATTTTGTTTTTTGAGTATTTGGTGAATAAACGATATCCTTAGAAAAGACCAACGCATCCAAATCCTTTGACCAACATCCTTCGAAAAACCGAGAGATAAATCCAATAACCGCTTCCAATATCCTAACGGTTACGCGAAAGCGAAACAGAGAAGAACCGGAAAGATCCAGATTCCTAAAACCGTAATCCATTATCCTAAACCCGCGGCTACCCACCCCGGCGAAAAGACCTACTGAAACCAGGATAAACTTATTTAACATACAGACCCCCTCTGAAAGTTAAAGTCCATCCTGAAAAACCAACTGATATGGGTTAAAGTTGGCATCCGAAATACATTGCTTCCGGATTGTTCATTCAGATGAATAGCCCGGAAGTTTTTTTATTTTGCATCATGTTCTTATCACTTCCCACCCTGCCCGATCCTCCTCAACGCATTGTTTCGCTGGTACCCTCGGTTACAGAGTTGTTGTACAATTTGCACCTGGAAGCCGAAACCGCAGGCATCACCAAATTTTGTGTACATCCCGAAACATGGTTTCGCAGTAAACCCCGCGTAGGAGGCACCAAAACAGTACATATTGAAAAAGTGCGTGCGCTTCAGCCCGATCTAATCATCGCCAACCGCGAAGAAAATGTACAGGAGCAAATCAATACACTGGCATCGGAATTCCCCGTATGGCTAACCGATATCCATAATATTCCCCAGGCACTACAAATGATAGATCATATAGGTAGGCTAACTCACCGTGATGCGCTGGCTGAGGAATGGATACAACGAATTCAAAAAGAAATACCCTCCACCCTGCCCGACCCCATTCCTGCAGTATACCTGATTTGGAAAGATCCGTTCATGACAATCGGCGGAGATACTTTTATCAATGATATGATGCGTGTGGCTGGTTTCAGCAATTGTTTTGAAAATCAAATCCGTTATCCTGAAATAACTGACGAGGATATACGCAACAGCGGGGCGCAATACATCCTCCTATCCAGCGAACCCTATCCTTTCCGTGAGAAACACCTCGCATATTTTCGTGAAAACTTTCCTGAACAACAAACCATTTTAGCAGACGGTGAATATTTCAGCTGGTATGGTTCACGAATGGCCCTTGCCTTTCCGTATTTCAAGGAACTGCGTGCCAAATCAGGCAATGCCATATAGATGTACTTTAAACCGTTGGGTTCCGTATTTTTGCCAAAATTTTATATACCATGGCTAACAGCAAAATTGTTGAGTTACTCGGTAAAAATGCAGACCACCTGCTGAACCACGAGTGTAAAACCATTTCTAAAGACCAATTACACCTTCCCGGTCCGAACCATGTAGAACAATGGATGGATAGCAACCGCAGCAATCAAACCCTGCGCAGCTTACATGCCATGTTACACCACGGCCGCTTGGCCGGTACGGGTTATGTATCTATTCTTCCGGTTGACCAGGGCATTGAACACAGTGGTGGTGCATCGTTCGCTCCTAACCCCATTTATTTCGATCCTGAAAATATAGTAAAACTGGCTATTGAAGCCGGTTGCAACGCCGTGGCATCTACCTACGGTGTATTGGCCAGTGTGAGCCGTAAGTATGCACACAAAATTCCGATGATGGTAAAGATTAACCACAACGAATTTTTGAGTTACCCTAACAAGTTTGATCAGGTGATGTTCGGCCAGATAAAAGATGCCTGGAACATGGGTGCCTGTTCTGTAGGTGCTACCATTTATTGGGGAAGCCACGAAAGTGGCCGTCAGTTGCAGGAAGTGGCTCAAGCTTTTGAACTGGCACATGAGTTGGGCATGACGACCGTATTGTGGTGCTATGTACGGAACAATGCTTTTAAAGTAGATGGTGTGGATTACAGCGCAGCGGCTGATTTTACCGGTCAGGCCAATCACCTGGGGGTTACTATTCAGGCAGATATCATCAAACAAAAATTACCTACCAACAATGGCGGATACCTGGCAACCAAGCATGGTAAAACCAGCAAGTTGGTATATGAAAAATTAACGACCGATCATCCGATTGATCTGGCACGCTACCAAGTGGCCAATTGCTACATGGGCCGTGTAGGATTGATAAACTCCGGTGGAGAAAGCATGGGGGCTACCGATATGGCAGAAGCCGTAACGACCGCCGTGGTGAACAAACGTGCCGGCGGTATGGGGCTGATCAGTGGTAGAAAAGCTTTCCAGAAACCCATGGGTGAAGGCATTGAACTGCTGAACGCCATTCAGGATGTTTATCTGGATAAAAGCATTACTATTGCATAGTAAAAAATGGGGGGAACCGTTGCCATTGGGTGTGTTCCCCCTTTATTTCAACGCCTAATTTGAACGGATGAAACAAGAAGAGGATTTTTCAGCAAACCTTGCGGGAGATGATCCGCAACTGGAAGGTGAGGAAAAAACGAGTTGGTTCAAACGCATAAAAAAGGGCATCTTAACTTCTACCAAGGAGAAAAAAGATGCGCCCGAGGGTTTATGGACCAAATGCCCTTCCTGCAAATACACCTGTACCATAACTGAACTCGACGAAAACAAATATGTTTGTCCGAAATGCGAATACCACCACCGCATTGGAAGCGATGAGTATTTTCAGATTTTATTCGACGATAATGTATTTGTGGAACTGTTTGCCAACATCAAATCTAAAGACCATTTAGGTTTTGTTGACCTCAAGCCCTACTCCAAGCGATTAGAAGAAACGTATTCCAAAACAGACATACATGATTCGATAACCGTTGCACATGGTAAGGTACACGGACAAGACTTAGTAGTAGCCTGTATGGATTTTGAATTTATCGGAGGAAGTTTGGGCAGCGTAATGGGTGAAAAAATCAGTCGGGGTTGTGATTATTGCATTGAGCACCGCATACCATTTATGATTATCAATAAAAGTGGTGGCGCGCGCATGATGGAGAGTGCTTTTTCTTTAATGCAACTGGCGAAAACATCGGGTAAGTTGAAGCAATTGAGCGATGCTAAAGTGCCGTATATTTCTCTATGTACCGATCCTACGTTTGGAGGCACCACGGCATCTTTTGCTATGCTGGGCGATATCATTATTGGTGAACCCGATGCGTTGATTGGCTTTGCAGGCCCCAGGGTTATCAAGGAAACGATTAAGAAAGATTTACCGGAAGGTTTCCAGCGCAGTGAATTTTTGCTGGAGCACGGTTTTTTAGATTTCATTGTAGCACGTAAAGATCTAAAAGACAAAATTGCCCAGTTGATTTTGTTGTTTAAAAGCTGATAAAACAAAAATTATATTATTAAAAGGGGAGCCGGTGGTTTCCCTTTTTTTGTACATACGATGATTATCTGACTACAATACATTTTTTAACCTGAGTAATCTATACACTGCGTGCGTTTGTTACTCCTCGTTACTTTTATTTTTGTTACACCAACTAGTGTATTTTTGAAAATTTGGAATTACATAAACTGGTTGATGTATTTTTTTTCTATGTCATTAAGAAAATAAAACAGAAAGAGATGAATCTTTAATCCCCCAGAGTCAAGCTGATATTTTCGCGGATGTTCGCTGAATTTGATTGGTACACCTCTGCGGTAATTCAGCGCAATTTTTGCGGTGTTTCGCGGGAATTTGTTTTCACTAATGTATAAGAAATCACAACTTCAGTTGCAACGACAACAGAAAAAAAATATTTGAAGTTAGAAGTTACATACCGGTTGAAGACTTAAGTTCCCGAAGCCATTACTATACACCAGCCTCCGGTTACTTCTTCATCTTTTTCTTCTTTACCTCACCTATCAACTCACCATAAGGTTTCAGTGGCTCAAAATGATCGAAAATAATTTTAAGGATAGCCAGCAGCGGAATAGCCAGCACCAAACCCGGAATGCCCCAAACCATTTCACCCGCTACCAATACCAATATGGTGAATAAGGGATTAATGTTCACTTTGGCACCAACCACCAGGGGTTCAATCAGATAGGTTTGTATGAACTGAACCAGTGCGTACGTAACAATGATGGCAATCACCATTCGAATATCTGCACCCTGACTTAGGCTAAACAGTACCGTGAGTGAAGTACCGGTTAGGTTTCCAACAAATGGAATCATCTCCAGCAATCCACATAATATGGCAAAGAATAATGCATACTTTACACCAATTATGCTGAATGCCACACCATACATCACCCATAGGCAAAGAATCATCAATGAAAGTCCGGTAAGGTATTGCTGCCCCACCTGAGTAGATTGCTCTAAAGCATTTTCCGTTTTATCCTTGTGGCCAAATGCTGAAACATTCAAAATAAATTTCTTAATATGAGAACGATAATACAGAAATAAAAAAAGGTACACCGCCACCAACACAAAATCAATGAGGAAAGTCCATATATAACCCGCCACACCAACCAGCCCTTTTCCAACCGTAGCAGCACCTTTCTCTTTGTTTTGTTGAACCATCTGCTCCTGCATTTGTTTGGAGATGCCCAATGTATCTTTAATCATTTGCTGAATGCTCTGGATAATTTCCTCCAGTTTACCCTCCATCTTAAATGCATCACTGGCCACATTGCCAATTTGCCAGGACACCAACCATATAACACCTACAACCCCCAATATAAAAACAACGGTGGATAACAATACAGCCCAAATACGTTTCATCTTTTTCATTTCTAACCAACGGTTGAGGGGCAATAAAACCATCGCCAGTAATCCGGCAAAAGCAATGGGAATTAATAGTGCTTTCGAATAATACAACACCACCGTCACCAGGATGAACAACAATAACAACTGAACTGTTTTGGATAATGGAGAAGTTGGATTGGTAGTTGCCATGGCATGAGTATTTTGATTGAAGTTAATCAATACGGCTCGTACAGAGGCCTCCATGTGTACAAAAAACCAGATCCCGGGAAATGTACAGGCCGGTTTTTATTCACTATTTTTGCATCACTACATTTATGGAAATCAATAACAAAAAGGCCACACACGATTTTTTCTTTGAAGCGCGATACACAGCAGGCATGGTGTTGAGTGGTACGGAAATCAAATCCCTACGTGCGGGGCGGGCCAGTTTTGTAGACAGTTATTGCATCTTCCACCAAGGGGAACTGTACGTAAAAAACCTGCACATTTCACCGTATGCGTTTGGAACATACACCAATCATGAACCTTTACAAGAAAGAAAATTATTGCTAACCAAAAGGGAGTTGCGAAAACTGGAAGCCAAAAGCAAAGAGAAAGGATATACCATAGTACCCTTGAGATTATTCCTTGCAGATAGTGGTTATTTTAAATTAGAAATCGGATTGGGTAAAGGAAAGAAAAACTTCGATAAACGCGAAACCATTAAAGCCCGGGAAACGGAAAGGGATATACGCAGAAGTTATAAGATGTAAAGAAGCTTTGTACAATCACCCATTATCAACATTCACTTAAACTCAATGGTACGTTCACTGCCAGCCCGCCATCGGCTGTTTCCTTGTATTTGGAGTTCATATCCTTGGCCGTATCCCACATGGTTTTAATCACTCCATCCAGGCTTACCCGTGCAAAATCGGGCGTACTCTGAAGAGCGAGTTGTGAGGCCGTAATAGCTTTGATGGCTCCCATCGCATTGCGTTCAATGCATGGTATTTGTACCAGCCCGGCAATAGGATCGCAAGTCATGCCCAGGTGATGTTCCATTGCAATTTCGGCGGCCATCAATGCCTGACGTTGTGTGCCGCCCATGGCTTCGGTGAGTGCGGCTGCCGCCATGGCACTGCTTACACCGATTTCAGCCTGGCATCCACCCATAGCAGCAGAAATGGTAGCTCCTTTTTTGAAAATACTTCCGATTTCAGAAGCGGTTAAAAGAAAATGGATAATATCATCCTCTGTTTTTTCTTTATCATCAAAAATAATATAGTACATCAATACGGCCGGAATAACCCCGGCAGCACCGTTGGTAGGTGCGGTAACCACACGGCCAAAGGCTGCATTTTCTTCATTCACTGCGAGGGCAAAACAACTCACCCAATCTAATATATTTCTGAACGTATACCCGGAGTGTTTTACAAAATTCAGCCATTCTTCATAACTGTTATACGTAACCCCTTTCAACAGCTTTTTATTCAATGTAGCGGCCCTGCGTTTAACCTGCAACCCTCCGGGTAATTCTCCCTCTGTATGGCAGCCACGGTACACACATTGTTTCATTACTTCAAAAATGCGTAATACACCGGCACGGGTATCTTCCGCCGGGCGCCAGGCTTGTTCATTTTCGTTCACTACTTCTGAAATGTTGAGCCCGGTCTTTCTGCACCAGTGTAATAAATCTGCCGCTGTATTTACCGGAAAGGGCAATTCTACCGAATGGGCTGCACTATTCGTATCCTCACCTTCCCGCTGAATAAAACCACCCCCGATAGAATAATACGTAAAAGATTCCGACTGACCATCTTCAAAACTCACCAGAATGCTCATCGCATTAGGATGAAACGGCAGTGATTCGGTATATAAAAACACAATGTCTTCTTCGGGATGAAAACGAACTTTTCGTGTACCCGCTAAGGTGAGTTGATGATTTTCCCGTATGTACTGAATTTTAGGCTGAATGGCATTTACATCAAAAGTTACTGGATCATCTCCACTGAGGCCGAGCTGAACGGCAATATCTGTACCATGACCAATTCCTGTTTTTGCGAGCGAACCATACAACAGCACCACCACTTTATGTATCAGTTCAAGGCGGTTGGCGGCTTGCAGGCGCAACATGCAATCTTGAGCGGCGCGCCACGGCC
>JAHBTM010000020.1 GCA_019638635.1 Ferruginibacter sp. | reverse complement strand
CGCGTGAACCTTTCTCCTTCGGGGGATGGAATGAAAGTAAGTTTGGAGTGGGAGATATCACCGGAAAAAGTTCCATTGAATTCTGGACCAAACTTAAAAAGAGCACCACCAAGTGGAATGCAGAAGCCGGTATTAACTGGATGAGTTAATTTTTCTACACCACCAATCCAAAAGATGAATTAAGTATGTCAGCACCCATTCAACCCACTTATATGGAACCTCAGGTTAGCTCTCTTACAGATGAGATTGTTCAACAGAATCTCGATTACACCCTTTTCAGCTGGAGTAAACAAAAAGGCATTGCTCCGATTGCTGTGCAATACGCTAAAGGTGTTTATTTGTATGATTTTGATGATAAAAAAATAATTGATTTCTCCTCAGGATTGATGAATGTAAACATCGGCCATGGCGATCAGCGTGTAACCGATGCCGTTATAAAACAAATGCAGGAAGTGGCATACGTTACACCCAGTTGTGTAACTAAAGTACGGGGTGAGTTAGGGAAAAAACTGGCAGAGATTTGTCCGGGCAATTTGAATAAAGCCTTCTTCACATTATGTGGCGCCACCTCCATTGAAAATGCCATTAAACTGGCAAGGTTATATACCGGGAAACATAAAATACTTACCCGTTATCAATCATATCACGGCGCATCCATTGGGGCTATGTCGGCCAGCGGCGATCCGCGGCGTATTGCCGTAGATGCCCAGCAGGCGCCGAATTTTATTCACTTTGATTTACCCTATGCCTATCGTTGGGAATATGGTGATGAAAGTTTATTGAAAGAATCTGTAGCCCAACTGGAACGCGTAATCGCATATGAAAGCCCCGGAAACATCGCAGCCATTTTACTGGAAGGAGAATCCGGTTCCTCCGGCTGTTTGAAATATCCGGCCGGTTATTTAAAAGCTGTTCGTGCATTATGCGATAAACATAACATCCTTCTGATTATGGATGAAGTGATGAGTGGTTTCGGCAGAACCGGGCAATGGTTCGGGTTTCAGAATCACGGCATTATCCCCGATATGATTTGTATGGCAAAAGGATTGACCTGTGGATACCTTCCATTTGGATGCCTGATGGTTTCCGACACCATCGCAGCAAAATTTGATGATACCGTACTCTCCCTTGGCCTCACCTATTCTGCCCATCCGGTGAGTTGTGCGGCGGCCCTGGCCACTATTAAAATTTATGAAGAAGACCGCTTAATTGAAAACACCCGTGAAATGGGCGCGTATGTAGAGGCTCAAATAGAAAAAATGAAAGCCCAACATCCATCCATCGGTGATTTCAGAAATACAGGTTTGCTCGGATGTATTGAACTGGTAAAGAACAGGGCAACCAAAGAACCCTTTGCTCCATTCAATGCAAAGCCTGATGAAATGGCAGTAATGAATAACGTAGCTGCAAAATTGAAAGAATTGGGGTTATACACGTTTGTCCGCTGGAGTTATGTATTCATCGCTCCTCCATTATGTGTAACTAAGGAACAGATTGATGAAGGCCTGGCTATCATTAGTGAAGCACTCAAAATAGCAGATGCACATTGCCAGTAGAACGATCTTAACTTTTTCGTATAGGCCTAATCGTTATTTACATGCTGATTTCAGTTCACTGCAATATTTAAACCCATTATTTGAAAGATAAAACCCAAATACCAGCTGGCGCAGATACAACATTGTATAATGAAGATCTTGCTCCCATTGAACCAGGACAGCGCTCCTGGAATACATGGAATTATGCAGCCCTGTGGATTAGTATGAGTTTATGTATCCCCACGTACATGCTGGCCAGCTCCCTGATTGAAGGTGGCATGAACTGGTGGCAAGCTATCCTGACGATTTTTCTTGGGAATACGATTGTGTTGATTCCAATGATATTAAACGGACATGCCGGTGCAAAATATGGCATCCCCTTTCCTGTTTTTGCCCGTGCCAGTTTTGGAACCCTTGGCGCAAATATTCCCGCAATGCTACGGGCAACTGTGGCATGCGGATGGTTTGGCATTCAAACATGGATTGGAGGTTACGCCCTCTACCAAATGATGAAACTATGGATTCCGGCACTCGCTGATATGCAGGCCATTTTCCCCGCATGGACCGGTCTTGAAACCGGGCCGGCCATTTGTTTTTTTATTTTCTGGTTACTCAATATGCTGGTTATTTATAAGGGTGTAGACAGCATAAAAAAATTGCTAGTATTCAAAGCATTCTTCTTGCCCTTCGCCGCACTCGCCCTCTTGTTTTGGGCCATATCGGCTGCCAACGGATTAGGCCCCATCCTCTCGCAACCCGCTAAACTATCCGGAGCAGCATTCTGGGCTTATTTCTTTCCCGCCTTAACAGGAATGGTAGGCTTCTGGGCAACATTATCACTCAACATACCCGACTTTACCCGTTATGCGAAAAGCCAGCAGGCACAGATAAACGGACAAATCATCGGGTTACCTCCTTCCATGACGCTGTTTGCCTTTATTGGCGTGGTGGTAACTTCCGCCACTTTCATCATTTATGGTGAAACCATCTGGGATCCGGTAGTACTGGCCGGTAAATTTGAACACAAGTTACTGGTGAGTGCAGCCATGATTGCGGTGGCCATCTCCACCCTCGCTACCAACATCGCTGCTAATATGGTGAGCCCGGCAAACGATTTTGCCAACCTCGCACCTCAAAAAATTAATTTCCGCATCGGCGGTTACATCACAGGAATCATTGGTGTGTTGATATTTCCCTGGAAACTCATTGCAGACCCGAATGGATACATTTTCACCTGGCTTATCGCATATTCGAGCCTGTTAGGTCCGGTGGGTGGCATCATGATTGCCGATTATTACTTCATAAGAAAAAAATATCTTGTTGTACCGGAGTTATATCAGCACCGTGGCAGATACTATTATAAAAACGGATACAACATCACCGGCCTCATGGCTTTACTCGCCGGTGTACTTCCAAATGTGCCCGGATTTCTTTTACAGATACAATGGGTTGAACCCGGTGTATTCCCGCAGTGGATATCTGATGTGTATCACTACGCATGGTTTGCAGGTTTTTTGGTGAGCGGAATAATCTATTATCTGTTCATGAGGAATTCAACTGCAGGTGTAGTAAATTTATCAACCAAAGAATGAATGAAACATGACAGTACTCATTAAAAATGCACATATTGTTGGCGCGTCGGAAAATTACATGGGCGATATCTTCATAGAGGGTGAACAAATAACGGCTATCGGGAAATCACTGAACGTACAAGCTGATCAAATCATTAATGCCACAGGACTCATCGCGTTCCCCGGAGCTATCGATCCGCACGTACACCTTGAAATGCCTTTCATGGGAACTTTCAGTAGCGACAACTACGAAACCGGTACGCGCGCCGCATTGCACGGTGGCACCACCACGGTCATTGATTTTATTTTGCAGAAACAAGGTCATTCACTGAATGAAGCATTCAACGAATGGAGCAGTAGAGCTACAGGAAATACATTAGGTGATTATAGCTTTCATATGGCTGTAACCGACTTCAATGAAAATACTCGAAAAGAAATTGCAGAACTGATAGAAAAAAAAGGCATCACTTCTTTTAAAATGTTTATGGCCTATAAAGGCGCACTGATGATTGATGACAAACAAATGGTAGGATTGATGCAGGAAGTTAAACAACATGGAGGTATGGTAACCGTTCATGCAACGAATGGGGATATGATTGACTTCCTCGTGGATCAGTTCAAACAACAAGGCAAGACCGCTCCTCTATACCATTACCTCTCTCAACCCGAAGTTACAGAAGCAGAAGCGTCGGAAAGATTTGCAGCCATCTCGGGATATACCGGTTGCCCGGGCTATATCGTACACATGACGTGTGAAGGTGCCTTGAACGCAGTTAGAAACAACAACCGCGACAATCAAAAAGTATTTGCTGAAACCTGTATTCAATATCTCCTGCTCGATGCATCTCTGTATGAAAAAGATTTCGAAGGCGCTAAATGGGTGATGAGCCCGCCCTTACGTGAAAAGAAAGACCAGGAGGCATTGTGGGCCGGTATCAATCAGGGCTTGATTCAGGTGGTAGCTACAGATCATTGTCCGTTTACATGGGAACAAAAACAACTGGGCAAAAATGATTTCTCCAAAATCCCCAATGGGCATCCGGCCATCGAACATCGTGTGGAATTGCTCTATAGTGAAGGCGTGAGAAAAGGAAAAATCACCCTGAACAAATTTGTTGAAGTGCTTTCAACCAATCCCGCTAAAATATTCGGCATGTTCCCGAAGAAAGGATGTTTAGCACCGGGTGCTGATGCTGACATTGTATTGTTTGATCCGCAACATGAACATACCATCAGCGCAACTTCCCACCATATGCAAACGGATTATTCCGGCTATGAAGGATGGAAGCTCACCGGAAAATGCAAAACCGTTTTACTGAGAGGCAAAGTAGTGATTGAAAACGGAAAATGTTTGGTTGAAAAAGGCTACGGCCAATACATAAAACGTAACACAGTGTCGCAAATAATTTAAGCGATTGAATCGCACCATTTAAAACACATTTTGAAATAATAAAAAAAGAACAGCATGCCAAGAATGATCAGATCAGGACTCATTCAAATGAGTTTACCCAAAACAGAAGGAGAAGGAACCATTCCCGAGATTATTAAAGCAATGGTAGACAAACATATCCCTTACATTGAAGAGGCCGGTAAAAAAGGTGTACAAATCCTCTGCCTGCAGGAAATATTCAACACCCCATATTTTTGTCCGGGTCAGGATAGGAAATGGTATGAAAGTGCTGAAACCGTACCGGGCCCTACCACAGATCTGATGGCTCAATATGCAAAAAAGTACAACATGGTCATTATTGTGCCTATCTACGAAAAAGAGCAAGCAGGCGTTTTATACAACACCGCTGCGGTGATTGATGCCGACGGCACCTATCTGGGCAAATACAGAAAAAACCACATTCCGCACACCAGCGGTTTTTGGGAGAAATTTTTCTTTAAGCCCGGCAATCTGGGATATCCCGTGTTTCAAACCAAGTATGCGAAAGTGGGTGTATACATCTGTTACGACAGGCACTTTCCGGATGGAGCCCGTTGCCTGGGATTGAACGGTGCTGAAATTGTTTATAACCCCTCGGCTACGGTGGCAGGACTCTCTCAGTATTTATGGAAACTGGAGCAACCGGCCCATGCGGCGGCCAATGGTTACTTCATGGGATGTATTAATCGCGTGGGTGAAGAAAAACCCTGGAACCTGGGGAAATTTTATGGCAGCAGTTATTTTGTTGATCCCCGTGGACAAATTTTTGCGCAAGCCAGTGAAGATAATGACGAGCTGCTGATTGCCGATTTTGATTTAGATATGATTGAAGAAGTGAGAAGCATTTGGCAATTCTTCAGAGACCGCAGGCCGGAAACATACGGTAGGCTCACTGAATTATAAATCAACAGTTGTATTTGATTTTATTTCATTATCGGTGAATGATTCAAACTACACTTAACTAAAAATATTTTATGGCGATAACCAACAATCGTTTAACTGTGGATCAGTATGCTGAAAATTTCAGCGATATACATCCGCCATTCGAAACCAAAGATGCTGCGCTTACCGAAGCCAACCGGTGTTTATTTTGTTATGATGCGCCTTGTATGAAGAGTTGTCCTACCGGTATTGATGTGCCCAAATTCATCAAACAAATCACCACAGATAATGTGAAGGGGTCAGCACATACCATCTTCGTAAGCAATATACTGGGTGCCGGTTGTAGCAGGGTGTGTCCTGTTGAAAAACTTTGTGAAGGTGCTTGTGTGTACAATTTTATGGAAGAAGCGCCCATTCAGATTGCACGGCTTCAACGATACTCAACCGAGAAGGCCATGGAATTGAACTGGAAGCTGTTTGAAAGAAAACCTTTGAACGGAAAGAGGGTGGCGATTGTTGGGGCCGGACCCGCCGGTTTAAGTTGTGCACATGTACTCGCGCGCGCTGGAGTAGAGGTAACCATTTTCGAAAAAGAAAGTAAAGGCGGAGGTTTGATGACCTACGGTATTGCAGCGTACAAAGTAACACCGGCCTTTTGTGAAAACGAGGTGAATTACATCCTGAGCATAGGCGGAATAAACGTACAGTACAACCAAACACTGGGCAAAGACTTTTCGTTGGAATCACTGCAACAATCATACGATGCCGTGTACCTCGGCATTGGTGTGGGCCTGGCGCGACAATTAAATATTCCTGGAGAACAACTCACAGGTGTGGAAGATGCCATCACTTTTATTTATAACATCAGAAACAACGGATTCGCATCTGTACCTGTAGGAGATCGTGTAGCCGTAATCGGTATGGGCATGACAGCCATTGATGCAGCCACACAAGCCAAGAGGCTTGGGGCAAAAAAAGTGACCATGGTGTATCGCCGTACAGAAAATGAAAAACCCTGTACGCAGGAAGAACTCGATATTGCTTTACTGGATGGTTGCGAAGTCATTTGGCTGGCAGCTCCCAAAGAAATTATTGGCGAACAAAATCGCGTATCCAAACTGGTTTGCAGCAAGATGATACTCGGAGAGCCTGATGCCAGCGGTAGAAGAGCACCGGTAGATACCGGAGAAACATTTACCCTGGAAGTAGATATGGTGATTAAAGCGGCCGGACAAACCCCTTATTATTCTTTAGTGAACGATGCCCAACTACAGCATCAAGATGGAAAAATTAAAGTGGATCACGGGGCTATTACCAACATCCGTGGAGTATTTGCCGGCGGCGATTGTGTGAACGGTGGCAAAGAAGTGGTGGATGCCGTGCAGGCCGGTAAAGACGGAGCTGCCGCTATACTTGATTATTTGAATGTGTCCTGATAGCCACATCACATAAAAACATATCAACATAACTACGTGCAATAGCATAAAAAAATTTTGAACAATGGCAGATATTTCATCTACATTTCTGGGCATACAATCTCCCAATCCTTTCTGGCTGGCCAGTGCCCCGCCCACCGATAAAAAAATCAATGTACTCCGTGCCTTCGAAGCAGGATGGGGAGGCGTGGTTTGGAAAACACTCGGCAGTCAGGTAAAAAATGTTTCGTCTAGATATTCTGCCGTGAACTTCGGAGCTAAAAAAATGATGGGCTTCAATAACATTGAACTCATCAGCGACCGCCCCCTGGCTTTAAACCTCAAAGAAATCAGCGAATGTGTGCGCCTTTTTCCTGACAGGGCCATGATTGTTTCACTGATGGCAGACAACAACCGAGAAAGCTGGCACGAATTAATCAAACAAGTAGAAGACACCGGCGCCCACGGGTTTGAACTAAATTTTGGTTGTCCGCATGGCATGACGGAAAGAGGCATGGGAGCTGCCGTAGGCCAGGACCCGGACATTGCCCGCATGGTGGTGGAATGGGTGATGGAAGCTGCTACTTTACCGGTCATTACTAAGCTCACTCCTAATGTACACTCTGTAGTGCCCACCGGAAAAGCATGTGTAGAAGCCGGTAGTAATGGACTATCACTCATCAATACCATACAATCTGTAACCGGAATTGACCTGGATACATTTGTACCCAATCCTTATGTTGATGGTAAATCGGTGTTTGGAGGATACTGCGGACCGGCGGTGAAACCGATTGCATTAAAAATGCTGACAACCATTGCTCAAAATCCTGTTACTTCAAAGGTGCCAATCTCCGGTATCGGTGGTGTAAGCACATGGAAAGATGCGGTTGAATTCATGTTGTTGGGAGCTTCCAATGTACAGGTGTGTACCGCCGCTATGAACCATGGATTCAGGATTGTAGAAGACATGTGTGAAGGCCTCAATAACTGGATGGATGAAAAAGGGTTTAAAAAATTAGAGGATTTTATTGGTAAGTCGGTTGACAAAATAACACACTGGGAAGACCTCGATATCAATTATCATCATGTAGCCAACATCAATCAGGATAAATGTATTCACTGCGGATTATGCTACATCGCATGTGAAGACACTTCACATCAATCCATCAACCTCACCTACGGCAAACCATACAATACCTACACTATTAAAGAAGAAGAGTGTGTAGGGTGTAATTTATGCCAATTGGTGTGCCCGGTGAATGATTGCATAACGATGGTTGAAAAACGGGTAGCACCTGAATACCTCAACTGGAAAGAGTTTCAAAAAAGGGGATTGCCATTGAATGACCATTGAGATTGAAATACCGTTTCCAAAAAATGGTAAACTATGGCTCATTGCTGATTCGGTGTATATTCTTCATTCCTTCTGCAAACAGTAACAATTCAAAACTGTAGCATGTATTAATCGTTCAGAATAATTATTTTTGAACAAATCATACTGCTTGAGAAAATTTCTGTTGATTTTATTGGCAGGTTACGCTATCTCCGCAAATGCTCAGGAAAAATACTGGCAACAAAGAGTAGACACTGAGATTACGGTATCATTGAACGACCGCGAACATTCTCTAACCGGCGATATTCAAATGAGGTATCACAACCAATCACCAGATACACTCACGTTTATCTGGATACACCTTTGGCCGAACGCCTATAAAAACGACCGTTCAGCACTCACTCAACAACTCGTAGAACAGGGCTCCACAGACTTCTACTTCAGTAAAGAAGAAGACCGCGGATATATCAACCGCATTCAATTTAAGGTTGAAGGGAAAGATGCCACCACAGAAAACCATCCTCAACATCAGGAAATTGTAAAACTGCCATTACCTGCACCCCTCCTGCCCGGCCGTTCCGTTGAAATCACTACGCCTTTCTACCTGAAACTCCCTTATCACTTTTCAAGAAGTGGCCATGTAAAGCAATCCTATCAGATAACGCAATGGTATCCCAAACCAGCCGTGTACGACAGAAAGGGCTGGCACGAAATGCCTTATCTGGAATACGGAGAATACTTCAATTCTTTTGGTAGCTATCGGGTAAGTATCACCACACCTCTTGAATATGTAGTGGCCGCCACCGGAAAGAAAACCAATGAAAGAATAACAGACAGCCTTAAAACTCAAATATTTCAACAAAATAATATTACAGATTTTGCATGGTTTGCCGATAAGCAATATGTGCATACGAAAGATACCATACAACTGAAAACCCGTACAGTTGAAATCAATGTATACCACTATCCTGCATCGGAGAAACAATGGAAACCGGTTCCGGAGTATGTAAAGAAATCACTCCGTACCAAATCAGAATGGGTTGGCGAATATCCTTACCCGGTAGTAAGCATCGTTGAACATCCACTCAAAGGTAAAGGTGGAATGGAATATCCGACCATCACACTCATTTCCACTGAAGACAATCCCAACGATATGGATGACCTGGTGAATCATGAACTGGGGCACAATTGGTTTCAGGCGATATTGGCCAGCAACGAGCGCCAACATCCATGGATGGACGAAGGAATGACGAGTTACTACGACAGGCGCTATCGAGCCTTACGCATGAAACCGAAGCCCGGTAAAGGCAACTTTTTCACGAAACGATCCCCCGCGGATCCCGATAAACTATTGCTCCATACTTTAATCCAGACAAAAAGAGATCAACCCATTGAAACCCCCTCAGAAAAATTTTCCATGTACAACTATCAGGCAATCAGTTATGGGAAAGCCGCAGACTGGATGAAATTACTGGAAGAATCCCTGAGCACAGAAACATTCGACCGTGTCATGCAGCGTTATTTTGATACCTACCAATTCAAACATCCCTACCCTGAAGATTTTCAAAAAGTGGTTCAAGAAGAAGTTGGACATGCCGCTGATACAAACTTTGCTCTACTGCATCAGAAAGGACACCTGATACGTCAGAACAATAAAAGCTTTAAGGCCATGTCTTTCCTCAGCCTGAAGGATACCGACAAGCACAGTTATTTATTTCTTGCACCCGCATATGGCTATAACCAATACGACAGGCATATGGTGGGAGCCATCCTACACAACTATACGCTACCGTTACCTGCGTTGAAATTTGTTTTAGTACCGTTGTACGCCACGGGTTCAAAGGAAATCAATGGAATAGGCCGTGTGGGCTATACTCATTATTTTAAAAATGGAAGTGCAATAGAAGCATATGTGAATGGTGCACGTTTCAACATGGACCAATACACCGATTCAACTGGCAAGAAAAATTTTATGGCATTTGAAAAGCTGGCACCTGCACTTCGCTACACATTTGCGCCAACCAAACCCGGGAGTACACTGCACAGATACATCGAGTTCAAACATTTTCGTATAACCGAAACCGATATATTGTTTACCCGTGACCCGGCTACGAGTCAGTTCAATATTACGTATCCGAAGAACAAAAGGTATCTCCATCAACTTACCATACATATTGAAAACAACCGGGTGTTATACCCCTACGCTGGAAAGGTGGTTGCTGAACAAGGCAAAGGTTTCGTTAGAACTGCATTTACCGGTAATTATTTTTTAAATTATGAAAAGCAGGGAGGATTAAACGTGCGTTTGTTTGCAGGGAAATTCTTTTATACCGGCGACAAAACAGTACAAGCTCAGTTCAATACCCAACGCTATCATTTAAACATGACGGGCCCGAATGGGAATGAAGATTACACGTATAATAATTATTTTTTTGAACGAAATGCCTTTGATGGTTTAGGCGCACAGCAAATTATGATGCGTGATGGTGGATTTAAAGTAAGAACAAACTTACTGAGCGAAAAAGTGGGCAAAACAGACCAATGGCTGGCAGCTATTAACCTTACATCCTCTATCCCCCGGTCCATCAATCCGCTCTCTGTATTACCTATAGAACTGCCCATAAAACTATTTGCCGATTTTGGAACGTACGCAGAAGCCTGGGAGGAACAATCAGGCAACGACCGTATTTTATACAATGCCGGTGTACAACTCACCCTGGCACGTGCTGTGAATATTTACATCCCCATTCTATACAGCAAAGTGTACAGAGACTATATTAAAAGTACGATTCCTGAAAAAAGATTTCTCAGAACCATATCCTTTAGCATTAGCTTCAACGAATGGCATCCCCGAAAATGGATTCCTCAATACCCGTTATGATTCGACATGTACTATATGAAGCCATTGACCAACAACGGTGGGATGCCTGCATAGAAACTTCGCCCCATAGTCTGGTGTATGCCTGTTCCTTTTACCTGAATGCCATGGCCGGAAAATGGAACGCATTGGTATTAAATGATTACGACGCAGTGATGCCGGTACCCTACAGAAAAAAAATGGGCATACAGTATGTGTACCAACCTGCGTTTATTCAACAGTTAGGAATATTTGGACATACAGCAGACATACCATTTCTTACAGATGCCTTTATGCAAACCCTGATGCATCATTATCGCTTTGCAGAATGCACATTGAACTATGCCAATCCTGTTTCGCAAAATGAAAGATACCACGTACAGTTCAGAAGCAATTATATAAAAAACCTTCATCAGCCTGAACAAGGATTCGAATTGTCATCCACCTACATGCAAAAGCGATACCGAAGGGCTGAAAAAAACAATCTGACGTACGAAACCGGATACGACTTTGCATCAGTGATTGCATTATACAAAACCCTGTATCATAAACGCCTGACGGATTTTACGCCGGATGATTTCCAACACTTTCATCAAGTGTGTTCACATCTACAATCTGTGGGAAAGCCACCGCTCATTCGCATGTGTAAACATCAGGGATCCATTGTGGCCGCATTGTTATTGGTACAATGGAATAACAGGCTGTACAACCTGATTTCATGCGTACTGCCCGAGGGTAAAAAATTACTGGCGAACTATTTCCTGTATGGCAAATGTGTGGAAGAGTTTTCCGGACAAGGTTACATCCTGGATTTGGAAGGATCCGATGAACCGGGCATTGGATTTTTTTATGAGAAGATGAGCGACCAGCATCAACCATACCCATTCATCCGTTTCAATCATTTACCGATTCCATTGCGCTGGTTTAAATAACCGGTTTTTGAATTTCAAAAAAACCTTCCTGCGCCTGAATGGCGTAAACATACCACTGACTCAAATGTTCATAGGGTACAAACCGAACCTCAAAACCCGCGTTTGTCAGACGCTTCATATAACCATTACAACTGTACACACGCACATGATCTTTTTGGCCAAATAATCGGGATTGCATTTCAGGATCATTGATTTCCTTCTGCTCCTGAATATCTTCCAACTCATTAGAATAAGGCACCTGCAATATAGCCCTCGCTCCGGGTTTTAATACGCGGAAAAATTCACGCATTGCCTGTTCATCTTCCGGAATATGTTCCAGCACATGATTGGCAATCATCAGATCGAATGTATTATCAGGATAAGTTAGCTGTGTGGCATCCTGTTTTTCAACGCCTTTCGTAATATGATGGTAAAACCCCGGTTGAATATCTGCTGCGGTTACGCGCGAACGTTGGGCGAGAAATGTATATAGATTTTTTTCCGGTGAGAGATGCAATACATGCCAATCGGTTATATCCATTTTTTCTTTCAGCACTTGTAAAACTAATCGTTCACGGGCATGACTCATGCAATACGGACAAATAATATTTTTTCCATAACCTGCAATCACATTCCATTTCCTGATGGCATGGGCATTTTCATGTGCAGGTTCATCCTCCTTAAACTTTAAATATGAATGGCCACATACATTGCAGGTATATCCCGAGCCGGCAAACGATTTAAATTGCAGCCGCAGATAAAAACGTTGTGTGTAAAAAATACAAGACCTGTAAAAAGACTGTAGCGGATGATATATACCCATCCTTCGCAACAACCTCAACAGGAATTGTTTCATAGGCATAATGAAATTTATGAAGACCGGCTGTTTAATATCGCCTGCGCCAATAGCATATCCATAGGATGTGTTACTTTAATATTCTCCTCCTCTCCTTCCACCAGGTGGAGTTTCAATCCGAACGCTTCAGTAACAGAAGCTTCATCCGTGAACCATTCTTTATAATCAATCTTAAATGCCGGTAATATAATCTTACTGTAAAAGGCCTGAGGTGTTTGCACCAGTCTAAGTGCGTTCCTGTCCAGCGCCTGATTGCCCTCTTCGTTAACTATTCGAATACTGTCTTTGCACTGTATAACCGGAATGGCGCTACCATGTTCCAAAACGGCCTCATAACACCGTTGTATCAGCCGTGGCGTAACCAGGCAGCGAACGGCATCATGTACCATAACAATACTCTCATCTTCAACCAGTGCCAGGCCATTCTGTACAGAATGGAAACGTTGTCTACCACCAATGGCAATCTGTATACGTGAGTAATCAAAATATGCATCAATAATTTCCTGACCTACCGCTACAAATTCTTCCGGCAAAACCAAAATAATTTGCATATCGTCGTAAGCATCTAAAAAAGACCTGAGCGTGAAGTACAACAAAGGCTTATCGTTCAGCAAATGAAATTGCTTAGGCAAAGTACTGTTCATCCGTTTCCCCGTTCCACCTGCAACAATCAATGCATACTTTTTCATAACCTTAATCCTTGTAAATTCCAATGATTTGTTCGCCTTTGCTGTTGCGCATGGCACGGTACATACCGGCACTGTTAAACACCATAGATACATTGGCTTTAGCGTCAATTCCAATCATACCTCCCTCGCCCTCCAGAGCAACCAGTTTGTGGTTTACCACTTCATCCATGGCTTGCTGCAGTGACAGGTTTTTATATTCCATCAAACAACTTACATCATGCGCTGCTACTGCACGGATAAACGGTTCTCCATGTCCGGTACAACTGATGGCACACGTTTGATTATTTGCATATGTACCGGAACCTATTACCGGGCTGTCGCCGATTCTGCCAAATTTTTTATTGGTCATTCCTCCCGTACTGGTACCCGCTGCAATATTCCCTTGCTGGTCACAGGCACAGGCACCTACGGTGCCGAATTTTTTATCCTTCATCAATTCCTGAATGTTTTGATGGGTATGATCCAAAGAGTAATTATCACTGTCTCTGATTTCTTTCCACTGATCGTATCTGAACTGCGAAAAGAAATAATCATCCGGTTCCAGCTTGATACCTTGTTTAATGGCAAAATCGTTCGCGCCTTTGCCACTCAGGAAAACATGGTTGCTGTTGTGCATCACTTCAGCGGCCAATTCAATCGGATTGCGTACGTTACGGACCGCTGCTATGGCTCCGGCATTTAACGTAGCACCATCCATTAGGGCTGCATCCATTTCCTGCACACCCTTTTTGGTGAATACAGAACCACGGCCGGCATTAAACAGCAAATTATCTTCCAATACAACTATGGCGGCCTTCACCGCATTCACTGCAGTTCCGCCTTGTTCTAAAACAGCATAACCGGCATCCAGGGCACTTTGTAATCCCTCCATATACAACTGTTCCAATTCGGGCGTCATATCCGATTTTAATATGGTTCCGGCACCGCCGTGAATAACTAAAGCATAAGGTTGCATATCCATTCAATTATGGGGTGAAATTACTTTAAAAATAGCATCTGCCCTTTTTCCTTTTTTGAATTTTAGCAGATAACATACAGAAGGTTTTCAGGTTGATGAAACCATAGAGTTTTTTCTAACTTCCTTACGGGGTTTTAAAATGTTGTTGAGCATTTTTATTATTATATAGATTGTATTTTATCCGTATACATTCCGGAAGAAATGTAGGATTAATCAAAATCATCCCGGGCAGGAAAATCAGAAAGGCATTCAGCTAAAATCAAAGTCATCCAACATCGTATTTCAAACAATGAATCATGATGACTTATTGTACAGTACCGGATTCAGTGATTCATCATTATACATCTTCATTTGCCTGTACACTTTCATATACTTCTTTCCTTGTTCAATATCGTTGAGCAGGGTATCTATGGCAGTTGATAAATCCTCCCGCTGCGCCAACAAAATCGCTAACTTTTCACTGCACGTTTTTCGGTGCGATTCGGTGGCGGAAGTACGGGTAGCTTCCTGTTGCATATGAAATATTTTCAACGCAAGAATCGACAAACGGTCGATGGCCCAGGCAATGCTCTCCGTATTGATAGTAGCCTCAGGCAGAGGTTTTACATCACTGTATTTCGATAAAAAGTAGGAATCAATGTATTCCACTACATCTGTTCGATGCTGGTTCGATTCATCAATTCTACGTTTAATTGCGAGGGCATTCACGGGATCAATTTCCGGATTACGGATAATATCTTCCAAATGCCATTGTACCGTGTCAATCCAGCTCTTCATGTACAACAGGTGTTCGAAACGGTCTTTGGTATAAGGGTTATTTTGAGGTGTATCTACATGATCATTTATATGATAATCCCGGATGCATTCTTCAAAAACATTATTACATATACTGCTTATCATGATGATTACTTTTCAGTTGGTAAAGTTTTATTTAGAACTGCAAGATAATACATCGGGATACCACAAAGTGTTATAATCAATCCCCACATGGCATAATCAGGCTTAAACCAAATCAACAATACACAAAATGTGAGTGCCATAATTATGTACAATGCAGGGAGCAGGGGATATCCGAGCGCGCGGTAAGGCCTTTCCGCATCCGGTCTTTTTTTACGAAGAATAAAAATGCCCGCGATGGTAATGGCATAGAATAACACCACCACAAAGGAAATCATGTCCAGCAAATCGCCATAACGGCCACTGAGGCAAAGCAAGGAAGCCACCACACATTGTATCCATAATCCTACCGCAGGTACACTGAATCGATTCAACTGTGCTGTTTGTTTGAAGAATAATCCATCCTTAGCCATCGTGTAATACACCCTTGCTCCTGCTAAAATCAACCCGTTGTTACAACCGAACGTAGACACCATAATCATGGCTGCAATTACGTACGACCCTATATCTCCAAAAATCACTTTACC
This sequence comes from Ferruginibacter sp., assembly GCA_019638635.1. GTDB lineage: Bacteria > Bacteroidota > Bacteroidia > Chitinophagales > Chitinophagaceae > Ferruginibacter. Next base: position 18,893 of record JAHBTM010000020.1, on the reverse strand, counting down.
TGCGGAAACGGCCACACGATCCTGAGGGGCAGACGCAATGCTTTCCAAGGGCAATACACTGATATACATCAAATTGGCAGCTACATAAATGATGGTTACTATCAGGGTTCCGAAAAATAAACTCAGTCCAATATTTCGTTTAGGGTTCTTTACTTCACCTGCAATAAACGTTACATTATTCCATGCATCACTGCTGAAGATTGAACCTACCATGGCTGCAGCAATCGCGCCCATCACGGCACTTCCTGCTACTCCACCTACGATGGTTCCTGTAGCATCCCGATTAACCATTTGCCATGCATTATCCCAGTTGGCACTCCAGATCGCCGCATCTGCTGCAACAATAAAACCAAATACAATCAACCCTAGCAACGATGCAATTTTAACTACAGTAAAAATAACCTGAAGCCATTTCCCCTCCTTCACACCTCGTGTATTGATATACGTTAGTAATATGATAATGAAAATGGAAAGCAACTGTGCAGGATATATTTTCAGCGACCCCAACTGTATGAGTACATTTTCATCTGTCACTTCAAGCACCTTGAAAAAGTATCCGGCAAATTTCGAAAATGCAACGCCCACAGCTGCAATCGTTGCCGTTTGTATAACCGCAAACAAGCTCCACCCATACAGAAACCCTGCCAGCGGATTATATGCCTCTTTCAGATACACGTACTGTCCGCCCGCTTTGGGAAACATAGCACTCAATTCACCATAACTTAAGGCTGCTATCAGCGTCATAAACCCTGTAATCAGCCAAACGCCAATCAACCAGCCCGCACTGCCTACATTTCTTGTGATATCTGCACTTACAATAAAAATGCCCGAACCTATCATAGAACCCGCTACAATCATCGTAGCATCAAACAATCCGAGGGTGGGTAAAAATTCTTTTGAGGGCGTACTCATGCGCAGTATTTTTCGGTAATCGAAAATAAAAATCCCGAACCTATTACGGTCCGGGATTCAATATAGTATATTATTAAATATCTATTGCTTACCTGCACTTAATTTTTGATTCATACCTTCAATCACGTCATTGGTGATGTTCAATGTTGAATCTTTATACACCATGTAGTCTAATCCGGTTCCGGTGGTAAGGATGTACATATAATTCTTCTCGCGGTTATAATCTTCCATAAACTCCTTTAACTTTTTCTGAATATCATCCATCGCATTGAAACTGCGCTCGCTGAGTTTTTGAACTTTGGTTTGTTTACGTTCATCAATTTTCTCCTGCTGGCTCATGAGCGACATCTGCATTTGTTGTGCTTCTTCCTGAGTGATGGAATTCCCTTTCTTCAGGAAATTATCCCGTTGGCGCTCCAAGTCACGATATCCGTTCTCCCACTCCTGTTCAATAGTTTTTTGCTCTGCTTCCAGCTCTTTACGTTTATTCTTGATGAATGTAATTTTTTCATTGAGTGAATCCAGTTCAACATATGCAATCAACGGAGCTACTACTTTGCCATCAGCGCTTACAGGGGCTGCACGTACCACTGCCGGTTGCCTGGCTCCGGCATCTTTACCGGAAAAATGCAGATAATACAATACGCCTACGGCTACCAGCAACACGAGATTGAATACGAGAGACAATTGTTTCATATAATATTAATTTCAGGCGGCAATATACTGTAAAGTAGCTGAACACTATGCTTCAGTAGCCTTTTTAGTATAGGCTTAACTACAAAAAAGAGCAGACCTATGCCTGCTCTTATGAAATTGTATTTTTAATGGGTTGAATTACTCTTCTTCATCAAAGCTCATAGCTTCTTTGGTAGTCATCAGCAATTCATACTCTTCTTTACTACCTACAATCATGTTTTCAAATTCACGCAAACCAGTACCTGCCGGGATATGATGTCCTGTAATCACATTCTCTTTCAATCCGAGCATTAAATCGGTTTTACCCTGAATGGCTGCAGAGCTCAACACTTTAGTGGTTTCCTGGAACGACGCCGCTGAAATCCAACTGTGTGTACCCAGTGATGCCTTGGTAATTCCCAACAACAACGGAGAGGAGGTTGCAGGTTTCGCATCCCGGTATTCAACCAGTTTTTTATCGGCACGACGGAGTATGGAATTTTCTTCACGTACTTCACGTAATGTAGCAATCTGACCGGTTTTCAACTTCGTACTTTCACCATGCTCTGTGATAACTTTCTTATCATAGATGTAATCATTCTCAGCGTTAAAGTCTGCGCGATCTTCTGTATCTCCTTCGAGGAATTTTGTATCCCCGGCATCTTCGATAGTGACCTTGCGCATCATCTGACGAACAATCACCTCAATATGTTTGTCGTTGATTTTTACACCTTGCAGTCGGTACACTTCCTGAATTTCATTCACCACGTATTCCTGAACAGCAAATGGACCTTTGATATTCAGAATGTCTGCAGGGGCAATTTGACCATCACTCAACGCAGCACCCGCTTTCACGAAGTCGCCATCTTGTACCAGAATCTGACGGCTCAATGGAACGAGATACTTACGCACTACACCATCCTTAGCCTCTACAATAATTTCTCTGTTACCACGCTTGATGGTACCAAAGGTTACTACACCATCAATTTCACACACCACCGCAGGGTTGCTTGGGTTACGGGCTTCAAACAGTTCAGTTACACGTGGTAAACCTCCCGTGATATCCTTCAACTTGCTGAGGATACGTGGAATTTTCACCAATACCTGACCGCTCTTTACTTCCTCACCTTCTTCCACCACAATGTGTGAACCTACCGGAAGGTTATATGATTTTTTGTCTTTACCTTCCACAATGATAGTCGGCAACTTGGTTTTATCTTTTGTATCAATGACCACTTTCTCGCGGTGACCAGTTTGTTCATCGGCTTCTTCACGGAAGGTTACACCTTCAATAACAGCTTCCATCTTAATGGTACCGTTGGCTTCCGCAATGATAACATTGTTGAACGGATCCCAAGTGCATATCACATCACCTTTCTGAACTTTCTGTCCATCCTTCACTTTCAACACTGATCCATAAGGAATGTGCATGGTGTTCAGCAAACGCTCTGAAGCTACGTCGATGTTTCTTACTTCACCGGTACGACCGATTACCACCTGAATTTTCTTACCTTCTGCGTCTTCCGTACTTACCGTACGCAATCCATCGAACTGGAGTGTTCCGTCGAACTTGGCAACCAGTGAAGATTCAACTGATGCAGAGCCGGCCACACCACCCACGTGGAAGGTACGCAGGGTCAATTGAGTTCCTGGTTCACCGATAGACTGTGCAGCAATGATACCCACTGCATCACCACGCTGAGCCATCATACCTGAAGCCAGGTTCTTTCCATAACACTTCACACACACACCGCGCTTGCTTTCGCAAGTAAGTACTGAACGTATTTCAACTGTTTCAATTCCAATTTCTTCGATACGGCGTGCATCGTCCGGACCAATTTCCTCACCGGCTTTGATAATCAGTTCACCGGTTACAGGGTGTAATACATCATGCAATGAGGTACGACCTTCAATCCTGTCACTCAATGGTTCAATAATGTCTTCATTATCTTTTAATGCCTGAGCTGCAATACCACGCAGTGTACCGCAATCCTCTTCATTGATGACCACATCCTGAGCCACATCCACCAACCTACGTGTCAGGTAACCGGCATCGGCTGTTTTCAGGGCCGTATCGGCAAGACCTTTACGGGCACCGTGGGTAGAAATGAAGTATTCCAATACACTCAACCCATCTTTAAAGTTTGCCAGGATTGGGTTTTCAATAATTTCAGAACCGGATGAACCTGATTTACGCGGTTTGGCCATCAAACCCCTCAAACCTGCCAGCTGCTTAATCTGCTGCTTACTTCCCCTCGCGCCTGAATCCAACATCATAAATACGGAGTTGAATCCCTGCTTATCAATGGCTAATTCGCGTATAAGCGTTTCCGTTACTTTAGTATCTACCCGGCTCCAGATGTCAATAATCTGGTTATAGCGTTCATTGTTCGTAATCAATCCCATGTTGTAGCTATCCCACACTTCCGATACTTCAGATTTGGCATTTTCTACCAGCTCAGCTTTCACTGCTGGGATAATCAGGTCATTAATGTTGAACGATAAACCACCTTTAAAGGCCATGCGGTAACCGAGCGTTTTGATATCATCCAGGAATTTAGCTGTAGCCGGTACGCTGGTCCATTTAATGATATCACCGATAATTTCTCTCAGATTCTTCTTCGTGAGCAATGCATTTACAAATCCCACTTCCTTAGGTACAAACTGATTGAATATTACACGTCCAACGGTTGTTTCAATTAATTTATTCACCAGTGAACCATCTGCCTGACGCACGTTCACCTTTACTTTAATGTTCGCGTGTAAATCAGCGCGCTTCTCATTATAGGCGATGATTACCTCTTCAGGAGAGTAGAAAGCTTTCCCTTCTCCTTTCACTATTTCTGTTTCGGTTGATTTCTTTCCTTTGGTGATATAGTACAATCCCAATACCATGTCCTGAGAAGGCAGGGTAATTGGTGTACCATTTTGCGGGTTGAGGATATTGTGCGAAGACAACATCAACAACTGTGCTTCCAGAATGGCTGCGTTGCTCAACGGCACGTGAACCGCCATCTGGTCACCGTCAAAGTCGGCGTTGAATGCCGTGGTCACCAACGGGTGCAACTGAATGGCTTTCCCTTCAATCAATTTTGGCTGGAATGCCTGAATTGATAACCGGTGCAGTGTAGGGGCGCGATTCAGCATTACCGGATGGCCTTTTAATATATTCTCCAGGATATCCCAGATAATGGCTTCTTTCTTATCTACCAACTTGCGGGCACTTTTAACCGTTTTCACGATGCCACGCTCAATCAGTTTACGAATGATAAACGGCTTGAACAATTCAGCTGCCATATCCTTAGGTAAACCACACTCGTGCATTTTCAACTCAGGACCTACCACAATTACGGAACGGCCTGAATAGTCAACACGCTTTCCTAAAAGGTTCTGACGGAAGCGGCCTTGCTTTCCTTTCAATACATCGCTGAGTGATTTCAGGGCACGTCCGCCTTCAGCCTTTACTGCATTCGATTTACGGCTGTTATCAAACAATGAATCAATGGCTTCCTGCAACATACGCTTCTCGTTCCGCAAGATCACCTCTGGTGCTTTAATTTCCAACAATCGCTTCAAACGGTTGTTACGAATAATCACCCTGCGGTACAGATCATTCAGATCAGATGAAGCGAAACGGCCACCATCCAATGGAACCAATGGACGCAATTCCGGTGGAATCACAGGGATGTATTGCATCACCATCCACTCCGGACGATTCAGGATGCGTGTATTGGCATCACGGAAACTTTCAACCACGCTTAAACGCTTTAACGCATCCGCCTTACGTTGTTGTGATGTTTCGTTGGCAGCGGCATGACGTAAATCAAAACTCAGTTGATCCAGATCGAGCCTTTCCAACATAGCAGAAACGGCCTCTGCACCCATTTTGGCGATGAATTTTTCAGGATCCTCATCCGGCAACATCTGATTTTCTTTTGGCAATGCATCCAAGATATCCAGATACTCTTCTTCAGATAACAGATCACCGTAATTTTGTCCTTTATCAGCCCGTACACCGGATTGAATCACTACGAAACGCTCATAGTAAATGATGCTTTCCAGTTTCTTGGAACTCATCCCCAGCAGGTATCCGATTTTGTTCGGTAATGATTTAAAATACCAGATATGTACAATAGGCACCACCAGTTTGATGTGCCCGATACGCTCACGGCGTACTTTCTTTTCAGTTACTTCCACACCGCAGCGGTCGCAAACAATACCACGGTAACGAATACGCTTGTACTTTCCGCAAGCACATTCGTAATCTTTCACCGGACCAAAAATTCTTTCACAGAAAAGGCCATCCCTTTCCGGTTTGTACGTACGGTAATTGATTGTTTCGGGCTTCAGTACTTCTCCAAAGCTTCTTTCAAGAATACTGTCTGGAGAGGCTAATCCGATTGTTATTTGAGAAAACGTTGATTTAGGACGATTTTCTTTTTTGAATGCCATATTCTAAATTGATAATTTTTGATAAATGATGAACAACAGATTCTGAAAAACCTGCGGCCATGCATTTTTACATACATGGCTGCAGTTTCAAAAATGTTATTCGAACTTCAAATCCAAACCAAGCCCCCTTAGTTCATGTACCAATACATTGAACGACTCAGGGATACCGGCTCTTGGAATATTGTCGCCTTTTACAATTGCCTCGTAAGTCTTTGCTCTTCCGATGATATCATCTGATTTCAGCGTCAGCAATTCTTGCAAGATGTTAGATGCACCATAGGCTTCCAATGCCCAAACCTCCATCTCACCAAAACGTTGACCACCGAACTGCGCTTTACCACCCAGCGGTTGTTGTGTAATTAAGCTGTACGGTCCGATGGAACGGGCGTGCATCTTATCATCCACCATGTGGTGCAGTTTAATCATATAAATGATACCCACGGTTGCGCGCTGATCGAAACGGTCTCCGGTTTCACCATCGTAGAGATAGGTATGGCCAAACTTTGGCAAACCGGCCTGATTGATATGTTCATCAATTTCTTCTACAGTAGCTCCATCGAAAATGGGTGTTGCAAAACGGACGCCCAGTTTTTCACCGGCCCAACCCAGAACGGTTTCATAAATCTGTCCGAGGTTCATACGGCTTGGTACACCCAACGGATTCAATACAATATCCACCGGTGTTCCATCCTCAAGGAATGGCATATCTTCCGCACGAACAATCTTCGCCACAATCCCTTTGTTTCCGTGGCGTCCGGCCATCTTATCGCCCACTTTCAGTTTACGCTTTACAGCCATATACACCTTAGCAAGTTTCAATACACCGGCAGGCAATTCATCACCGATAGAGATGTTGAATTTCTCACGTTTGTAACGTCCTAACTCTTCATTGAATTTGATGTTGTAATTGTGCAACAAAGTGTTGATGAGGTCATCCGTTTTAGGATCTCCGCTCCAACCCAACGGGTTCACATTTACATAATCAATTCCGGCTAGGTTCTTGGCATTAAACTTCACGCCTTTACCAATCAATACTTCACCGAAGTTGTTGGTAACACCCTGACTGGTTTTATCTTTCAGCAACACCTGCAGTTTTTGCTGCAGCATCTGCATCAGGTCTTCTTCATTCTTCTCGTGGGTTTTTTCAATTTTTTCCAGCAAGGCCTTTTCACGCACCTTGGCATTCTTATCTTTTTTCGCGCGCTGGAATAGCTTTTTATTGATCACCACACCCTCTGTTCCGCTTGGGGCTTTCAAAGAAGCATCCTTGGCATCACCGGCTTTATCCCCGAAAATGGCACGCAGGAGTTTTTCTTCCGGCGTTGGATCACTTTCTCCTTTAGGTGTAATTTTTCCGATGATGATATCCCCTTCTTTAATTGAGGCTCCAATGCGGATGATCCCATTCTGATCCAGATCTTTTGTAGCTTCTTCACTTACGTTCGGGATATCCGGAGTCAATTCTTCTTCTCCGAGCTTGGTATCACGCACTTCTGTTTCAAACTCACTGATATGGATAGACGTAAATAAATCTTCCTTCACCACTTTCTCGTTGATCACTATCGCATCCTCGAAGTTGTACCCTTTCCATGGCATGAACGCCACTTTCAGGTTTCTTCCCAATGCCAATTCTCCGCCTTTGGTTGCATATCCTTCCGTCAGAAAATCTCCTTCAGAAATTTTTTGTCCTTTTTTAACTGCGGGGCGCAGGTTGATACAGGTTTCCTGGTTGGTACGCACAAACTTAGTGAGCTTGTACACTTTCAAATCATCTTCAAAACTTACCAGTTGCTGATTTTCACTGCGCTTATAACGAACATGAATTTCATTGGCATCCACAAACTCTACCACACCATCACCCTCAGCGTGAATCTGAATACGAGCATCACGCGCAGCCTTACCTTCCAAACCGGTACCCACAATAGGAACCTGAGGTTTGATCAATGGCACTGCCTGACGTTGCATGTTCGATCCCATCAGGGCACGGTTGGCATCATCATGCTCAAGGAACGGAATCAGAGAAGCACTCAAACCTACAATTTGGTTAGGAGCCACATCCATATATTCCACTTCCGTTTTTTCCAGGATCGGGAAGTCGCCTGTTTGGCGCGACTTAATCATTTCTTCAACAAAGTTTCCTTTGTCGTCTATATCTACGTTTGCCTGTGCAATTTTAGCCGTATCTTCTTCTTCAGCACTCAGGAAAGTGATTTTCTTCATATCCACTTTACCGTTATCTACTTTACGGTAAGGCGTTTCAATGAAGCCCATTTCATTGATTTTCGCGTGCACACACAACGTGGAAATCAAACCAATGTTCGGACCTTCCGGTGTTTCAATGGTACACAAACGGCCGTAGTGTGAATAGTGTACGTCACGTACTTCAAAGCCTGCACGCTCTCTGCTCAAACCGCCGGGTCCGAGTGCGGAGATACGACGCTTATGCGTGATCTCACTCAACGGGTTGGTTTGATCAAGGAACTGCGATAACTGAGAAGTTCCGAAGAAGGAATTGATAACGGATGATAATGTACGGGCATTGATCAGATCCACCGGAGTGAATACTTCATTGTCGCGTACATTCATGCGTTCGCGGATAGTACGAGCCATACGGGCCAATCCCACACCAAATTGTGCATACAACTGTTCACCTACTGTACGTACGCGGCGGTTACTCAGGTGATCGATATCATCCACCTCACTCTTACCATTGGTAAGCAATACGAGGTATTTAATGATGGAAATGATATCGTCTTTGGTCAGTACTTTTTTATCCAATGGCATATTCAGCCCCAGGCGACGGTTGATTTTGTAACGACCTACTTCGCCTAAATCATAACGCTTATCAGAGAAGAACAACTTATCAATGATTCCGCGAGCGGTTTCATCATCCGGTGCATCAGCTCCGCGCAATTGTTTATAGATGTGCTGAACGGCTTCCAGTTCACTATTTGATGTATCCTTGTTCAGGGTGTTGTAGATAATAGCATAATCACCGCTCACCTCTTCTTTCTGAATGAAAACACTCTTCACTTCCATTTCAAGGATCATCGCCACGTTCTCTTCATCCAGCACGGTATCACGCTCAAGGATAACTTCATTTCTTTCGATAGACACCACTTCACCGGTATCTTCATCCACAAAGTCTTCAAACCATGTACGCAGTACACGGGCAGCGAGGCGTTTTCCAATATTTTTTTCCAGCGTTTTTTTGTCGACTTTCACCTCATCGGCCATGCCAAACAATTCGAGGATGTCCTTATCGGTTTCATATCCTATAGAACGCAATAATGTAGTAACAGGGAATTTCTTTTTACGATCGATATACGCAAACATGACGTTATTGATATCGGTGGCAAATTCCATCCAAGCACCTTTGAAAGGAATTACACGGGCAGAGTAAATTTTGGTACCGTTCGGGTGAACAGACTGGCCAAAGAATACGCCGGGTGAACGGTGCAACTGGCTAACCACTACACGCTCGGCTCCGTTGATAACGAAAGTGCCGCGAGGGGTCATGTACGGAATATTGCCCAGGAATACATCCTGCACAATGGTCTGAAAATCTACGTGCTCTTCATCATTACAGCTCAGGCGCAGCTTCGCTTTCAGCGGAACAGCATAGGTTAATCCTCTTTCAATACACTCTTCAATGGTGTAGCGTGGAGGATCTACATAGTAATCCAGGAATTCCAACACAAAAATGTTACGTGTATCCGTAATCGGAAAGTTTTCCTTAAACACACGGAACAACCCTTCATTATTTCTTTTGTCGGGCGTGGTTTCTAACTGGAAAAAATCTTTAAACGACTGGATCTGGATACCGAGTAAATCGGGGGTTTCCGCCAGGAGCTCAACTTTTCCGAAGTTGATACGCTGGTCAGAAGTAGATTTGATTGCAGACATATTGTAGTAAAAGCTTTTAAAATGGAGGCTTTAACTCAGGTAGCGTACACACGTTATTACAACAAATGCCACTAACCCGAAATTAAAGGAGGGCAAAGGTAGTAAATCCGAACCAATTATTGCCCATTTTTTGTCGAATTTTTAGGTTTTGGTAAGATTTTTGCTAAACCGCGGCCATTTTTTATAAGAATCACCGGATTGTACGCCATAAAATGGTCAACAAAACTCTAAATATTGACCAATAAAAGGAGGGGTTTTGTATAAAGAAAAAGCCGAAGATTGCTCTCCGGCTTTAAAGCTATGTTGTATAGAAGGCTTAGGCAATTTCAACCTCAGCGCCAGCCTCAGTTAATTTTGCTTTCAGTTCTTCAGCAGTGGCTTTGTCAACGCCTTCTTTAACAGGCTTTGGAGCACCATCTACCAGATCTTTCGCTTCTTTCAAACCAAGACCGGTTAAATCTTTAACGATTTTAACTACAGCCAGTTTGTTAGCACCACCTGATTTCAGGATTACATCGAAAGAAGTTTTTTCTTCAGCAGCGGCACCACCACCATCGCCACCTGCAGCTACTACTACTGCTGCAGCAGCCGGTTCAATACCGTATTCTGTTTTTAAGAACTCTGCCAATTCCTGAACTTCTTTTACTGTTAAGCCTACCAGGCTTTCTGCCAGTGATTTTACGTCTGCCATTTTTGTGTTTGTTTTTTTCCGCCTTCATTGATCCGTTTAAACAGGAACTCCGGCGGATATGTTATTAAAAAAAAATACCTTTTCATGCAACCGCACCGCGGCGCGTTATTAACCTTCTACTACAGCTTCCGCAGCCTCGGGCCTGTTTTGCAAAGCACCGATCACGCGCTGTATAGGAGATTGCAACAATCCAATCACCTCGCCAATCAATTCGTTCTTCGTTTTGATTTGTGTTAAGGCTTTGAGTTGATTGTCGCCCACAAATACATCTCCGTTAATGAACGCTGCTTTCAATTCAGGCTTGGTGTTGTTGCTTTCCTTGCGAAAACCACTCAGGATTAAAGCGGGATCTTTCGGATTGTCGCTGAACATCAGTGCCGTTACCTTGTGCAGGGAATCATACACGCCTGAATACTTTTCAGCATCAATGCTTTCGAGCGCTTTGCGGATGAGCGTATTCTTGGCCACTTTCATTTCAATATTCTTATTGAAGCAATGGCGACGCAAGTTGGTTACCTGCTCTACAGTCAGGCTCTCCGTATCTGTAATGTAGAAGTTGTTATACTGTTCGAATTTACCTTTCAGTAACTCGATGACTTCGTTTTTTTCCTGTTTTGTCATAACAAATGTTTTTGTACCCGGTAATGCACCAGATTAGTTAGTTACTGATTTTGTATCTACCATTATACCCGGACTCATGCTGCTTGCCATGCTCACACCCCTCAGGTATGTACCCTTAGAAGTAGCTGGTTTCAGTTTAATGATAGCGTTGATGAATTCCTGGCTGTTTTCAGCAATTTTTTCCGGAGAAAAACTTACCCTGCCCACAGAAGCGTGAATGATACCCACTTTATCTACTTTGAAGGCAATTTTACCACCTTTCAAATCGGTAACAGCGGTTCCTACATCATTGGTAACGGTTCCGGTTTTAGGGTTCGGCATCAGGTTACGTGGACCGAGTACTTTACCGAGTTTACCGATTTTTGGCATCACGGCAGGAGTAGCCACAATCACATCAATATCCGTCCAACCCCCTTCAATTTTGGTGATGAACTCATCCAACCCTACATAATCAGCACCGGCAGCTGTTGCTTCCGCTTCTTTATCGGGTGTACACAACACAAGTACTTTCTTCGTTTTACCGGTACCGTGAGGTAATGAAACCGTTCCGCGAATGGCCTGATCCGCTTTCTTTGGGTCAACACCCAATTTCACGTGTAGGTCTACAGAACTATCAAATTTGGTTGTATTAACTTCTTTTACTAAAGTTGAAGCTTCCGTTAAGGTATAAGCCTTTTTGGGATCAACCTTAGCATTTGCAATTTTTCTTTTCTTGGTAATCATGTCAAATGTATTATTCAGGTTGATAATTAGTTTTTATCCCATGGGGCTTGTCCTTCAACAGTAATACCCATACTGCGCGCAGTACCCGCCACCATGCTCATCGCACTTTCAAGGGTAAACGCATTCAGGTCAGGCATTTTGTCTTTTGCAATTTCTTCAACCTGAGCCCAGGTTACCTTACCCACTTTTACACGGTTAGGCTCCTTGCTGCCGCCTTTTAATTTAGCAGCATCCATTAACTGCACAGCAGCCGGCGGCGTTTTGATGATGAAATCGAAAGATTTGTCAGCGTACACTGTAATCAACACAGGAAGTACTTTCCCTGGTTTGTCCTGGGTTCTTGCATTGAATTGTTTGCAGAACTCCATGATGTTCACCCCTTTCGAACCGAGGGCCGGGCCGATAGGCGGTGCCGGATTGGCTTGTCCTCCTTTACATTGGAGTTTCACATAGCCGGTAATTTCTTTTGCCATTGTAACTTTTTTTTGGTGATAGCGTTGCGGCATTATACCACAACTCCCAATCTCATAATCCTTAAAGAACTATTTGGGGGTGCAAAAGTAAGAGGATTCTTCTGAAATCAATACATTTTCGAGACATTTTTATCGAAAACAGGCTATCCGCACAGGTTCGGATAACACCTCCATCCAACTTCAAAATTATAAATTGTTGATATATACAGCTTTGTATTCATATCTCTTGGCAAAATGCGTATTACAGGTTCTTTGGTTTAAGGAGATGCCCGCCTGCACTTTGTATGATATGCTTTCCAAAGGTGTCACGCACCTGGTCAATAGCGTGATACAGCTTCTGCTGTTGATCGGATGACTGAAACAAATCTCCCTGAATGCATGCATCGGTGAGCTGACTCAACCTCACTCCAATCAGGCGCACCTTTCTTTTAGGATCATACATCGACAAAAATATTTTTTTTACCTGCGGGATGAGGATATGGTCAGCCATTGTGGGTTGCAGGGTTATTTGTCTGCTGAACGTTTCAAAATTACTATACCTCAATTTGAGTGTTAAGGTAGCGGCGTGCCGCTTCAACTGACGCAATTCAAAACAAACCCTTTCTGTGAGCCCTACCAACCGGCTTTGCAAAAACTCCACATCAACGGTATCTTCCATATATGTTTCTTCCTTGCTGATGCTCTTTTGTTCACGATACGGAACCACTTCGCTGTTGTCTATTCCATGGGCCCGCTCCCACAATATCCGTCCGGTTTTTCCCATCCTTTCCTCCAGGAGTTCTACCGGTGTAGCTGCCAGCGCACCCAAAGTGCGAATACCCATGTAATGCAAAACCTGTGTGGTTTTGTTTCCAATCATGTGCATCTTCTCAACTGGTAACTTCCAAAGAAAATCGCACTCGGTTCCGGGTAACACTTCCAGATAGCCATTGGGTTTGGCCTCATTGGCTGCGAGTTTGCTAATCATCCGGCTCGTGCCCATACCATATGAAAGGGGCAATCCGGTTTCCTGTACAATTTTTTGTTTTAACTGCCTCCCCAACGCTGCACATCCGAAATATTTATCCATTCCGGTCAGGTCAATATAAAACTCATCAATAGATGCTTTTTCAAAAACCGGCACCTGATCCCGAATGATATCCGTTACCAAGGCGGAATAATACCCATACTCCTGGTGAGCACCTTTTACAATGATTGCATCCGGACACAACCGCATGGCCTGTACCATAGGCATGGCGGAATGAACCCCAAATTTTCGCGCTTCATAACTACATGCAGAAACCACGCCTCTTTGTGATGTTCCTCCCACTATAATGGGCTTCCCCTTTAAATGAGGCTGTTTCAAACATTCTACAGAAACAAAAAAACAGTCTAAATCTATATGACCTATAATCCGTGGCACCTGATGGTTTATCCAAACAAATATACTAATATTTTTAGTATTTCGATGCGCAACTATTCTGGGTTTATGTAAGTAATTACTTTGATTGTTCACCGGCAAGACTGGTTTCTCCGAGTGCATAACGACGAATCAGGTTGCTATACGCATAACCGGATTGTTTGATGGTTCTGGTTTGTGTGTCAAAATCAACATGAACCAAACCAAAACGGGGGTGATAGCCTTCGGCCCATTCAAAGTTATCCGTTAGCGTCCATACAAAATATCCATTCACCGGAACACCTTCCATTCTGGCTCGCATAACTTGCTCCGTATACTCTTCAATAAATTGACATCTTTCATAATCCGCTACCTTACCATTATGTATAGTATCCGGAAATGCTGCACCATTTTCAGTTACAATTATAGATCGTACACCAACATACCGATTAAACTGATGCAACATTTTGTATATAGATTGAGGATATACCTCCCATTGCATAGACGTAAGCGGTACATTTCTTTTTGGAGCGGGAACAAGGCTAGCCTGAATAAATGGAGTAAGCCAGTTATATCGTACGAGCTCACGGGTATAGATTTGTAGTCCGACAAAATCAACCGGTGCTGCCAATGCCGTCTCATCCCCATCTTTTACATATGTTTCAAGACGTTGAAGAAAAGGTAAAGTACCCAATGGATAACCCAGCCCCATGAGTGGTTCAATGAAAGCCCTGTTCAGTAACGCATCAACCCGCATGGCTGCCTGAATGTCTTTGTCGCGATCGGTATGTGGCTCTACCCAGGAGGCAGAAAAAGTAGTTCCTAAGTGCGCATCACTCCAAAAGGATTGAATGCACCGGATACCTGCAGCCTGTGACAATGCCGCGTGATGCATGGCCGGCAAAAAATATTTCAACCCTCGTTTACCCGGAGCATGCAGTCCTAAAAAATATCCGGCACCGGTAAATGCCATAGGTTCATTCATCACTATCCAGTGTTTTACTTTCGAACCATATGTACGCATACAAAGGGTAACATATTCTTCAAACCAATGTATGATGTCTCTGTTTGCCCATCCTCCTTTTTTTTCTAGTGCCAATGGCAAATCCCAGTGATACAGGGTAATCCAGGGCGTAATACCCAGTTCAAGACAATAATCAATCACCTTATGGTAAAATGCAATTCCTTTCCAATTCACCGTTCCGGTACCTTCTGGAAGTATCCTACTCCAAGAAATTGAAAAACGAAAATGTGGAATACCCAGCACTTTCAAGATGGATATATCTTGTGCGTATCGATGATAGAAATCGCAGGCAACCCGTGCGTGTTGTCCGCTTCGAATTTTTCCACGGGTTCCTGTAAAGGCATCCCAAATAGACAACCCTTTCCCATCCTTTACATAGGCCCCTTCTGTTTGATATGCTGCAGTGGAAACCCCCCATGCAAAATCAACTTCGTCATACCGGTTCATTGCAGCAATTATTAAATTTCTTTCAGAATCCTTTTCAGTTGAAATTTCTTAAATCGAGATGAATCAACCTGACTTTTTCGCTCTTTAATTTTCTTCAATGGGGATTCAACCATCGCATGTTTTGAAACTATATCTGTAAGTATCTCTTCTATGTGATCCGGATAATTAATAGCAATTACATCATTTGATTCAATCCATACCGAAAGCAACCCTAAATGCTTTTTAGTAAACTTCTTCATTACCTGAACCCCCATCTGACGAAGCGCTGCAGCATTGCACTGCTGTTCAAACTGACCGCGCATCGGAATGACCAACAATTTCTTTTGTAAAAACAATGCCTCTGCCGGTGTTTCAAAGCCAGCACCACAAACTACGCCCCGGCTACTTGCCATGCTTCGTACAAACCTTTCATTGTTTATAGGAATTACTTCCACATGACCACTTTTATATTCCCGGTTACTGTGTTTGGAGAACACCTGCCACTGACTGTTAGGAAAATGATTCAACATTTTAATTATGTTTTCATCACTGTATGCCGGCAGATATACTGTAAAATGATGCTGTTGCTCCACGGGTTGATTTCTCACGGCTGAACGGATGACTGGTGTAAATATTTCATTACCATAAGGCTGGAAATGGAATCCATACACCGCAGAAGCGGGAGCATAATGTTTTAAAACGGACCGGCCAAGTAAATCGTTCTTCAAAGGGCGTGGCGCTAATGGGTGCAGCACTGCTGCCTGATGGCTTAATGCCACACAGGGAACCCCTTTTAAATAACATGCCCACGAAGACACCGGTTCAAAATCATTGATTACTAAATTATACTTGCCAACATCCAGTTGTTGGATCTCTTTCAGTAATTTGCCAACCCGACTTTTTTTGTATGTTTTCAGCAGATTGATTCCACCTTTCTTGCCAAAAACAAAACTTAATCCATGAAACCTAAACTGCACCTCAAATGGTAGTTCCACATCCGATTCAGTGCCACTAATCAATACATCCACATCGAAGTGTTTCTTTAACAATGGCACTATTTCCATAGCCCTGCAAATGTGTCCATTACCTGTTCCCTGAATGGCATACAAAATTCTCATACGCTTTTGATTTTAAATTCCTTTATCAAACTCAGATACAATGCCGAGTTCTGCGGTAGTGTATCTATATCATTCCCGGCATGCATCGCCTCTCGGTCTGATGCACTGAAAAGATAGACCTGCCATTCACCATTCTTGTATTCTAATGCAGAACAATGTTCAATCCAATCACCGGAATTCAAATAGGTGATTTCCTGATTGCCAACAATCATTTTCTTTTGTTGCGGTTGATGAATATGTCCGCAAATAATATAATCGTAGCCGTTCATAATACCCATCTCCGCTGCGGAGGTTTCAAACTGATTCAAATAGCTTACGGCATGTTTGACACTTTGTTTAATCCGCTTTGATAAAGAAATTCTGCCACGGCGCAACACGCGTTCACTGATGTAATTCATCAAACTGTTCAACATAATCAGTGCATCATAACCAATAGCGCCGGCTCTCACTAACCAGCGGGCATGTTTCATGGTAATATCAAACACATCTCCGTGGAAAAACCAGGCTTGCTTGCCCTCTGGTAAGGTAAGTACAAGCTGATTCACGATTTGCATAGAACCAAATCGTGTCCCTGCAAACTTCCGCATCATTTCATCATGATTTCCGGTAATGTAATACACCGGAATACCCTTAGATATCCAACTCAGAATATGCTTAACCACTTTCATATGGCTATTGGGCCAGAACCTTTTACTGAATTGCCACACATCTACAATATCTCCATTTAATATAACCTTACCTGGTTTTACAGATTTTAGATAATGTAACAACTCTTTAGCCCTGCACCCGTACGTACCTAAGTGTACATCACTGATTACAAGAATATCCACTTTCCTTTTGGGATTTTTCATTCAAAAAAGTTTATCTGAATATGGTTAGGAATGACTTAAATGCTGAAAGTCGAATCAGTATTATGTAATGGGCTAGGCTGGTGAGCAGCTTCCATTTTATTCGATTACGACGCCTGATATTTTTGGGTGAAACTTGTAACCGCTCAACATGGAAGGGATGTGGAATGGCACTAATCATACCATGAAGTTCCTCCTGCTATGTAAAGGAATCATTACTGAATCGTTACGGAATAATCATTTAAATTATTGTAGTGCAGCCACAACATGTAGAATTACTTTTTTTATGTCTGAAAATTAAAAAATTCTGATGCTAAGCAGTATGGAAATCGTAAAGAACAACATGTAAATATCAATCGCCACAATATTCCTGCTGCAATTCTTGGGCGTAGGTGTACCCTAACTGAAGTGATTTGGAAATGTCTTTGCAGGCTGCCTGTTTGTTCGATGCAAGGGTTTTATAATCCGGCCGGGTTTCCATCCATTTTAATCGGGCCATAGCGCGCATATAAAAATACTTCCCTTTTTTGGGTTCAAGCTGTATCAACCGGGTGTAATATTGTACCGCCTGTTCAAACTGGCCTTCATCCATAGATACATCGGCAAGGAATTCCAGCGCCTGCCGCCCATCGGGGCCTTTCTTGTCTTTTTGAATCACAAACTGAAAATCTTTCTCCGCTTGGGCAACCTCACCCTGAAGCATAAACGCTTTCCCTCGTAGCACATATAATTCAATATCATTTGCATCTAATGCAATGGCCTGGTTATAATCAGACACTGCTAAACTGTATCTGCCTAATGCCTCCCTGGCCATTCCCCTGTACCGAAAAGCCATCGACCGTACCTCGGAATCTTTTTCGTTTCGTAAAACCAAAGAAAACACAGAATCGGCCTTGTGGTTCATAGACCGTTGAATATATTCTATACCTTGTTCAAAAGGATTATCTGATTGCGCAAACACCTTACCGCTTATCAAAAAAGCCAAGTTGAGGAACATCAGTCTGATAATACTTTGATACGTCCCTGAGGTATGAAGCTGCATCGCGGTGTTGTTTTGAGTATTCAAAATTAATCAAACCGCAAAGATCAATCGAATTGAATTTATCCCATCGAAATCAATGGTTCATTTTGCATCAGCAAGGTGTCGGATAAAATAAAATAATGACTGATGAACAAATCATCGAATTGTCCACTAAAATTATATTGGTATGAAATGCTGAAATGCGCATACGGTACCGACTGGTTGCCGGCATATACTTCAAAATGCAATGTATGGGATTGATCCCCGGCTCCATTTTTCCTATGTACTGGCCGTACCCACCAATCTTCGGGATGCAACTTCCACAGATAATCAAAAAAATCACTCAGCCGCACCAGCGCTTCACGAATTTTATGGGGTGCACACCGGTTGAAATACTGATGCAGCACCTCGGTATCTAAGGTGGTGCATGCCTCAATCAATGCAGACCGAAATATGGGTTCCCTGCTTTTTTGTATGATATTTTTCTGAAAAACTGGATATCGTACCCAAAACATAAAAATGATTTAGAATGTAAAAATCCACTGATACCTTACCACCTATTTACAGAGCACTATTTTTTAATTCAAACAGGCAAAATGAGCGATGGCCCCGGGATTAATGGAAT
>JAHBTM010000002.1 GCA_019638635.1 Ferruginibacter sp. | reverse complement strand
TCCTGGATGCCAACGTACTGGTATTGTCGGAAAGCGCTGCCAAACTGTTTACAGAAACTGAAACAGCTGAAGCGTAAATCAATAAAAACTGAAATTGTAAATCATGAAACTGTCTGATGTTTTAATAAAGCCTGTTTTGTCTGAGAAAGCCAACAAGTTTTCTGAGAAGTCTAACCGCTACACTTTTGTGGTTGACCGTAAGGCCAATAAACTGGAGATTAAGAAAGCGGTAGAAACATTCTACGGCGTTCAGGTAGAAAGTGTAAACACCTGGGTGATGCCTTCTAAACTGAAATCAAAATATACCAAAGCCGGATTTGTTACCGGTCGCAAGCCTGCCAAGAAAAAAGCTTTGGTAACTGTTGTTGAAGGGGAAACCATTGACCTGTACAGCGGCGCATAATTAAGTAAATGAATGGTGGTCAGCACCGCAAAGTTTTGACAAATAAAAAAAGAAATTAAAAATGGCATTAAGAAAATACAAACCAACAACCGCAGGAACCCGATGGAGAATCGGTAACGCATACACGGAGGTTACAACCAACGTGCCTGAAAAAAGTTTGTTGGAGAAGCAAAAGAGTGTAGCAGGAAGAAACTCACAGGGCCGTCGCTCTATGCGTTACAAAGGTGGTGGTAACAAAACCATGTACCGCATCGTTGATTTTAAGCGTGATAAGAAAGATGTACCTGCTGTAGTTAAAACCATTGAGTACGATCCTAACCGTACTGCTTTCATCGCTTTGCTGGCATATGCTGATGGTGAGAAGCGTTACATCCTGGCACCTCAGGGTTTACAGGTAGGCCAAACCGTTATCAGCGGTGATGCAGTGGCCCCGGAATTGGGTAATGCACTGAAATTGAAAAACATGCCTTTGGGTACCAATGTGCACAACATTGAAATGCAGCCCGGTCAGGGTGGTATTCTGGTGAGAAGCGCCGGTACATCTGCTCAGTTGAGCAATAAGGAAGAAAAATACGCGGTATTAAAAATGCCTAGCGGTGAATTGCGCAAGGTGTTGATCAATTGCTATGCTACCGTGGGTGTAACCAGCAATGGCGACCACAGTTTGCAGAGCATGGGTAAAGCGGGCCGCAACCGTTGGAAAGGTATTCGTCCGCGCACACGTGCCGTAGCGATGAACCCGGTGGATCACCCAATGGGTGGTGGTGAAGGGCGTGCTTCCGGTGGTCATCCACGCAGCCGTTCCGGTAAATACGCTAAGGGTGAAATTACCCGTACAAGAGGTAAAGGTTCAGATAAACTGATCATCAGCCGTCGCAACGGAAAAAAATTACCGAATAAGTAAAAACAAACATTGTTAAAATACCCGCCTCAGGCGCGGAAATAAACAAACAAACACAATATGGCTCGTTCATTAAAAAAAGGTCCTTACATCGCATCTCATCTGGAGAAAAAGATTTTTGCGATGAATGATGGAAAGTTGAAGAGAGGAGTGATTAAAACCTGGAGTCGCAGGAGTACTATTTCTCCGGATTTCGTAGGACACACCTTTGCGGTTCACAACGGAAATAAATTTATTCCGGTGTATGTAACAGAATTTATGGTAGGACATAAACTGGGTGAATTTGCTCCAACCAGAAATTTCAGGGGCCACGCAAATAAAAAATAATTAAATCGGTTTCCGGCTCATACCGGAAGTTCAAAACAGATACAATGGAAGCAGTAGCAAAATTGAATAATTATCCAACCTCTCCCCGTAAGATGAGGTTACTGGCTGATCTGATTCGCGGAATGGAAATTGAGAAGGCATTGGCTATTCTTGATCACAACCCCAAGCATCCGGCCGTTCCTTTAAGAAAGCTGGTACTTTCTGCCATCAACAACTGGAAGCAAAAGAACGAAGGAGCCGATGAGCAGGGCCTGGTGGTGAAAACCATTATGGTGGACGGAGCAAGGGTAATCAAGCGTATGCGTCCGGCTCCCCAGGGAAGAGGATACCGTGTGAGAAAGCGCAGTAACCATGTAACCGTGGTAGTGGATATGGCAGGAGAAAATGTAACATCCAAAAAAGCAAAAAAAACAGCAACCAAGTAAACGAAATCAAACAATCTTTTCGCTGAGGCGGAAAGGCTAAATCAAAAATATGGGTCAGAAAACGAATCCAATTGGCGCAAGATTAGGCATCATCAGGGGCTGGGACAGTAACTGGTATGCTAGTAAGAAAGATTATGCAACCAAATTGATTGAGGACGATAAAATCAGGACGTACCTGAATGCTCGTATCAACAAAGGAGGAATCGCAAAGATTGTAATCGAGCGTACATTGAATAAATTGATCGTAACCATTCACACCAGCAAGCCGGGTATCATCATCGGTAAAGGTGGTGGAGAGGTTGACCGTATCAAGGAAGAGTTGAAGAAACTGTGTGGGAACGATGATGTGCAAATCAACATCCTGGAAATCCGTCGCCCGGAACTGGATGCCAACATCGTGGCAGATACCATCGCCCGCCAGCTGGAGAACAGGATCAATTACAAGCGTGCCATCAAAATGGCCATCGCATCTGCTCTGCGCATGGGTGCAGAAGGTATCAAGGTAAAAGTAGGTGGCCGTTTAGGTGGAGCTGAAATTGCCCGTAGCGAAGAAATCAAACAAGGTCGTACCCCATTGCATACCCTGCGTATGGATATCGATTATGCGAATGTATTTGCATTAACCGTTTACGGAAAAATCGGTATCAAGGTATGGATTTGTAAAGGAGAGGTTTTAGGGAAGAGAGATTTGAATCCTAACCTGATTGCAGGTGGTAAAGAAGGGGATCGTCCTTCACCGGCCGGATTCGACAGAGGAGATCGCAGACCTGACCGTCGCGATGACAGAAGAGGCGGCGGAGGCCGTTCAGGAGGCAGAAAATAATTGTCACCTGTAGTAAAAGAAAACAACAAGCATAAAGCAATTTAAAATAAGCAGAGATGTTATCACCGAAAAGAACCAAGCACAGGAAAACGCAGAAAGGCAGAATGAAGGGAGATACCAAAAGAGGTGCAACCCTGGCTTTCGGAACGTTTGGATTAAAAGCCTTGGATAGTGTTTGGCTTACAAACCGTCAAATAGAAAGTGCCCGTCAGGCAATGACGCGTCACATGAAAAGGGAAGGGAATGTATGGATTCGTGTATTCCCCGATAAGCCTATCACGGCTAAGCCTGCTGAAGTGAGGATGGGTAAAGGTAAAGGTAACCCGGAAGGATGGGCTGCTATTGTACAACCGGGGCGTATCATATTTGAAGCGGATGGTGTACCGGAGCAGGTTGCCAAAGAGGCCTTTGAACTGGCAGCACAAAAACTGCCCATCTTAACCAAATTTGTGGTAAGCCGCGATTATCAAGCGTAAGCCAATCCAACAGAACGATCAAACTGAATATAATGTCAAAGAAATCAGATTTTAATCAAAGTTTAGCCGGGATGAGTGAAGCCGATCTGGCTGCAAAAATCCGTGAAGATGAACAGCGCCTGAAGAAATTATCTTTTGCGCATGCCATTTCACCACTCGAAAATCCTCAAAGCATCCGCATGCTGAGAAAAGATATCGCCCGCCTGAAAACACAATTAAGGAAAGTGCAAATCGGAGCATAATCCGGTAAAATAGTAAACAATGGAAGCAACAACAACACAAACCGTTGAAAGGAATTTAAGGAAGACCAGAGTGGGTATCGTATCCAGCAACAAAATGGATAAGACCATCACTGTGAGGGTTGAACGTAAAATCAAACATCCCCTGTACGGTAAATTCCTTAAGAAAACAACCAGTTTTCATGCGCACGATGAAAAGAACGAATGCAGCATTGGCGACCTGGTAAAAATCATGGAAACCCGCCCGCTCAGCAAAACAAAACGCTGGAGATTGGTGGAGATCGTTGAAAAAGTGAAATAAAATTAAGTACTAAGTGCTGAGTAAAACATACTTGGTACTACAAAAGATAAAGAAATGATTCAGCAAGAAAGCAGACTAAATGTTGCAGATAACAGCGGTGCCAAAGAGGTGCTCTGTATCCGGGTACTGGGTAACAGTGGCCAGGACTATGCTAAAATCGGTGATAAAATTGTGGTGACCGTTAAAGACGCCATGCCTGCTGGCGGTATCAAAAAAGGAACCGTAAGCAAAGCGGTGATTGTACGTACCGTGAACAAACTGCGTCGTAAAGACGGATCTTATATCCGATTCGATGATAACGCAGTTGTTCTGTTGAACAACGCCGACGAGCCAAGAGGTACACGTATTTTCGGACCAGTAGCCCGTGAGTTGAGAGACAAAGGCTACATGAAAATCATTTCACTCGCTCCTGAAGTGTTATAATTTCAGCAGCTAAAAGAAAAGCATTAACCAGTTCCCGGCAATGCCGGCATACTAAAGCAAATAACAATGAGTACAAGATTTAAACCAAAATTCAACATCAAAAAGGGCGACACCGTGGTGGTTATCACCGGTGAAGATAAAGATTTGAAAAAGCCCCGTAAAGTGTTGGAGGTGTTACCTGAAAAAGCCAGGGTATTGGTAGAAGGTGTAAACATCGTAACCAAGCATACTAAACCCACCGCACAGAACACCAAAGGTGGTATCGTGAAAACTGAAGCACCTATCGCAATCAGCAATGTAATGCTTTGGGATGCTAAAACCGGCGGCCCAACAAAGGTGAGCCGTAGCCGTGAGAACGGAAAATTAATCAGAACCGCAAAAAAATCAGGGGAGGTAATTAAATAATGAATACTACAATCCACACTCCGCGATTAGCAGACAAGTACAAAAATGAAGTTGTACCTGCTTTAATGAAGAAGTTTAGCTATAAAACAGTGATGCAGGCCCCCAGGCTTACAAAAATCTGTTTGAATAGAGGCGTTAACGGCGCTGTAGCTGATAAGAAACTGATTGACGTAGCTGTTGATGAGTTAACCACCATCACCGGTCAGCGCGCAGTTTCCACCGTATCTAAAAAGGATATCTCGAACTTTAAATTGCGTAAGCAAATGCCTATCGGAGCACGCGTTACTTTACGTGGTGTGAAGATGTATGAGTTTCTCGACAGACTGATCTCTGTATCACTGCCACGCGTACGCGATTTTAAAGGAATCAATGATAAATCATTTGACGGCCGCGGAAACTACACCCTGGGTGTAACCGAGCAAATCATCTTCCCGGAAATTGACATCGATAAGGTGAACAAAATTACCGGTATGGATATCACTTTTGTTACCACTGCAAAAACCAACGAAGAAGCTTACGAGTTGCTGAAAGAATTGGGAATGCCGTTCAAAAACATCAATAAATCATAATCTGAAAAGAATAATATGGCAAAGAAATCAATTGAAGCCAGGCAGGTAAAAAGAGCGAGAATGGTAGCTCAGTACGCTGAGAAAAGAGCTGCCCTTAAAAAAGAAGGTGACTACGCAGCATTGGACGCACTTCCAAAAAATGCTTCACCGGTTCGCCTTAAAAACCGCTGTCAGTTAACAGGCAGACCTAAAGGCTATATGCGCCACTTCGGACTAAGTCGTGTGATGTTCCGTGACATGGCATTACAAGGTAAAATTCCGGGCGTTAAAAAAGCCAGTTGGTAATATCAGGGAGCACCTGAAAGTGAAACAAAAACACAAATCATTTAATTGAAATAACAATGGTAACTGATCCAATAGCAGATTATTTAACCAGGATTCGCAACGCGCAAATGGCTAACCACAGAATTGTGGAGATTCCGGCCAGCAACCTTAAAAAACGCATCACAGAAATCCTGTACGATAAAGGGTATATCCTGAAGTACAAGTTTGAAGATGATAGCAAACAAGGTGTTATTAAAATAGCGTTGAAGTACGATCCAGCTACCAAATTGCCTGTCATCCGCAGCCTTGAAAGGGTAAGTCGTCCGGGTTTGAGAACATATTCTAAACCGGAAGATTTTAAGCGCGTGAAAAATGGTTTAGGCGTAGCCATCATCTCTACGTCTAAAGGGGTAATGACCGATAAGGAAGCCAAAGCCATGAACGTAGGGGGTGAGGTATTGTGCAACATATTCTAATTCATCATTCCTTTGAATACATTAAGCTGAGACTATACTAAGCTGACCGGTTTAAAGGAGTTTATAAAACAAATACTATGAGTCGTATAGGAAGAAAACCTGTTGAAATTCCATCCGGTGTTACTATCACCGTGGGTAAAGATAATCTGGTTACAGTGAAAGGTCCGAAAGGAGAACTGAAACAACAGATTGATCGTGATATCAAAATGGAAGTTAAAGACAATGTACTGGAAGTGAATCGCCCAACGGATCAGATTCGCCACCGCGCCATGCATGGTTTGTACCGCGCACTGATTGGCAACATGGTAAAGGGTGTTACCGACGGATTTACCAAGCAACTTGAATTGGTGGGTGTGGGTTATAAAGCCGCTAACCAAGGCAACGTATTGGATCTCGCTCTGGGGTATTCTCACAACATCATCTTTGATGTACCGAAGGAACTGAAAGTAGAAACCATTACTGAGAAAGGAAAGAACCCGATTATAACCCTGAGCGGTTCCGACAACCAACTGTTGGGCCAGGTATGCGCTAAAATCCGTAGCCTGCGTAAGCCTGAACCATACAAAGGTAAAGGGGTGAAGTTTGTAGGTGAAGTGTTGAGAAGAAAAGCCGGTAAATCAGCAGGTAAATAATCATCATTAATTTGAATTCATTTGTTCCTGGCAGCATCAGGAACGTTAAATAAAGAACAATGAACAACAAAACATCAGCAAGGCAGAAAATTCGCTACCGGATTCGCAAGAAGGTATCCGGCTCTGCTGTAAAACCACGCCTGAGCGTATTTAGAAGCAATACCGATATTTATGTTCAACTGATTGATGACAACACCGGTACTACACTGGCCGCTGCATCTTCACGCGAAAAGGATATCGCTGCTCAAAAAGGACCTAAAGTGGAAACGAGCAAAATGGTTGGTGCGGCTATTGCACGTAAAGCCGGGGAACTCGGAATTAAAAAAGTGGTGTTCGATCGTAGCGGATACATATACCATGGCCGTGTAAAAGCGGTAGCAGAAGGTGCCCGCGAAGGTGGTCTGGAGTTTTAATCTATTTATATTTTAATCAGATATACATGTCAAACGTATTAAGCAATAAAATCAAAGCAGGAGATCTGGAATTAAAGGAAAAAGTTGTAGCTATCAACCGTGTGGTAAAAACCACTAAGGGTGGCCGCGCTTTCAGTTTCTCTGCGCTGGTGGTAGTAGGAAATGAAGCCGGTGTGGTAGGTCACGGTTTGGGTAAGGCCAAGGAAGTGCAGGAAGCCATCACCAAAGGCATTGAGGATGCAAAAAAGAACCTCATCAAAATTCCACTGCGCCACGGAACCATTCCTCACGATCAAAGCAGTAAAGCCGGTGCCGCTAAGGTGCTGATTAAGCCAGCTGCCCACGGTACGGGTGTAATCGCCGGAGGTAGCATGCGCGCTGTGTTGGAATCAGCCGGAATTACCGACGTATTGACAAAGAACCTGGGTTCTGCCAATCCGCATAACGTGGTAAAAGCTACCATCAAAGCACTGGCTTCTTTAAGAGAACCCATTGAAGTATCTAAGGTGCGCAACCGCTCACTGAAGCGTGTGTTCAACGGATAATTTCATCAACGTTATTAGTTAACAGGCCACTGTAAAAGCAAGTACAATGAAAAAGATCAGAATAACCCAAGTGAAAAGTGTCATCGACAGATCAGAGCGCCAAAAGCGCACGATGCTCGCACTAGGACTTAAAAAAATGAATGCCTCTGTGGAAGTAGAAGCTACTCCGCAAATTCAGGGTATGATCACCAAGGTAAACCACCTGGTGAAAGTAGAAGAAATTTAATCAGGATTTTCCTAACCGGAACACACAACCGGTATATTCATCATGCGAGCCCCGATGCTTTCGGGGCGCAAGTTTAAAATAAAAGCAATGAAATTACATTCACTGAAACCTGCAGAAGGTTCAACCCACAAAACAAAGCGTTTAGGCCGCGGTGAAGCCAGCGGTAAAGGCGGTACATCTACAAAAGGTAATAAGGGCGGACAAAGCCGTGCAGGTTACAAAAGCAAGAAAGCACACGAAGGTGGTCAGATGCCTATCCAGCGCCGTATCCCTAAGCGCGGATTTAAAAATCCAAACCGTGTTGAGTTTAAAGTGTTCAACCTGGGTCAGTTCGACCATTATGCTGAAAAATACGGTATCACCGAATTTACTCCTCAGAACCTTTATATCAATGGCTTAATCAGCCAAACAGATGTAATAAAAGTGCTGGGTAAAGGCGAAATCAAAGGGAAATTCACTTTCAAAGTACACGCTGCCAGCGCATCAGCCAAAACCGCTATCGAAGCAGCGGGCGGAACTTTGGAAATAGTTAAATAAAATACCCGATATTTGCGAACACCTCCCAAAAAGGTGTTTTTTTTACTTACCGCCAAAACGTTAAAATAGTTTACAATCTGTGAAGAAGCTCATAACAACACTCAAAAATATCTGGAGTATTGAAGAACTGCGTAAGAAAATTCTTTTCACATTAGCGTTGTTGTTCATTTACCGCTTAGGTTCATTTATTGTGCTGCCCGGTATCGACCCCAATCAGTTAGATAACTTATCTCAAAGTACAGAATCCGGTATGCTGGGCTTACTGGATGCTTTCGTAGGAGGTGCCTTCTCCAAGGCCTCCATATTCGCATTGGGTATTATGCCCTACATTTCTGCCTCTATCTTTATGCAGCTGGTGACCATTCTGGTACCTCAGATGGCGAAGATTCAGAAAGAAGGAGAAAGTGGAAGGAAGTTGATCAACCAATGGACCCGTTACCTGACGGTAATCGTTACAGCCTTTCAGGCCGCGGCTTACATCGGTTACCTGAAAAGCCCTGCCAATGAAGCAGCCCTTATCGAAGCGTATTCATCTTTCTTCTGGGTTTCTACCGTGGTGCTGTTAACCGTAGGTACCTTGTTTGTGATGTGGTTGGGTGAAAAAATTACTGATAAAGGTTTAGGAAACGGAACCTCTTTAATTATCATGGTCGGAATCCTGGCCCGCCTTCCGGAAGCATTCGGACAGGAGTGGGGATCACGCGTAACCAGCGGCGCCGGTGGATTGTTGGTGCTGTTGATTGAATTGATTTTACTCATCGTTGTCATCATGGGATTGGTGATGCTGGTGCAGGGTACACGAAAAGTACCGGTAAACTATGCAAAGCAAATTGTTGGAAACCGTCAGTTGGGTGGTGCAAGAAACTTCCTGCCATTGAAAGTAAACGCGGCAGGTGTTATGCCAATCATCTTTGCACAGGCCATCCTGTTCCTTCCAACTATATTTTCAGGATTTACCAGCGAAGGTTGGGCACGTTACTTTACTGACCACACCAATGTGGTGTACATGATTATTTACTCTGTATGTGTAATCGCTTTCACCTTCTTGTATACGGCATTGATATTTAATCCGAAACAAATGTCGGATGAACTAAAACGCAACAACGGATTTATTCCGGGTGTTAAGCCGGGGCAACCTACAGCCGATTATATCGGTACCATCATGGACCGTATTACATTGCCGGGAGCTATTTTACTGGCATTCGTAGGTATCCTTCCCGGTATCATTGAGGTAGTGTTTGGAATGTCGCAAAACTTTTCAACCTTCTATGGCGGAACTTCATTGCTGATTATGGTAGGTGTAATTTTAGATACCCTGCAGCAAATTGAAACCCAACTACTGATGCGTCAGTACGATGGTTTGATGAGCGGTGGCAGAATCCAGGGCCGTCAGGCAATGGCTACACCATAACAAAAAATATAACGAAACTTACATAGAACCCTGGCCGTAGTGGCCGGGGTTTGTTTTATTTTTGCAATATGATTATATACAAAACAGCGGAAGAGATTGAAATCATGCGAAAAAGTTGTTTGCTCGTTGGGCAAACTCAGGCAGTGATAGCCGCCGCGTTGAAGCCCGGGGTTACCACCCTGCAACTCAATACCCTGGCAGAATCATTTTTAAAAGACCACGGAGCAACACCTTCTTTTAAAAATTACCACGGTTACCCTTTTGCAACCTGCATCTCAGTAAACGATGCTGTGGTGCATGGATTTCCCAATAATACTCCCTTGAAAGAAGGTGATGTGGTATCCGTTGATATCGGGGCGTATATGAACGGATTTCATGGAGACAGCGCTTATACGTTTGCGTTAGGTGATGTGGAAGAGGATGTACTGAAACTGTTGAAAGTTACCAAAGAGTCGTTATACAAGGGAATTGAAAAAGCAGTGGTGGGGAATCGTATTGGCGATATCGCCCATGCCATTCAGGAATACACAGAGAAAAAATACGGATACGGTGTGGTGCGGGAATTGGTGGGACATGGCCTGGGAAGAAGTATGCATGAAGATCCTCAAGTGCCGAACTACGGAAAAAAAGGAACGGGCCCCAAATTAAAACCCGGGATGGTTCTGGCCATTGAACCCATGATTAACCTGGGTGTAAAAGACGTTTTCACTGAAGACGACGGATGGACAATACGCACCAAGGATGGAAAAGTTTCTGCGCATTTTGAACACGATATTTGTATCCGACCCGGTAAAACAGCAGATATCCTTTCTTCTTTCGATCCGGTAGAACAAGCGGAAGCCGCGAACCCTAATTTAAAAGTTTGGACATACACCGAAGTGTCAGCATAAACTCAACCTGTGCAGTTCATGGAAAAACAAATGAAGCTGGTTGTCATAGGCGGAGGAGCAGCCGGTTTTTTTTGTGCAGTGAATGCGGCAAGGCTTCACCCCGGTTGGAAGGTGATTATTTTGGAAAAATCAGCACGCGTACTTTCAAAGGTAAAAGTGAGTGGCGGTGGCCGGTGTAATGTAACCCACCATGCAGAAAGTATTTCGTCTATGGCTAAGGGTTATCCTCGCGGCGAGGCATTTCTTAAAAAAGCATTTCATCATTTTGGTCCGACGGATACCATAGAATGGTTCCGTGAACGGGGTGTAGATTTGAAAGCAGAAGCGGATGGAAGGATGTTCCCCGTAACAGATCATTCTCAAACCATTATCGACTGCCTGTTGCAGGAAGCATCTAAATATCAGGTAGATGTTCGGCTGTTGTGTGGGGTTGAATATATTCGCAAACAAAATGCACATTGGCTGATTGGGCTGTCACAAAAAAAAACCATAGAGGCCAACGCAGTGTGTATTGCTACGGGAGGATTCCCAAAAACAATTGCATACGATTGGCTTAAAGAAACAGGGCATACCATAGTGCCGCCCGTACCTTCATTATTCACTTTTAACATGCCCACCCATCCGTTGAATGCACTCATGGGGATTGCTGTGCAGGCCAACGTGAAATTAAAAGGTACTAAATGGCAACAGCACGGTGCTGTACTGATAACGCACTGGGGTTTAAGCGGACCGGCAGTATTAAAACTCTCCGCCTTTGCCGCACGCATGTTACACGAAATGAATTATCACTTCACGGTTATTGTTCAATGGTTACCTGAATACAATCAACAAACACTTGCTGAAAAAATGCAGGAATATCGAACAACCCTGGCATCGCGAAAAATATTCAGTAAAAATCCTTTTCAGTTACCAGCCCGTTTGTGGGAATTGGCCTTACAACTATGTGGGGTAAACGAAGCGTGGCGTTGGGCCGATGTGCCTGCAAAGGTCATGCACAAGCTGGTGAACTGGCTTACCGGCTTGGAACTCAACATGAAAGGTAAAACCACATTCAAAGAAGAATTTGTAACAGCCGGTGGCATCCCGCTCACCGAGCTGGATACGCATACCATGCAAAGTAAAATACAACCGGGGTTATTTTTTGCAGGTGAAGTGATTGATGTAGATGGCATTACCGGCGGATACAATTTTCAAAATGCATGGACCACAGGTTGGTTGGTAGCCCATGCCATCGGACAAAATACATAATCAGAGAATGCACGTACTTTTACATGCTGAATGAAGAAGCTCGATAAATATATTCTGGGAAAATATCTCACCACATTTTTCTTTAGCCTTATTCTTTTTACGGCTATTGTTATTGTGGTAGATATCAGTGAACATACCGACGATTTTGTAAAATCTAAATTACCTGCTAGCCGAATTATTACGGATTACTACTTCGGGTTTATTCCAAGAATTGTGGCCATGCTCTTCCCGCTCTTTATTTTCATCTCAGTTATTTTCTTTACATCTAAAATGGCAGGACGCTCTGAGGTGATTGCCATACTAAGTAGCGGGGTAAGTTTTAACCGTTATATGCGTCCGTTTATGATTGGAGGTTTGATGATGTCTTTGTTGTTGTGGCTCGGTTATCAAACGGTGGTACCGAAAGCCAATTTAAAATGGGCAGACTTTGAAAAGAATTATGTAAAAATCAATTCAAAGGGAGGAAAAAAATCAACCTACATTCAAAATATTTATTTCAGGGAAT
Organism: Ferruginibacter sp.; assembly: GCA_019638635.1. Classification (GTDB taxonomy): domain Bacteria; phylum Bacteroidota; class Bacteroidia; order Chitinophagales; family Chitinophagaceae; genus Ferruginibacter. The sequence goes on along the minus strand of JAHBTM010000002.1, from coordinate 92,474 downwards.
CGAAAAACGCCTGGGTAGGCATAAAAGGTTACGATACCTTGTCGCGCGTGGGCAATAATTTTTTTCTTCAGCGATATGCCGGCAACCGCCTCACGTACAACCTGCGCGCCGGAGGATTTCGTTGGGATACAACTGCCCGGCAGTGGTTGTTTAATAATGTAGTGATACGGGAGATCAACGGTATTGAAGAAAAAATCTCCCTGCACCACAGCCTGCATCAAAAAATGAATTTTCAGCCGGTTGATTTACGAAAAGACGAATATTTGAAAGATCAGATGACCACATCCGAACTCAAACAATTTATTAAAAAAGAACGGGCGCGTGGGTCGGAGATGGTAAACAGCCTGTTGGTAGAACGTTATAACCGCGATGCCATTCCGGTATCCGTGTTCATCCTCACCATTATTGGCAGTGTATTGGCCTCCCGTAAAGTGAGAGGCGGCAGCGGAATGCACATGGCAGTAGGTGTGGTGCTGAGTGTAACCTACATCCTCTTCAGCAGACTATCTGTGGTTTTTGCAACTCAGGGTAACTTTTCACCCTTTCTGGCCGCATGGACGCCCAACATCCTCTTTGGCATCATAGCGGTTTATTTGTACCATAAAGCCCCTAAATAATTGATTTTAAGATTGTTTTTTTAAAAAGGATTTGTTTAACTATCCATAGGGTTGTAATTTTAAGCGAATCGGCGAAATGGTTGATTTTCGCTGGTTCACGTTTCCTAAACCTTATAAATCATTATACCCAATGGGCATTATCAAAGACCGTTTTAAGTTGAAAGCTGATGAAGTATCCGCAGAAATCAAAGACATTCTCAAAACGCATGGAGATAAAAAGATAGGGGAGGTTACCTTATCACAGGTATATCAAGGCATGAGGGGCATGACCGGGCTGGTAACAGAAACTTCGCTCCTGGATGCACAAGAAGGCATTCGCTTCCGTGGTTATTCTATACCGGAATTACGTGAGAAATTACCTAAAGCCGCCGGAGGTTCAGAACCCTTACCGGAAGGATTATTTTACCTGATGCTGGTGGGTGAGTTGCCCACTGAAGAGGATGTAGCCCATTTATCCAGCGTATGGCAACGCCGCAGCCATGTACCCAATCATGTGTTTGCCAGTATTGAAGCACTGCCTGTATCGGCACATCCAATGACACAGTTTGTAGTAGCTATTATGAGCCTTCAAACAGAAAGTCAGTTTTCAAAATTGTACGCCAAGGGTATGAATAAGAAGGATTACTGGAATGCCGCCTTCGATGATGCTATGGACCTGATTGCCCGTTTGCCTCGCATAGCGGCGTATATCTATCGCCGTAAGTATAAGGGCGGTGATCACATTCAACCGAATGGCTTATTGGATTGGTCCGGAAATTTAGCCCACATGATGGGATATGATGATGAAGGATTCAAAGAACTGATGCGTTTATACATGACTATTCATGCCGATCATGAAGGGGGTAACGTTTCCGCACACACGACGCATTTGGTGGGCTCTGCCCTGAGCGACCCATACCTGAGTTTTGCTGCAGGTATGAACGGACTGGCAGGACCGTTGCACGGATTGGCCAACCAGGAAGTGATTAAATGGATTTTTGAACTCAGGGAAAAATTGGGATGTGATTTACCTACCAAGGAGCAAATTGCTGATTACGTTAAACAAACGCTAAGTGAAGGTAAGGTAGTTCCGGGTTACGGCCACGCTGTATTGCGCAAAACCGATCCACGTTTCACCGCTCAAATGGAATTTGGTAAAAAACATATGCCGGATGATCCTTTGGTTCAAACCGTATGGAATATTTATGAAGTAGTTCCACCCATTTTGCAATCACTCGGTAAAATTAAAAACCCATGGCCCAATGTTGATGCACATAGCGGCGCGTTGCTGGTACATTATGGAATGGATGAATACGAGTTCTATACGGTATTGTTTGGTGTGTCGAGGTCGCTGGGCGTATTGGCCAGCCTGTGTTGGGATCGAGCCCTGGGCCATCCGCTGGAAAGACCCAAATCTATTACTACGGAATCCGTTAAAGATTGGATTCAGGGTAAAGGTGAAATATGGGGTGATTAAAAACATACAAACACGAACATATCAGGTTGCTTCAAACAGCAACCTTTTTTTATGCATTTTATGTTTCGATATCAACATAAAAAAATGCCCACAAAGATGTGGGCTTTAATGTTGTGGAGAATACCGGATTCGAACCGGTGGCCTCTTGCATGCCATGCAAGCGCTCTACCAACTGAGCTAATTCCCCGAGGCGGCTGCAAATATAATCTCATTCAGGGTGGTAACAAAAATTTTTATCACCCATATAGGAATTTTTATTGCCTGTAACTTTGGCTATATTTACAAGTTATGGTGAAACAGGAAATTGAGTTTTTAGACGGCCCCCAAAGCCGGTTGAAAGATTTTAAGTTTACACTTTCGGTTGTTCGTGATTTTATCCGTGGTTTCAGAAAGTTGCATTTTGCAGGCCCGTGTGTTACCGTTTTTGGTTCTGCACGTTTCGATGAAAACCATCCGTATTACCAACAAGCAAGAGAGTTATCAGGACGTATCGCACGGTTAGGACTTACCATCATGACGGGAGGAGGGCCGGGGATAATGGAAGCGGCCAATCGCGGAGCAAAAGATGTAGGAGGAAAAAGTGTGGGATGTAATATTACCTTGCCACATGAACAGTTTGAAAATCCATTCCTCGACAAATCCGTAACCATTGATTATTTCTTTGTGCGTAAAACCCTTTTACTGAAATATTCGTATGCATTTGTAGTAATGCCCGGAGGATTTGGTACACTGGATGAATATTTTGAAGCACTCACCCTAATACAAACTCGTAAAATCCATGATTTTCCGATTGTGGTATTTGGAACACAATATCATCAGGAACTCGTTAACCATATCAACCTGATGAAATCGCATTTAACCATTTCACCGGAAGATTTAGACCTTTGCCTTTTTACAGATTCGATTGACGAAGCCGTTGATTACATTCGTGAAAATGCCATTGTAAAATTCGGGCTTAAGAAGAAGAAAGACATTAAAAAACTCTGGTGGATGTTTGAGCGCTAGAATTAATAAGCAGTTTTATCCTGCTTGTTGTTCCAAACTTCAAATACGTCTTTCGCTGTTTGTTGCGGTAAACGAACCAGCGGTATTTTACGGTGTTCAATATCGGCACTGATTTCTTCATAGATGAAGGAGTCATCAAAACCAATATCTGCCGCATCGTTGCGGGTGTTTGCATAATATACCACTTTGGGGCGCGCCCAATAAATGGCTCCCAGGCACATCGGACAAGGTTCACAACTGGTGTAAATTTCACAATCTTCCAATTGAAAAGTTTCCAGGTTTTTACAAGCGTCGCGTATGGCCACCACTTCAGCATGCGCCGTGGGATCGTTTTGAGAGGTTACACGGTTGTTCCCTCTTCCCACAATCTGGTTGTCTTTTACAATGACACATCCAAAAGGACCGCCTTCGTTGTGTTCTATCCCTTTTCTGGAGAGCTCAATCGCTTCCTGCATAAATTTTTCTTCTCTGGTCATTTGCTGCATTTCTTAACGGGTAAATATACAATTTTTAAAATCCATTCCCTATGTACAAAAAATATACTTTTGCATTATGGGTATTCTAAAACAATTCAGTGAGTATCTTTTTCTGAAGAAGCGTGACCCGAAAGAAGTCAGAACACCATGGATGAAATATATGCATGGGATTAACCGCATCTCCATTCTCCTGTTTATCATCTGTCTGATCATACTCGCGGTTAAAATGCTGAGCCGTTAACTGTTAGTCTGTACCGCGAACTACTTCCATTACCATTTTGGCGGCATTGGCCGATGCATGCCCTCCCTGTTTCAGTAACGCATACAATTCACGGTAATCATTTTCAATACGCTGCCGGGCTGTATCATTGAATAAAATTTCTGTCAGCGATTCTTTCAACAACTGTACGTTAAAATCGTGTTGGATGAGTTCCTTTACCACCGCGCGATTCAGAATTAAATTCGGCAAACCGATGTACCGGATATTGACGAGTTTTTTTGCAATTGCATAACTCACGGAATTCCCTTTGTAACAAATGACTTGAGGAACACCAAACAAGGCGGTTTCCAATGTAGCAGTTCCGCTCGTTACAAGGGCTGCCGAAGATTGCATCAATAGATGATAGGTACCGCCGGTAATCACATCCACATTCTGGTATGGCTTCATGATTTCATCATAGAAAGCTTCTGGCAGGGAAGGAGCTTTGGCCACAATGAATGAATACTCCGGAAAAAATGTACTCACTTCCAACATTACAGGCAGTTTCTTTAATATTTCCTGCTTTCGGCTTCCGGGTAACAGTGCAATGGTTTTAGCGTTTCGCTGAAGGTGCTCATGTTGGGCTGTAAATTGTTCAACCACTTCAACCAGGGGATGTCCGGCGTAATCCACCTCCCAGTTATATGTTTTATAGAAATCTTTTTCAAACGGGAGTATGGTGATCATCCGGTCTACACTGCGTTTGAGTTTTTTAACGCGACCGGCCTTCCAGGCCCATACTTGCGGAGAAATGTAATAAACCACCCGGATACCCTGCGCCCTGGCCCATTCCGCAATCCGTATATTGAAGCCGGGATAGTCAATCAATATCAACACATCCGGTTTAAATGTCAAAATATCTTCCTTGCAAAAGGCGAGATTACGCATGATTGTACGCAGGTTTGCCAGCACTTCCACAAAACCCATAAAAGCGAGGTCTCTGTAGTGCTTTACCACGATGCCGCCGGCTTTTTCCATTAAATCTCCACCCCAACACCTGTATTCAGCCGCTTCATCAGACCGCCGGATGGCGTGCATCAGGTTGCTGCCATGCAAATCGCCACTGGCCTCACCTGCAATAAGATAATATCGCATAAGGTGCAAATTATACCAAAAACAATCAATCGCATGGAAAGCTGCGGCACGATTTTATTAGTATGTACACAGTCGGTTTCAGTGATTTTTATTATTTTAACCGCAAATTCATCCCATATTGTACTAAACTGTAATATTGAATCAACAAAATAAATACACTTCCTTTTTACGAAATTTCACTCGTACCTCCGCCTGCACCCTTTTCCTGTGCTGTTTGTTACAGTATGCAGCTCAGGCGCAACCCAAAGAAAAAGAGACTGCTTCTAAACGTACTATATACGGACTAGCCAGTTATTATGCCAATAAGTTCGAAGGCAGGCTTACCGCGAACGGTGAAGTGTTTTCGCAATCGAAACTAACGGCAGCCTGTAATGTTTTTCCTTTGGGAACCAGGCTGAAAGTAACCAACCTCAGAAACCGGAAATCAGTGATTGTTCGAACCAACGACCGGTTACATCCCAACACCCGCAGAATCATTGACCTCACGCACACAGCGGCCAGTAAACTGGGTTTTATTCATGCAGGTTTGGCACGGGTTCGTATTGAGGTGGTGACCGATAAGTAAACTTCAACCCTACATGATTTTCTGCACAAGGGGTGTTTGATTGTGGGTAAATAATTTTAGCAAATCATTAAGGGAAATTATCTTTGTAACTATCAACAAACAATGCATTATGAAGAATATCTACCTTTTGGCACTGGCACTTTTGTTCGCCGGTGCAGGCTATAGCCAAGCTGACTATAAAAAAATGCCTTCTCTGGGTTTTCAATTTTTTTATAATGATTTTCAAACAGCCGCTGATTTGAGAGCCAACGGATTAAGCCAGGTGTTGAACGATAAACAATGGTACAGAACCAAGCGGATGAGCCCGGGCCTGGCACTGACCTACCAAAAAGGATTGACCAATCAAATCGACTTTTCCGCTATTGCAGGTGCCAGTTTTTTGAGGTATCCGGTAGCCGGAAACATGGTAACCTCTGGTCCTGAAAATTTACTGGTAGATGTTGTTGCTTCTGCAAATTTTAAACTGCTCAGTGATAAATATTATGTAAACCCATACTTAACTGTTGGAGCGGGTGCATCTAAATACAAAGGATATTTCGCAGCATTTGCTCCGGTAGGTTTAGGTGTGCAGATTAAACTGGTACAGGATATTTACCTTCAACTGGCATCACAATATCGCATACCCGTTACCGAAAATGCAGCCTATCACCTGAACCATAGCATTGGTTTAGTAGCACCGGTGAAGAAGAGACCAGCTCCTGCTCCGGTAGAAGTAAAAGTTGTTATTGTTGACAGAGATGGGGATGGAGTGGTTGACTCTCTGGATCGTTGCCCGGATGTGGTTGGGCTCGCAGATTTGATGGGTTGCCCTGACCGTGATGCGGATGGTATTGCGGATGATGATGATAAATGTCCGGATGTAGCCGGTTTGGCAAAATATGGCGGTTGCCCGATTCCTGACACCGATGGCGACGGCATCAACGATGAAGAAGATAAATGCCCGAATGATAAAGGATATGCACGTTATCAGGGTTGTCCTATTCCGGATACGGATGGCGACGGAGTAAACGATGAAGAAGATAAATGTCCTACACGCCCCGGCCCTGAAAGCAACATGGGATGCCCGGTTATTGCTAAGGAAGTAATCGATAAAATTAATTTTGCTGCCAAGAATGTGTTCTTCACTACGGGTAGTGCGAAGTTGATGGCTAAATCGAATAAGTCATTGGATGAGGTAGCCGCACTGATGAAAGCCGATGAATCCCTTCAAATGCAAATTGACGGGCATACGGATAGTCAGGGCTCTGATGAGCTCAATCAGGCACTATCAGAAAAGCGTGCCAATGCAGTAAAAGATTACTTGATTTCTAAGGGCATCATGGCATCCCGCCTGAATGCTACCGGTTACGGAGAAACGAAACCAATTGCAGATAACAAAACTGCCGCGGGTCGTGCAAAGAACAGACGTACAGAGATGACCGTTCGTAACTATTAATAGTTGATGTATATCAATGTGAAAGGCTGCCTTTTGGCAGCCTTTTTTTATATGGGTCAAGTAAATTTATATCGGCAGAAAAATGTGAAAGGCTGCCTTTTGGCAGCCTTTTTTATTGTTGAGAAAGATTACAGAAATACATTTAAGATTGAGTGCTTGCGTATTTGAATTATTTATACTGATATTCAATAGTGCCCAGCAGTTTACGGTTTCTGTCGTATGCTTTTTCTGCAATGCGTAACCCGTTTTCATATTGATACTTCCAGATTGTAAAATCAGTGGAGCCTTCTATGGTTGTCATTTGAATAAGTTGGCCCGCAGCATTGTACTCAAATAAATAATCGGGAATCATTTTCTCGGTGTATTCATTCGCGTGTACAATATCGGTGATGCGGCTTTTAGCATCGTAGTAGTAATAATATTTTCTCCCGGTTTTAGTATCTTTTTCAATCGTAATGTTTCCAATTTCATCTTTAGAGAATAGTATTAAAGTGGTGTCTGTATGGTTTTTGATTAACCACATCTTTTCAGGATAAAAATCGTCTCCGTATTCATAGAGATGTTCTTCGGTAATGGTACTGATATAATCTTCATCAGAAGAGGTGATGGTGGAATAGGTTTTCAATAAGCGGTCGCTCTCATCGTAACTGAACGTATACAAAGCACTGGAAATTTCAGATGTATCTTTCGTTTCTATCAACTGACCTTTATTATTAAATCGGGAAACAGACAACATTGGTGCTGAATAGGCAGAACGACTGACTAGCGTACTGGTTTTGTAGTCTTTCGATAATTTTGTTTCCATGAAAAAACCTTCACTGGGGGTTCCGTCGGCTTCTAAACTTTTGAATCGAATGGTTTTCACCTTGTTGGTCTGGTACGCAGCCATATTTTGCTGGGCCTGTCGGTTGCTGCTGAAATCTTTATAAAAGTATTGTGCTCCGGCAGGTGAAATCAGCAGAACAGAAATAAGCGCAGTGAAAGTGAATCTGATCATAAGATCAATATATTTAAATTTTTGCCGAAGTTAATCAAGCAATTTGAAGGTGGGCACACCCTTGCCGGTAAACTTTAGTATTTTTAACATAATTCGCTTTGGATGAGGGGGGAAAGAAATAGAATTTCACCCAACACAGGATGGCGGAAGCCCAAAGTATTTAATGGATAAAAATTAATTTTGAATCCACAACACATGATTTCCACTGATATGCAAACAAACGATGCTTTTTTAAGACTGGTTAAAATAATGGATGAGTTGAGGGCTCAATGTCCTTGGGATAAAAAACAAACCATTGAAAGCCTGCGGCACCTGACCATTGAAGAAACCTATGAACTGGCGGATGCCATCACATCAAAAGACTATAACGGCATTCGTGAGGAACTCGGTGATTTGTTGTTACATATTGTATTTTATGCCAAAATTGGAAGTGAACAACAAAAATTTACTTTAGACGAGGTGATACATGGGGTGTGTGATAAGTTAATCAAAAGGCATCCACATATTTACGGCGATGTACAGGTAGCGGATGAGGAAGAAGTAAAACAAAATTGGGAAAAAATTAAACTGGCCGAAGGTAAAAAGTCAGTGCTTGGTGGGGTACCCCAATCTCTTCCGGCTTTAGTGAAAGCGATACGTTTACAGGAAAAATCGAAACAGGTGGGCTTTGAGTGGAGTAATACAGAACAGGTGTGGGATAAACTCCATGAGGAATTGGATGAGTTGAAAGTCGCTATTCAGAATGGAAATCAAGATGACATTGAGTCTGAAACAGGAGATGTGCTTTTTTCAATGATAAATCTTTCAAGGTTTCTTCAGGTAGATGCGGAGAATGCATTGGAAAAAACCAATCGCAAATTCATGCGCCGTTTTCATAATATGGAAGCTGCTGCCGTTGCTCAGCACAAACAATTACACGATATGAGCCTGGAAGAAATGGACGCTTTATGGAATCAAATTAAACACCTCGAATAAGTTTGAGTACACCTGAGTCAAATACCTTTAGAAGTTTTTTATCACGCCACGGATACCTATTGGCGTTGGCGGCATGGTTTATTACACTGGCCATCATCATTGATACATATTTCAATACGAGTACTTCGCCTGCTGATGTGCGACAGACTGTAGAAAAAGCCATCCAGAAAAAAGAAAAAGAATTTGAGCAGATGGCACAGGACTCTGTGCTTATTCGTTCGCTATTGCAAGGCAGTTATACGCGTGACCAGTTAACCGATGCACATGCAAAGCCCTTTTATTTTTACGTATATGGGATCGATAGCCTGGGTGATTATACACTGAACTTTTGGAATACAAATAATGTAGTACCTACCGCAGGTTTAATTTATTTGTCGGGCCATTCCGGTTTTGTGCAACTACAAAACGGATACTATGTATGGAGCAAAAAGTTGTATGAGGATTATCTGCTGATTGCGTTGATCCCTGTAAAGTGGAATTATGTCATTACAAATGAATACATCACCAATGAATTTGCTTTAAAGCAACATTTATTGGAAGGGTTTGTATTGTCTGATGAAATCTCCGGCGGGCTCACTATTACTTCTATGTATGGCAATCCGTTGTTTTCAATCAATGAAGTATATAAGGATAGCATCGCAGCCAACCATCCTGTAAGTGTTTGGTTTATGGTGATTGCAATATTGGTGCTGCTGCTTTTCCTTCAGATGTTTTCCGGTTTATTGGCCAGGATGTACCACCCTGTAGCGGGCATTCTGTTCTTTGTTATTGTGGTTATTGCTTTACGGGTGCTTACGTATTATTACAACATTCCAATCAATACGCGGCAATTCAATTTATTTGATCCAGCTATTTACGGCTCCAGTGCTGTGCTGAAATCACTGGGCGATTTACTGATTAATGTATTGCTCGCTCTATGGATTACATTACTGATAAGAAACTTCGTGTTCAGGTATCAAATGAAATTGGAACACAAAGACAGGCTAAGGAACGGGATAATTGTGTTTGCCGGAAGCATCAGTTTGCTCGCGGTTACCTTTATTGGAACTTCGGTAGTTCGTTCGCTGGTGGCAGACTCACACATCTCGTTTGATGTGATGAATTTCTTTTCATTGAATCGATACAGTGTCATCGGTGTGGTTATTCTTTGTTCAATAGCCATAACATTCTATACGGCCAGTCAGCTTATATTACATTTAATTCGTCCCTTACTTGCCGGTCAGCAATGGCTCATTTATATTTTGATATTGGTTCAGGGAATGTTGTACTTATCCACTCGTATTGGCAAGTTGGAAGGAGGTACTGATTTATTCATCCTGATATGGCTGGTAGTATTTGTATTGCTTTGCGCGCACCCCTTACTTGCGCTGCGCGACAATAAAATTATCTCTTCCCGATTGATTATTTGGTTGATCTGGTTTTCTGTTTCCATAACCGGTGTTATCATACTTCAAAACAGAAGCAAAGAACTTCAGAACAGGAAATATTATGCGGATAACATCGCAGCCAAAGCCGACCCTACCAGTGAAACCCTGATCAACACCATGCTTACAGATTTCAGGGAAGATTATCTGGCGGATAATTTTTACAGATTGTCCTCTCCTTATCAGAGTAAATTTTTTAAAGACAGTCTGATCGAAGGAAACGTAGCAGGGTATACCGACAAATACATTACACGCATATTTACATTTGATGCGGATGAAAATCCTTTGCATAATCCCGATTCCACTTCGTATAATGACCTGAACACAATTTTCGAAACACAGGCGAAACCAACCGGTATTGCGAATTTATATTATTACGATCAGTCGTACGATCAATATAGTTACATCAGTAAGAAAACACTGTATGAAGGCGACGGACAATTACTGGGATATGTATTTATTCTCGCCAGTTTGAAAGTAGATACCAATGAAGCCCTCTATCCTGAATTGTTCAACCGTGGCCAAACCAATTCCATAGAAAGCTCTTCGAAATATGCATTCGCAGTGTATAACAACGGAAAGTTGATAACGAGTTACAATGATTATCCCTTCGCAACAACGATAGATGCCGATAAACTTTCCAGAGAAAGTTATTTTGAGGTTCAACGCAAAGGCCACCATGAATTATGGCATAATGCCGGTGCAGGTCGTTTAGTGGTAATTGTGAGTGAAAATAATCTGGCTATTGAAACCATTACATTGTTTTCATACATTTTCTGTGCATTCCTGTTACTCACCTTTTTAATATGGATGGTGAATGCATTGGTGAATTCCAGGTTCAGGTTAAGCACCTTACGCAATTACTGGCAGCTGAGTTTACGCAATCAGATCCACGGCACCATTATTTTCATTAGTGTTTTATCGTTCCTGGTGATTGGAGCAGCCTCCATTGTGTTTTTCGTAAACCGTTATCAGAACAACAACAAAGTAATGCTGAGTCGCGTGATCCACATCATGGAGAATGAGATTAAAACGGCTATGAACACACAGGTAAATTCAGGCGATACAACATCTCTTAAAACCGTATCGCGTGAACAACTGGAAGTGGTTATCCGTAAGATTTCTGAAATACATGGTACCGATGTAAATCTCTACGACCTGAACGGGAACCTCATGGTTTCTTCCTTGCCATTGCCATACATTAAAGGAATCCTCAGCACACTCATGGAACCGGTTGCTTTCTACCACATGGATAAGAACAATGAAGTGCAATATTTCCAACAGGAAAAAATTGGTACGCTCAGTTATATCAGCAACTATAAACCGGTTATCAATAATTATGGTGATAAGTTTGCTTATCTGAATATCCCTTACTTCACTTCTGAATCGAACCTGAAAGCGGAGATATCAAACTTTTTAGTGACCATCATCAACCTGAATGCTTTTATTTTTCTAATAGCGGGCATTGTTGCCTTTTATATCACCAACCGGATTACCCGCACATTCTCCATCATCACAGAAAAAATGAAGATGATTAATCTTGAAAAGGAGAACGAGCCGGTGGTATGGACGCGCGATGATGAAATCGGACAGCTGGTAAAGGAGTTCAACACGATGCTGGGAAAGTTGGATGCCAGTGCAGAGGCATTAGCCAAAACAGAGCGGGAAGGTGCATGGCGTGAGATGGCGCGCCAGATTGCGCATGAAATTAAAAACCCGCTTACGCCCATGAAGTTGAGTATGCAATATCTTCAAAAGGCGATGAGCCAGAAATCGGAAGATGTACAGTCGCTCACCAACAGTGTTGCCAAAACCATGGTAGAGCAGATAGACCATTTAAGTTCTATTGCCAGTGAGTTCAACCAGTTTGCCAATATTGAACATTCCAATAAACAGGTGTTGAGGTTGAATGAAGTACTTCGCAATGTCATTGAATTGTTTAATGCAGATCCTACTGTTGAATTACAGTATGCATTATTTCAGGATGATATACGCATTGAGGCGGATAAATCTCATATCAACCGCATCTTTACCAACCTCATCAAAAATGCCATTCAGGCGGTACCGGAGGAACGGAAACCGCTGATCCGCATCACGGAGGTTGTTCGTAATCAGCAGGTGATTGTCTCCATCAGGGATAACGGTAGTGGAATAGACGAAGAATTACAACCGAAAATATTTATGCCCAACTTCACCACCAAAACATCGGGTACGGGCTTAGGGCTTGCCATGTGTAAGCGCATGGTGGAGCATGCGGGAGGAACGATCTGGTTTGAAACGGAAAAAGGTTCCGGAACTATATTTTATGTTTCTTTTCCTTTGGTTAGCGAGGATGTTTCTGAGCAATAAACTCTTCAAAAGCATCCAAAGTAAAACTACTCAGGTTCTGTTGCGGTGTCAGCATAGCTTTTTGCGCTACCAGCACACCGTAACGAATATCGTCCATCCCTTCAATAGAATGGGCATCGGGGTTTATCGAGATGAGGGCGCCTTTCTCCAACGCATAATCTATTTCACGCCAATCAATATCTAAACGGTGCGGGTTGGCATTCAGTTCAATGACCACTCGGTTCGCTACACAGGCATCGATGATTTTTCTGTGGTTGATGGGATAGCCGTTTCGGCTGAGGAGTAGTCTGCCGGTTAGATGTCCGAGAATGGTGGTGTATGGGTTTTCAATCGCCTGAATCAGCCGGTGCATGGCCTTGTCTTCCTGCATTTTCAACTGGCTGTGGATGGAGGCAATCACCAAATCAAACGTGCTAAGCACCTCATCACTATAATCGAGTCGTCCATCATTTAGTATATCACATTCTATACTCTTGTAGATTCTGAAGGGAGCCAGTTCATTATTCAATCGGTTTATTTCGCGGTGTTGGTCAGTGATTCTGTCTTCGTTGAGGCCGTTGGCATAAAAAGCAGATTTGCTGTGGTCGCTGATCACGAGGTATGATTTTCCGTTTACGATGCAGGCTTTGGCCATTTCCTCAATGGTATGGGCCCCATCACTCCACGTGGTATGGGTATGAATGATACCGTGGATGGTATCTTCAGTCACCAGTTGCATTCCGGGCGTATACTTTGTGATGTTCCCGGGGTTTTCGCGCAGGAATTCCGGAATAAAAGGAATCCCGGCAGCTTTGAACAGTTCATCTTCATTGGAAAATCCGGATCGGTTATTCAATTTTTCAGAAACTTGGTGGAAGAATGCAGCAGAAGAAGTGAGTTCAAGGTTTTTAATAGGAATTTCTTCCACAGCTACTGGATAAATCATAACCTTCAATCCGGTTTTAGAAAGGTAAGTAATCTGATCTTTCGTTTCAGAAACCGGTTCGTATCCTGTGGCATTCAGCGATGCTTTTATTTTTTCAACCGGGGCAGCCACCAGATAGGAGAGTGCTTCAATGATTTCATTTTGTTGTGCAAATGCGCCGGTAACTTTCACGTTGTTTTCTCCGAATGTTTTTTCCAGATAAATGCGGATGAGCGTTTCTGTTTCTTCGGTTTGTGCAAAGAGGTATTTGCCTTTTTGCTGGTTAAAATATTCGATGGATTCAATGATGCTTTGCTGTGTTTTTTCACCAAAACCTTTGTACAATTTGACGTGATTTTCTTTACAGGCATACAATAATTCACCTACTGTTTCAATGCCCATTTCCTTCCAAATGGTGTTTATTTTCTTCGGGCCGATGCCTTTTATGTGCATCATTTCGATAATTCCGGGAGGAGTTTGGCGGATAATTTCTTCCAGGATTTTGAGTTTTCCTGTTTGAATAAGTTCTGTAATTTTTTCTGCAGATGATTTTCCGATGCCTTTTATTGAAGCAATTTCAGTTTCAGAAAGTGTGCTGAGTGGGGCAGGAAATCTTTCTATGGTGAATGCCGCGGCATGGTATGCTTTGGTTTTAAAACTATTTTCTCCATGGATGTCCATGAGTTTTCCGAGTAGGGAAAGTGTGTCAGCAATCAATGCATTATCCATCATACAATAAATTTCTAATTGGCTGTAAGGTACGTCAATAAAGAGATTCAGCCGGATGGGGGAGAAATAAAAAGTCCCGGTAAAAACCGGGACTGTATTTTTTTTGCTCTTAAGTAGGATTAACTTACTTCTTAGCGGCTTTCTTTGCAGCTTTCTTAGCGGCTTTTTTAGGAGCAGCTTTTTTAGCGGCTTTTTTTGGAGCGGCTTTCTTAGCAGCTTTTTTAGGAGCAGCTTTTTTAGCAGCTTTCTTTGGAGCAGCTTTTTTAGGAGCAGCTTTTTTAGCAGCCTTCTTAGGAGCAGCTTTTTTCTTGGTTGTAGCCATTTTTTTGAATTTAATTGGTTAGTAAATAATACTTAAAAATAAATACTATTTTGTAACTACCAAAAAAATCATCAAAAAATTTAAATGACTGCTTCTGCCTCGTTTACAGATACGAGTAATTTATCACCTTTGGTTTTGCGAAACTGAACGATACCATCGGTTAATGCAAAGATGGTAAAGTCTTTTCCAACACCTACATTTTTACCGGGATGAAATTGTGTTCCTCTTTGGCGCAGGATGATATTACCAGCCAATGCTACTTGTCCGCCAAAAATTTTTACACCGAGTCTTTTACTTTGTGAATCGCGGCCATTCTTTACCGAGCCTTCACCTTTTTTATGTGCCATTTTAAAAAATTAATTTTTGAAATTTTGCAAAATCAAAATCATTATGCAATAGCAGTCACTTTTACTAAAGTGTACTGAGTACGATGTCCGCGTTTTTTACGGAACCCTTTTCTTCTTTTCATTTTAAAAGCGATTACTTTATCGCCTTTTACCAGGTCGTTCACAATTTCACCTTTTACAACCACCTGTACATCTTTACCTGCGGTTACGGTGTTGCCATTATGTGTAAACAGCACGTCTGAAAACTCCACTGAATCTCCGGTTTTGCCGGTTAGATGCGGAACATAAATGCTGTCTCCTGCTTTTACTTTAAATTGCTGGCCTGCAATTTTTACTACTGCTAACATATCTTGCCAAATTTTGGAGGGCAAAGGTAAGGAAATACCTGCAGATTTTTCATCAAAATCTTAAAAATATTCATACAGTAGTGGAAAAGCACGGAAGATGGGTGGGTTTCCTCCTTTTTTATCCATCATATAATCCTTTATATTCGCTGCTGTGAAGCACCTCAGGCGTTATATCTCAATGATTTACAGCATGTACGCGTTTATCATATTCGTAAGTGTGATGTTGTTGCTCTTTCCGGCAGTGATTGTGGCTTTCTTTATGGGCCGTATCCGGGGCGGTAACCTGGTGTACGATTTATGCCGTTTATGGGCAGATATTGCATTTGTATGCTGGGGCTTCCGGCACCGCAATATCTATGAAGCCCAACCCCTGCGCAACCGGCCGACTGTTTTTGTGTTCAATCATGTATCCTTTATGGATATCCCGGTGATGATGAAAACTTTCCGAAAGCAACACATCCGCATCCTTGGCAAAGCAGAAATGGCTAAAATACCTTTATTTGGATTTCTCTATAAGCAGGCGGTAGTAATGGTTGACAGAAGTTCTGCGGCTGCCAGGGCTAAAAGCTTGCATGAGCTAAAAGAGGTGTTGCAACACAATATCTCCGTGGTGATTGCTCCGGAAGGCACGTTCAATACCACCCGGCAACCATTGAAATCGTTTTACGATGGCGCTTTCCGGCTGGCCATTGAAACCCAAACACCCGTTCAACCCGTACTGATTCTTGATACATACGACCGTATGCATTACGCATCTGTGTTTTCAATGACGCCCGGGCGTTCCCGCTCCGTATATCTGGATCCGGTAGAAGTGTCAGGGCTCACACTGGAGGATGTGAAGATGCTTAAAGATACAGTGTATCATATCATGGAACAGGGCCTGATCCGTTATCAGGCCAGTTGGATAAAACAACCGGCGCATGCAGGAGCATGATACCATATTATATAGCAATCCGACATGCTGGGTAGATGTCATTCTGCCACTGGCGTTACCACAGGTGTACACATACCATGTACCGGAAGAACTGGAAGCAGTTGTACATCCGGGGTGCAGGGTAGAAGTCGTATTTGGAAAAGCCAAACGCTATGCTGGTATTATTCGCTCTGTATTGCATACGGCACCCCCTTATCCAACCAAACCTATTCTTCAGGTGTTAGATGACACACCACTGGTTTTTGAAAACCAACTGAAGTTATGGAAGTGGATAGCCGCCTATTATCTGTGTACAGAAGGTGAGGTGATGTCGGCCGCATTGCCCGCCAACTTTAAACTCAGCAGTGAAACCATACTGTTGTTTAATGAAGAGGCCGGAGATGATTTCCTGGATTTGGATGAACGGGAATATATTGTAGCCGATGCATTATCTATCAGAAAGCAACTTACCATGCGGGAAGTGCAGGAGCTGTTAGATATCCATCATGTATATCCGGTGGTGAAAAAACTCATCGATCGGAAGGTGTGTGTGATATGGGAAAAGATGATGGAACGGGTGAAGGCGCGGTACGAAAAATTTGTTTTGCTGAACCCGGATTATCGCGACGAATCGAAGCTGGAAGATATTCTCAACCATTGGAAAGGTGCGCCCAAACAAATGGAATTATTGCTGGCCTTTTTGCACCTGGAGAAAACAGAAGGCGATGTTGTACAGTCGAAGTTGTTGCAGAAATCCGGTGCAACCAAAGCCCAATTGAATGCACTGGAACAAAAACAAATACTGCAGGTGGAAGAACGCGCTATTGATCGTATACAACTGCTGCCGAAACACATCAATGCAAACTTCATACTATCGGAAGCGCAACAACAGGCATTCGAACAATTAAAAGAAAATTTCAAAAGCCGCTCGGTTTGTTTATTGCATGGCGTTACCGGCAGTGGTAAAACCCTGGTATATGTAAAACTGATAGAGGAAGTGCTGCAGGCAGGGAAGCAGGTTATTTACCTTATTCCGGAAATTGCACTAACGGCACAGCTTATACGAAGATTGCAATATTTTTTTGGAGGATACATCTCCGTGTACCATTCGCGGTTTAATGATCAGGAGCGGGTGGAGTTGTGGAACAAGGTTCGCAGCGGAGAAACCCGGATGATTCTGGGTGCACGGAGTGCATTGTTGCTGCCCTTTGTAAACCCGGGATTAATTATTGTAGATGAAGAACATGATGCATCGTATAAACAACAAGACCCAGCCCCGCGGTATCATGCACGGGATACCGCCATATTTTACGGCACATTAACGGGTGCGCAAGTATTGCTGGGCAGTGCTACGCCTTCTTTGGAAAGTTATTACAATGCACTCCAGGGTAAGTATGGTTTGGTTACACTGAAAGACCGTTACGGAGAGATGAGTATGCCTGAGGTAGATATTGTGAATCTGATGGCAGAAGG
Source organism: Ferruginibacter sp. (assembly GCA_019638635.1). Lineage (GTDB taxonomy): Bacteria > Bacteroidota > Bacteroidia > Chitinophagales > Chitinophagaceae > Ferruginibacter. The sequence continues at coordinate 74,786 of JAHBTM010000002.1, read as the reverse complement.
AGCGAAAGGTAAGGTGATGATCAGTGAAAAATTAAAGGAAGCCATATTAGCAACACTGGCTGCCAACCGACAGGTGATCCTGTTTCAAAACCGGCGCGGGTATCATCCGTACTTGCTATGTGCTACCTGTGGATTTATTCCTAAGTGCACCCATTGCGATGTATCGCTTACCCTGCATAAGTACAGTAACAAATTACATTGCCACTACTGCGGCAGTACGTATCCCACGCTCACATCCTGCGTAGCCTGTGGAGCGCAAACCTGGCTGGAAAGAAATTTCGGAACTGAAAAAGTGGAGGAAACCATCGAGCAGTTGTTTCCTGATGCGAAAACAGGCAGGATGGACATGGACAGTGTACGTGGTAAAACAGCGCACGACCACCTTGTAAAATTATTTGAACAACGCAAACTGGATATTTTGGTAGGAACACAAATGGTAGTCAAGGGCCTCGATTTTGAACACGTGGGGTTGGTAGGTATATTAGATGCGGATGGTTTGTTGAACTTTGCGGATTTCCGAGTCAATGAACGAGCCTTTCAATTGATGGAACAGGTAAGCGGGCGCGCCGGCAGAAAACATGAAGTGGGTAAGGTGCTCATACAGGCGGTTCAGGTAAAACACCCGGTGCTGCATTTTGTTCAAACGCATGATTACGAAGCCATGTATGCGGCTGAAATGGAAAACCGGAAAACTTTTTTTTATCCGCCGTTTAGCCGAATCCTCTCCATTAAGCTAAAACATAAAACCCTTCAGAAAGTACAGGATGCTGCCAACACACTCGCCCATTATTTAAAAAGAGATATGATGGTGGTAGGACCAGCTGCACCGATGGTGGGGCGCGTGAGGAATCAGTATATTATGGAGTTGATGATTAAATTGCCTAAAGATGCACAAGGTAGTGCATTGAAACAAGTGGTGCGGAATGCTATACAAACCCTGCAGGCCGACAAACGTTTTTCGCCGGTACAGGTAGTGGTAGATGTAGATCCGGTTTAAAAGAATTGAATATGACCCACATGGAATGGATAGAAAATAAATCATTGTTGCGCCACAATACATTTGGTATGGATGTGTATGCCAGATGGTTCACGGAAGTACAATCAGAAGATGCCTTAAGAAATACCCTTGCACGGGCTGGCGATATAAAAAGTCCGTTGTTTATTTTAGGAGGAGGCAGTAATATTCTATTTACAAAAAATGTAGATGGATTGGTGTTGTTGAACGCTATTCCGGGTATGGATGTGGTGCAGGAGGATGAACAATACGTTTGGGTTAAAGCCGGTGCCGGTGTGCGATGGCATCAGTTGGTGGAGTATTGCATTGAACACGGATATGCAGGAATTGAAAACCTGGCACTGATACCGGGCAACACGGGTGCAGCCCCCATGCAAAATATTGGCGCGTATGGTGTGGAGATTAAAAATGTTTTTCATTGTTTAACGGCGATGGACGTGCAGGACCAATTGATGCATACCATGTATGCAGATGACTGTGCATTCGGTTATCGGGAAAGCCGGTTTAAAAGAGAGTGGAAAAACAAATATGTGATTACATCGGTTACGCTCAAACTCAATAAAAAACCGGATTACAATATTTCATACGGAGCCATTGCACGGGAGTTGGAAAACATGGGTGTGAAGGATTTGAGTATTCGTGCCGTTGCCGATGCCGTGATAAAAATAAGAATGGGCAAGTTACCTGATCCGGCTGTGATTGGAAATGCCGGTAGTTTTTTTAAAAACCCGGAAGTGAGTGCAGACACCTTTCATGCACTGCAAGAAAAACATCAGGATATAGTGGGTTATATATTAGAAACTGGCCGTGTGAAGTTGGCTGCCGGTTGGTTGATAGAGCATTGCGGACCTGCAGAAGGTGTTTCATGGAAAGGATACAGAAAAGGGGATGCCGGATGCCATGCCTTGCAGGCCTTGGTGCTGGTGAACCATGCCCACGCGTCGGGTGCCGATATATTCGAGCTTAGCAACCGCATCATTGAATCTGTGCAGCAAACCTTTGGCGTTGCATTGGAAAGAGAGGTGAACGTATACTGACCCTCAGGTACTTGTATCATTACGGGAAGAAAGTATTCTAATAGTTATCGCTCAGTGTAAAAAAGACAACTACAATTAATAAAATGAACGAAAGAAATAAAATGCCAAACGCACATTCAGGCGCATTTGCTTGCCCCAACACACGGGCGACCGCTTGGCAAGCAAAAGAGCCTGAATTTTTGCCAACGCACAGAATAAACAAGTAAATTTGAACCAAAGAAAAATATTAAATGACTTACAATTTCATAGATTTATTTGCAGGAGCAGGAGGACTTTCAGAAGGCTTTATCCAAGCTGGTTTTGAGCCTATTGCTCACGTTGAAATTGAAAATTCTGCTTGTAATACTCTGAGAACAAGAGCAGCTTACCATTACTTAAAAGCTAACAACAACTACAAAATCTATATTTCCTATCTAAAAGGTGAGATAACTCGTGAGCAGTTATATTTAAGTGTACCAAAAGACATGTTGGAAGCTGTTATTAACCTTCCAATTGGTGATGAACACAATGAAACTATACATCAGCAAATAAGGAAAAGCCTAGGAAAAAGAAAGGTTGATTTAATTATTGGCGGACCACCTTGCCAAGCATATTCATTGGTTGGACGTTCGCGGTCTAAAACCAAAATGGAAGGTGACCCAAGAAATTACCTCTTTATTCAATATGCTGAATATTTAGAGAGATATAAACCTAAAATTTTCGTCTTTGAGAATGTTTTGGGATTAAAGTCTGCTAAAGGTGGACACTATCTCGAAGAGATGGAAAAGATTTTTAACAAAAAAGGCTATCAAATAAAACTGCATACGCTTGAAGCAAGGAACTTTGGCGTATTGCAAAATAGAAAACGAATAATCATTCTTGGTTGGAAAAAAAATAAAAAGATTCGCATTCCAAACTTGGAGGAAATTGCAATTGAAAGCAACTATTTAGTTAAAGATTTACTGGACGATTTGCCTGTAATAAAAGCTGGTGAAGGTATAGACAGATTTTTAAAATACAAAACTGAAACAACGGAATACTTAAAATCTTACGCTTTACGCAATGGTATTGACATTTTAACTCAACATATGGCTAGACCCCATAGAGAGCAAGATAAAAAAATTTATAAAATTGCCGTTCAGAAATGGGATAAAAAACAAGAACGATTAAACTACAATGATTTACCAGAAAGATTAAAGACCCATCAAAATCGCACTTCATTTTTTGACAGATTTAAGGTGGTTGCTTCTGATTTACCCTACTCTCAAACAGTAGTTGCCCATATTGCCAAAGATGGTCATTATTATATTCATCCTGATAGTAAGCAAAATAGATCAATCAGTGTAAGAGAAGCAGCACGACTACAATCTTTTCCAGATGATTATTATTTTGAAGGCGAAAAGGAAGGTGCAACTAGAACCGCTGCGTTTAAACAAATTGGGAATGCTGTACCACCTTTAATGGCAAAAAAAATAGCAGAAGAATTATTTAATGCTTTGGAGAATGATAAATAACGATCAAGCTATTGTTGTCTCTTACTATTTGTCCCGCTTCAATGATGAAGCTGTTAATAATTTAGGATACAAAACTTGGAAAGATGCTTTTGATGATTTATCTGACAAGCTTCAAATTAACAAACATACTATAAAAAATTGGAGAGATGAGTTTGATCCATTTCACGGACATAGAGCAGGTTGGTATCAGAGACAACCAAGAAAAACAATTTCAAATATTATTTCCCTATTTGAGCAGTTGGAGGAATTTGATATTAGACAAATAGCAGTGGAAATTATAAATGGGAATAAAATTGATTTGCCTGAAATAGATAACTCAGAAAATGAAGTCATTACTAATCCGATTTTTATACTAAGAGGTCCAACAGGAAAAAAAGCTGAACAATTTTTTATCAAATATCATAAATTAAATAATTTGCCTTTTGCGGGTGAGTTGATTGATACAAGAGATTTAGGATGTGGATATGATTTTGAAATTAAAACTAAATCATATCAACATTTTATTGAAGTTAAAGGACTTGCTAGTAATATAGGTGGACTTCTCTTTACAAATAAAGAATGGGAAACTGCTAAACAGCAAAGAACAAAATATACAGTCTGTCTTGTGTCTAATATCAATGATTCCCCTGAAATTTCCTTCATCAATGACCCATTTTCAAAATTAAATCCAAAAAAGAATATAATTCAAACAGTCCAAGTGCAGTGGAGTGTTTCCAATATCGAATTACAAGGAATAAATGATTGACTACAACAACATACCATCCACTTCCGCAGAACCAGAAGCAAGCTCAATGATTGAAACCTTTCGTGCGATTGGTTATTCTATTGAAACTGCTATTGCTGACATTATTGATAATTCTATAACTGCTGGAGCGAAAAATATATGGATTGATTACGATTGGAAAGGTTCAAACACAACATTGTCTATTTTAGATGATGGCACTGGGATGAATAATGAACAACTCATTCAAGCTATGCGTCCTGGAAGCAAAAATCCATTAGATGAAAGAAATCGAGATGATTTAGGTCGTTTTGGTTTAGGCTTAAAAACTGCTTCATTTTCGCAATCAAGAAAATTTACTGTTTTCTCAAAAGCTAATGGTTACAAGCCTGTTTTTTGGACTTGGGATTTGGACTATGTTAATCAAGAAAAAGTATGGAAACTAATTAGATACATTCCTAACGAAGAAAGCTGGGCTAAGAAAATAGAAACTGTTGAGATAGGCACTTGTGTAATTTGGTGGGATTTGGATAGACTTACAAAGGATACTTCAGAAGATAGTGAAGAAGCAAGAAGCAAGTTTCTAGGAATAATGGATTCGGTAAAATCTCACTTATCTATGGTTTTTCATAGATATATGGATGAAGGATTGAAAATCTATTTACGTGAGAGGGAAATAAAATCTTGGGATCCATTTATGATTGGAATAGATAATTTACAAAGCAAACCCGAGACTAGATTAGAAGGTGGTTCAATAAAGATTAAAGGTTTTGTACTTCCACACCGGTCGAAACTTACAGCAGAACAATATAATTATGGAAAAGGGCCAAAAGAAAGTTGGACAGCTCATCAAGGTTTCTATGTTTATAGAAATCGCAGATTGTTAGTTGCTGGCGATTGGCTTGGTCTTTTTAAAAAAGAAGGACACTATGACCTTTGTAGAATTCAAATTGACTTACCAAATAATTTTGATGATGACTGGCAAATTGACATCAAGAAATCTATCGCCAGACCTCCTTCAATTTACCGTGAACAAATTCTTGCACTAGCAAAAGATGTTAGAAATCAAGCCGTAGAGGTTTATAGACACAAAGGCAAGGTGCTTAAAAGAAAATTGGCTTCGGATGAATATTTTCCGTTTTGGGAAGAAAGAGCTAGGCACGGTAAAAGATTCTATAAAATAAATCGGAATCACCCGCTTTTAAATGAATTGCTTTCTAAATCAGGCGATTTAAAAAAAGAAATTGATAAAGTAATTCAGTTCATTGAGGAAACGATACCTGTGCCTTTAATCACGCTTCAAGAAAGCGAAAATGAAAAACCACACGGGCAACCATTTGAAGGTATAGACCACAATGCTATAAAGGAGACAATGCAAAAACTTTTTAACGGATTTGTAGAAAGTGGTCTTTCAATTGAAAAAGCAAAAGCAAGAATTCTAAATACTGAACCATATAATTTCTATCCAGAATATATTGAATTTTTAATCAATGAGTAAAAAAGACCCTATTAAGAACATCCGACAGCTCATCTTATACAAGAGAAGAAATTGAAGATGCCGTTGATGAAGTGCTTAAAATGAAGTATTTCATAAATGAAAACCGTGAAATGCTTGTAAGAAGAATTGAAGAACTTTACACAATTCGTCAAGATGAATTTAGGTCAATTGAAAAAGCTGATGAAAACTTACCTTGGTTAAATGAGAAAAGAGCTGAATTAGATTTTTCAAATGGTTTTTGGGGTAGATATAGAGAGTACCTCGAAATAGAAAAGAATTTTGCACCAGAAGTTATAAACAAGCTAGATAGACTTACAGATAGCATTCTTGATAATTTATTTGATCCATCACTGAAAATCACGATAAATAAGAAAGGTTTAGTTGTTGGACAAGTTCAATCAGGAAAAACAGCAAATTATACTGGTCTCGTTTGTAAAGCTGCTGATGCTGGATTCAAATTAATAATTATTATGGCTGGAATTCATAATAATTTAAGAAGCCAAACGCAACTAAGAATTGACGAAAGTTTTTTAGGATTTGATACGCAACATACAAGAGCTTTTGATCAGAGAAGTATTCAAATAGGTGTTGGTGACCCCTACTTTGGTTCGCCTATTGTTGCTCATTCTCTAACTTCTAGCATTGAAAAAGGTGATTTTACTCAAGGAGCGGCAAATGCCCTAGGTATAAACTTCAATACTTCTGAACCAATTGTTGCAGTAATAAAGAAAAATCCACACGTACTCAGAAGAATACATCAATGGCTTGCAGCTCAAGCAAATGAAGACAATGAATTAGGAAGAGTAATTCGTAATAAATCACTCTTACTTATAGATGACGAAGCAGACAATGCTTCTATTAACATTTCAAACGACCCTGAAAGACAAAGTTCTATTAATGGCTGGATTACTCAAATTCTAAATCTATTTGGAAAGAATGCTTATGTTGGTTATACAGCTACTCCTTTTGCTAACATTTTTATTCCATTGGATGACCAAAATTTATTCCCAAGGAACTTTATAAAAAATATCCCAGCTCCTTCAAACTATATTGGACCAGAAAAAGTATTTGGATTTAGTCCATTGGAAGAAGATGGGGCTTCAAATACAGTTTTACCTATAGTAAACAGGATAAATGACTACAGTGGATTTGTTCCTGATAGACATAAAAAAGATGATCAATTACCATCATCTTTACCTGAATCTTTGAAAAGGGCTATTCGTTGTTTTATAATCACTTGCGCTATTAGAAGATTAAGAGGGCAAACAATGGTTCATAATTCAATGCTTATCCACGTTTCCCGTTTTATGCGTTGGCAAGACCATATCGCAGAATTAGTTTCTAATCAATTCATTTATTACCGAAGAGGGATCGACCAAAATGATGCAGTAATATTGGATGAATTAAAATCAACATTTGAACAGGATGAAAACGGATATAAATCTTATATTTCTGTTTCTCAACAAATTCTTGATTCAGAACTCAAAAATTTAGATTCTCAAATTCAGGTTCATAAATGGAGTGAAGTTTTACAGCATTTGAATGATGCTGCATCACGTATTGAAGTTAAATCTATTCACGGAGGTTCAGGAGAAGCATTAGACTATTTCGACCACAAAAATGGACTTTCAGTAATTGCAGTTGGTGGTAATAAACTTTCAAGAGGTTTGACTTTAGAGGGACTTTCAGTTAGTTATTATTTAAGAGCATCAAAAATGTATGACACTTTGATGCAAATGGGGCGTTGGTTTGGTTATAGAAGTGGGTATGTTGACTTATGCAGACTTTTTACAAGTAGAGAATTGAATGAGTGGTTTTGTCATATTACACTTGCCTCAGAAGAACTTAGAGAAGAATTTGATTATATGTCAGACATAGCTGGTTCAACGCCAGAACAATATGCTCTAAAAGTTAGAACACACCCTGGAGTTCTTCAAATCTCAGCAACTAATAAAATGCGTTCGGCAATTACGGTTCAAATTTCCTGGGCAGGTAGATTGGTCGAATCTTACGAGTTTAAAAAAGATATTTCGACTATTGACAATAACCTTAGGAACACTCAAAAATTTATATCAGGGTTACCAGCTAATTTTGTTCCTAAACCAAATGCTTTTGTTTGGTATGATATCCCAGCTGAACAAGTCATCAACTTTTTTGATGGAATTCAATCCGTTGAAAACCTTAAAAAAGCAGAACCTAGGAAAATAATTCAGTTTATTACTACTCAATTGCGAAATGGAGAACTAACCGATTGGAGAGTTGCCTTAATGTCAAAACCAAATGCTAAAAACAACTCCCATTTTATCGTTAGTAATAATACTGTTTCTATCGGTCAATGGAAAAGGACAGAAGATGATAAGAATTCAAGTGAACAACTTTACTATTTAAGAAAATCTCATATAATAAGTCCATCTGACGAATTTGTTGATTTTACTGATGCTGAAAAATTACGAGCAATGGAATTGACCAATCTTCATAGAGAAAAAGAAGGTGACGCAATGTATCCAAATGGACAAATAGTTAGAAATGAATTAAGAGACCCAAGAAAGCCATTATTAATAATATATTTACTCGACCCAGAAGAAAGTCTTGAAAAATATCCCCTACCAAAAGGAACTAACCCATTTGTTGGCTATGCAATAAGTTTCCCGAAAAGTAATTTTAACGCACCAGTATCTTATGCTGTTAATGAGGAGTTACTAGACAGATTTGATGTGGTTGAAGAAGATTTTGAAGATTATGGAGATGACGAAGATTGAAAATATTTGGGTTGGATTAGAGAGTGAAACTTCCAATCATTCAGGTTTACTTTATAAGAGGTATTCGGCAGAGGTACTGCCTGATGTTTTTATTGCATTAAAAGCTCCAGAAAAATTAAGGTGCATTGCATTTAGAATAAGTGCAGCATTCCCATTTTATGAAAATCAATGGAATAAACTCAAAGACATCAAGATTGAAACGCTACCAGATGAAAGAGATAAATCGAAGAAATTTTTACTAATTCTTTTACTAAACAAACAGCACAAAGATATTTTCTCTACGCTTTGCGAAGATTTGATATTTGGAGTATCAGACGTGTCCACAGAACAAACCTTAGTAGAAAAACTATTGGAGCGTTTGGCTAAATGGCAGTCTTTGTTTGAAAAGGTTGGTAAACAAGGTTTATCAGACGAAGCACAAAGGGGGCTTTACGGTGAAATTTATTTTTTACGATTTTTCTTGACTAATAATTCGGATAAAAACTATTGTATTAAATCTTGGCTTGGCCCAGAAAAGTCTATTCAAGATTTTCAATACTCAAATTGGGCAGTTGAAGTAAAAACTACACACGGTAACAATCATCAAAAAATTCATATCACGAGTGAAAGACAGTTAGACGATTCCATCATTGAAAAAATATTTTTATTTCATCTTTCGCTAGATGTAAGAGTGGGAAACGGTGAATCATTGAATATACTAATTGACGCAGTTTCGGAATTATTGAATGATAACACAATGGCTTCCAACCTATTTAAGCTGAAATTATTGGAATCTGGATATTATGATATTCACAAACCTCTTTATGATGAGAGAGGTTACACTATTCGTCAAGTAAATATATACCGAGTTACGGATAATTTCCCAAGAATAACTGAAAATCAAATCCCTATCGGTGTTGGAGATGTGAGATATTCTATTGTTCTATCGGAATCAGAGGAATGGAGAATTAACCACCAAACTCTTTTGGGAGAAATACAATAGCATTTTTATGGAAAACAAAGAATTACAAAAGTTCTATATAGACATTCAGGAGGAAATTAACGCAAGTCTTATTTCTGAGGAAGAAGGAACAAACCCAGAACAGATTTTTACAGAGTTAGCCCTATCGTATTTATCCGAAGCAGGAGAAACAGAAAATTATCGTGTTTGCTTTGATGAAAAGATTAGTAAAAGAGGTGTTGAACATAAAATTAATGGCTACTCTCTTTATGAAAATTACGAAACACTTGATTTGTTTGTAACTATATACAATGCTGATTCCACCATTCAAAGTGTTACAAAGAGTGATGCAGACAAAACAATTGAAAGAGCAGTAAAATTCTTTAGAAATGCTATTTACAAGGATTATGTGAACGAAATAGAGGAAAGTTCTGAAATATTTGATCTTGCTCAAACTCTAGCTAATGTTCCTGAGGTTAAAGAATATCTAACCAGAGTAAACATATTTTTAATAACGAATGGTGAGGTAAAATCAGATGTGAAAATTTCTGACACAATAGCTGGTTATACTATTTTTTACAGAACAATTGATATAAACTACCTTTTTAACCTTTCAGATAAATCCAGAGTACCTATTGAAATTAACTTTGAAGTAGCTGGATATAAAGTACCTTGTATTGTCAATGAAAGCGAAAATTCTGATTATCAATCTTGGCTTGCGATTATCCCAGGTCTTGCCTTAGCAGATATTTATGAACAATATGGAGCTAGACTTCTGGAGCAAAATGTTCGTTCATTTCTTCAATTCACAGGTAAAATAAATAAAGGAATTCGAAATACTATTTTGAAAGAGCAGCATATGTTTATGGCATTTAATAATGGCATCGCAGCTACTGCCGAAGAAGTTACCATTACAGATTTGCCAAACAATCAAGGTAAAGCTATTGCCCAAGTAAAGGATTTTCAAATTGTAAATGGTGGACAAACTACAGCATCAGTTTATCATACTTGGAAAAAAGATAAAGTTGATATAAGTAATGTATTTGTTCCTGTTAAACTTACTATTGTAAAAAATAGAGAGAATTTTTCTGAAATAGTTGGTCGTATTGCAGAATATGCTAACACTCAAAATAGAGTTTCTGCTTCTGATTTAAGTTCTAACAAAGAAAATCACGTTTTAATTGAAAAACTCTCAAGGACTATTTGGGCACCGCCAATTTCAGGTGAAACTACTCAAACACGTTGGTTTTTTGAGCGTTCAAGAGGTCAGTATAAAAATGAGCGAATTCGATTTGGTATTACACCATCAAAGCGAAAACAATTTGACAAGCAGAATCCAAGAAGTCAGATGTTCACAAAAGAATCTTTAGCAAAGTTTATTAACTCATACGAGGAAGTATATAATGGTAAAAAGTTAGTAATTGGACCTCATATTGTCGTTAGAGGTAGTCAGAAAAATTACGCTCAATTTCTGAATTATAATTTTAGTTTTAAACCAGACAATATTTGGTTTGAAGATGCTATTGCAAAAGCTATTTTATTTTCATCTGCTGAAAAAGTATATGGTGTAAAACCGAACGCAATTGGAGATATGCGTTATATAACAGTTCCTTATTCATTAGCTTGGTTAGGTTATAAATTGAACTACAAACTTGATTTATACAAAATCTGGAAACATCAATCGCTAAGCGATACTTTAAAATCTAAATTACACGAGGTGATGTCTAAAATAGAGGATTACATCAAAACTAAAGCCCCTGGCTCTTTATATGGAGAGTGGGCAAAAAAAGAGGAATGTTGGAATGCAATTAAAAATGAAAGTTTTGAGATTGATCTTGAAAGTTTAAAATCCGACTTGGAAAATAAATTGACTGAAAAAAGAAAAAAGCTAACTGAAGATGAAACCCAAAAAGCGGAGATTGAAGCTTCATTAAATAGATTAAAATCAATACACGGAAAAACTTGGAAGAAAATAGAAGACTGGGGAAGAGAGACTCAAAATCTTACCCAATATCAGTATGATATGGCTTCTACTTTAAGCAGTAAAATTAGAAACAATAGAACAATTACAGACATAGAAAGGAATCAAGGAGAAGCCATTCTTAATATTGTTGCAGAAGTTAATCCAGAATTATTTTTTGATATGGATGATTTCTTTATTGAGGACAATAGTAAAAAAATTGAAGAAGTTGAAATAACGATTGACCTTATTGAAAGAATTGTACAATGGGATAAAAAAAATAAACGGCTTGATGCGTATAAGTATCGTTTTATGGCCGACCTTTTAGAAGGCAAAATGACACTAACTGATAGAAATAAGTTTCTAGCCAGACTTAACTTAAAAACAGTAGAGAAGTATGGATTTAGATAATGCCCTCGCTAACAACCACACACATTGCCAAGGCACTCAAGCCAACGCTAAAACCTATGTTTGGCAAAGAGTGTGCCTGACCCAACGCAAGACCCAAACGACCGATAAACCAACAGACGAAAAAGAACACCGAAGCGATAACAGCGGTTTGGCTTAATGGCGGGTGAAAGGCTTCGTATGACAGTTTTGTGGTAGGTTCAAGTGCTGTTCTTCGATTGAACTTTTGTGCTAAAAATCCTCCATTACGCCAAGCCGCAAAACGGTACAGCTTAGGGATGAAGGTAGAAGATGCATAGAATACCGTTGAATGGTCACGTAAAATGAAATTTAATTAGGAATTACGGAAAATGAAGTGTACATTTGTATCCTTCATCAGAAGATTGAGTTCTCAATCGTATAGTATCACCAATACTTTAAGTTTAGATTCACAATTTTTTAATCAAGCGTCATTCACCACAACACAGGTGGAACGAAATTATTAAAATCAAGCCCACGCAAGTGGCAAAAAACAACACAATGAAAAAAGGAACAGTAAAGTTCTTTAACACAACCAAAGGATTTGGTTTTATTAAAGGCGAAGATGGACAAGAAGTTTTTGTTCATGTAACAGGATTAAAAGAAGAAATTCAGGAAAACGACATGGTAACGTACGATACAGAAGTTGGGAACAGAGGACTGAACGCCGTGAATGTCAGTTTACAACGTTAATTCAGAAAGAGCAGCTTTTAAAGCTGCTTTTTTTTGCTTTCTTTTATCCGGCACTAACCAAGGGATAATTTTTTAATTCAGTTAGAAATACATTCGGTGACCGTAAGCCCCGCGTTAGTGATTGAAGTGGAACCGCCGGAGGCGGATGCAACGGAAAGCACGACCCCCGTTCTTGACGGGGGGAACGCCCCAATACTACACATGCTTTCAGAGATACTTAAGCATCTGAGATTACACTTATAAAAAAAGGCACCTTAATACGGTGCCTTCATTATTTCGTTTATGCGTAACCGTTAATTACTGTCGGTTACCGGTGCTGTTTGAATGTTGCCCTGGGTTTCTACATTGGGTTGAGCATTCATTTGTTTAAATTGTTGTTCGAGGCTGAAGAGGGCGCGCAGTAATCCGTCGTTGCGTTCTTCTTCGTATGCCAATGCATCCCGCATTCTGTCGGGCAGTGATTGATAATACGCCTGTTGTTGTTCCATATCTTTTTGCAACTGGCTACTGACCTTTTTAATAAGCGCCGTATCGTTGGCTTTATACGCGGCATAGAGGAACTGCAGGGAGATGGTGTTGTGTTGTTGATTTCTACTCACCATGGCATAGGGCAGATTTTCTTCTGCAACGGATTGATCATATTTGTTCAACAGTTTGCGTGCATTCTCGAGTTTACCGGCATCGGCCAGTGAGCCTGCGGCCTGTGCGTAGGCGAGGCGGATTCCGTTCAGGTGCCTGCGGTTTTCTTCATCGAAGTACACGCCCGGTGTGCCTGCATTTCCAAATTTGAATTTGTTCAGCATCACATCAGCCACGCGTTCGTGGTTCACATCGCTGTTGGCTACGGGCACGAGGCGGTGGGTCATACCATCCTGACGCAGATAATCTCCAAAACCGAGTTCACCATACACTGAAGTGAAATAGATGGGGCGTTCCCAATTGTTAGCCGCAATGATATTTAAAATAGCTGCATCATTTTTGAACAATGCATTTTTAGGAATTTCGAAACTCAATGCAGGCAAAATTTCATCATCGGCGTTTACGGTGCCATTCTTCAGCACTTTTTCCCTGTCAACCGGAATAAATACTTTCTTGTTAGGGAACACATTCAGGAAGCTGCCATCGCGAGCGCGTTCCATTTTGGCCTGGTCATCGCTGCCGGCATAATTTTTCATCATGTAGGCGAGATCCATATATTGATCCGGGTTTACGCCGGGGCGCGGTGCGTAGTAAATGATATCGCGTGTGGGTCCTTCAATTTGTTCCTTGGTCCATATAGGGTCGATGGGCGCACTCTCATTCAACTTATACCGAAGTTGGTTGATGTACCAGTCGGTACCCAGCAGGCTGGAGTTGATGACACGTATATCCGGACGAATGCCTTCCACTTCCTGAGCGTACCAGAGCGGATAGGTATCGTTATCGCCGAAGGAAATCACGATGGCGTTAGGGGCGCAACTTTCGAGGTAGTTAATGGCCAGGTCGCGTGCGAGGGTTTTCTTGCTACGGTCGTGATCATCCCATTCCACACTGGCCATCAGTAAAGGCACGGCGAGCATGCACACGGCGGCGGCCACATACGCAGACGCTTTGAGGTTTTTCATTCCTTTATTCAATAAATCGCGTACGAAGAATACACCGAGTCCGATCCAGAATGCAAAGGCATAGAAGGAGCCGGAGAAGGCATAATCGCGTTCTCTGGGTTGAAAGCCGGCCTGGTTGAGGTAGATACAAATGGCCACGCCGGTGAAGAAGAATAAGAGGCCTACGATGAGGAAATCTTTTTTATCTTTTTTATACTGATAGAACATGCCGAGCAATCCGAGGATGAGCGGCAGTGCGAAGAGGTTGTTGTTGGCTTTGTTATTTTTAAGGCTATCGGGCAGGTTATTCTGATTGCCGAGGCGGATGGCGTCGAGGAAGCCGATACCGGTTTTCCAGTTTCCGTCGCGCACGTTGTTCATGTACACACCTTGTACATCATTTTGTTTACCGGCGAAGTTCCAGAGGAAATAGCGCCAGTACATCCAGTTCAGTTGATAATCCCAGAAGAAGGCAATGTTTTCGCTCATGGTTGGTTTTCTTTCCCAATTGCCTTGTTCGTCTTTACCGATATCGAGATACGCGGCGTAATAATCGGCGCGTCCCTGGTCGTTGCTTTGGTCCCACATTCTGGGGAAGAAATGTTTATCCTGATCGGCGTACACATATTCCATTTTACGGCCTTTCTTTTCGTAGCCGGATTCAGTGCGTATATACGTATCCGTTACTTTGGTATCTTCAATGGGGTCGGTAAAATCATGTCCAAACAGGATGGGCCAATCGCCATATTGTTCGCGGCTGAGGTATCCTACGAGGGTAACGGGGTTATCCACGTTATACATATCGATGACCGGATCGGCGCTGCTTCTGATCATGGTAGTGAGGTAACTGGAGTAGCCGACGAGCATGAAGGCGAAGCTCCACAAGCCGAGTTTCAGGAAGTTCCAGTTATTTTTATTGGCCACGCGCAGGCCCCAGAAAATGAGTAATCCGAGTAAAACAAACAGGAAGGTGAAGCCGGCAAAGAAAGGCATACCGAAACTGTTTTTAAACAGCACATCCATCGAGGCGGCCCAGTTGATGCTCCATTGGATGACGGCTTTTTGAACCACACCGGTGATTATGCAACCAATGAGGAAAGCGATCAGGGTTCCCCAGCGGGTAACGTTGTATCGTTTAAAATAATACACAATAACGATGGCGGGTAGGGTCAGTAAGTTCAACAAGTGAACACCGATGGATAAGCCCATCAGGTAAAAGATGAGGATGATCCAGCGGTCGGCCTTGGTGAAATGGCCTTTAATACCTTGAGCTTCTTCTTCTGTAACATTTTGTTCCCATTTCAGGATAGCCCAGAAAACGATGGCGGTGAAGAAAGAGGACAGGGCGTACACTTCACCTTCTACGGCGCTGTACCAGAAAGAATCCGAAAACGTATAGGCGAGGGCGCCTACGGCACCTGCTGCAAGGATGGTGAAGATGCTGGTACTATCCAGTTCGTTTCTTGATTTACCGGAGAGTTTCACGCCAAAGTGGGTGATGCTCCAGTACAGGAAGAGGATGGTGAAGGAGCTGGCGAGGGAGCTCATGAGGTTAATACCGGTTGCGGCGGTGTGCGGATCGAAAGGAATCATGAACAAACGTCCGATTAGTACAAACAGTGGAGCGCCCGGGGGGTGGGGAATTTGCAATTTATAGGCACAGGAAGCAAACTCGCCACAATCCCATAAGCTGCCGGTGGCTTCCATGGTAAGAATATACACGCAGGATGCAATCAGGAATACCACCCAGCCGGTGATATTGTTCATACGGTTAAAACTCATATAGTACAATATTATAAGTGGGCAAATATAAAGGATTTGATTAAGTGCCCCTATTAAAAGGCCATTAATTACGTCCGGCTAAATACGGGGAGGTTATCTGATAAGGATGGGGGAATCAGTCTTTTAGGGTGGTGCATGGGAGCGTGCATCTGGTGAAGGGGGGATAACGTGAGAGTAGGTTTGATGTGCAAAAAGACGTAGCCTTTAAGAAGTGGGGTTGCTGATGCCCAAGTGTTGCATAATCAGCAATTGAGGCTTCGAAATTACCACCATAACATTGATTACACAAATACGAGTAAGTAATGGGTAACTCTTTAGGCATACGTTCAGAAGGTATTCATACAATTTCCTATTTAAGCGGACAATGTAGCATTTGTAATCAAAGACCAAATTTAATTCAAGATTGAATTGGAGCGTAGCGGAAATCATCCATGCCAAAATAAAATAAATATGTCATGGATAATGCAATTCAAAAAATCAATGCTACGAGTGATTATATTACTATAAACACAGCAGAGTGAATTATAAAAGCAATAGGTTGTTTAATGAAATTTGATACATGCAATCAACCATTATTTGAATATGCTCATATCTTCTTTGTAAACCGGACTTTGAATACCCAGAAAATCCAATACACTGTGGAATACATGATTTTGCGATAATTCAGACAGCGATTTTAATTGTTTAGGATTATGTTCTGATAGCCATACAAGAAAGGGGATTTCGTATTGTTCTCTGGGGGCTATGCTAATTGGCACACCATGCATGTACAGGTTTTTCTCTCCCAATGACTCACCATGGTCGGATACAAACAACATACAGCTGTTATATTGCGGCATCTGCTTTAATTTTTCTATTATCTGATGCAATAAATAATCGGTGTACACTATCGTGTTGTCATATGCATTCATTAACTCTGCATTGGAACAATTGCTCAACTCAACACTGTTGCAAACCGGCTTAAATATTTCAAATTGAGGAGGATATCTTTTACTGTACGTAGGGCCGTGACTGGTGTTGGAATGGAGTACTACCAGCAACTTGTTTTTGGAACTGGATTCAATTTGTTCCTGAAGCCCTTTCAATAAAATGGCGTCGTAGTTACAAGAGTCCCCTAAACAATCTCGCTGAAGGTCTTTCTTCCCCTGATAGTTTTTAATATGAACGGGTGGTTCACCCCAATTGGTGCTTCGCCATATTACCTCCACATTGTTTCGATAAAGATAGTTGGGCAAAATTTCGTACAATTCATCAGTACTGGTATGCTCCAGGATACATTTGATGCCTGCGGTAGTGTAGGTGGCACAGGATTTGGCTTTGAAATGGAAAAGGTTTTTTGTTTGCGACAACAAGGGGTTGGTGTTCTTTTCATAGCCGTATAATGAAAAGTTATTGCTTCTGGCAGATTCTCCAATAACCAGCACTACAATAGATTTTGAACTATCTGTAATAAATGCGTTAGGTAGAAGTATTTCCTTTTTATTTTTTTGGTACTCATGTAAATGGTGTAAATAGGTATTAACGGAATACGACCATGGCATGGCAAGTCCACCAAGGGTTTTAGAGTTTTTATCAATCCATAGCCAATTTTTCGAATTGGCAAACGCTATGCTAACAATCAACAACAGGGATAAGGAAGTGATTTTAAAAAAAGATTTCCAAGAACTTTTTTCAAGCGTAGCCCTAAGGATATAAACAGAAGGCAATACTCCAAGAATAAGAATATAGACGATCAATTTTATCGAAAAAAAACTGCTGGACTCTTCAAAATTGGTATTAAATACATTACCAACCATACTCTCGTCGATGATGATGCCATAGGTGTTAATAAAATAAACCGCAATGGAATTTAGTATGAAAAATAACACAAGAAGTACTCTGCCCACCCATTGTGAGAGCGAGAAAATGATGAAGAAGACAAAAAAATTGACAAGGAGCATCAGGATCAGCAAACTCACCAAAATGATCATTCCATTCATGCTACTATGGTCAACATGCTGAAACACAAAATGAAAAAATGGCCAGTGAAACAAGAGTAGATTCAGCACACTTGCCCACCCGGCGAACCAAGTCATTTTCCAGTTATTTTTTAAAATAAACATTGGTAAGTTTAAATACGGTAAACACCTGAGCTGCTAATGCAAGGTAATACACCAGTAGTTGTTGTTCGAGTATTTTATCCATCATAACAACCCCACAAATGATCAAAAGGAAAATGAAGAACGGGTAGAATTTCTTACTACCTACCCAGGCCCAGATATTATATTTTCTGTTTAATAAAATACCTGTGAGACCGCATGCAAAACCTACGGTACTTCCGGTCAGTACATCTAGCGGATAATGTGCACCGATACCAACGCGGGTGAATGGTACCAACAATCCCGCACCTGTAATTAAAAAAATCCAAACATATCGGCGATGAATTTTCCGTGGCATCAATGCAAACATCAGCACGGTCAATGTGGTAAAAATGGTAATGGAGTGGCCGGAGGGTAAACTGTTATGACCTGATAAATGTTGTCCGATGATATTAAAACTATGATGTTCCAATGCAGCTTCGGGCCGGGGTATTGTAAACATTATTTTAAACTGCTTGCTACAATCAAAGAAATCAGCGACCCCGAAATGAGCGACTCCCAGATAGCCGGAGCATAATAAATGAATATGCTTAAAAACGACATGTCAATCAGGGCATTCCCAAATTGGGTAAGGTTATCAAGTAAGCCCGGGTAATGAGCTAATTGTGCATTTATGTATAAAAAAGTACTTTTTTGAATATGGATGTATGCATTCGGATTGAGTGCTTGTTGAGTATATAAAAAGAAAACGATTGAAATTAAAATAAAGAATGGTATAAATAGCAAAGAAGGCTTAAGCCTGGAGTAATTGCTGATGACCTGAGTGTTCATTTTGCCATTCACATGATAAGAATAGCAAAGTTATTTAATATTTCTTCCTTGAACGAGTTTTCTTGATTTGCCAAATCAAAATGTTTGATTAACGCAGAGTGGCTTTGTTTAGTTTGATGTTTTTGCTCATCCCAGACTGGATTATTTGCTAAGACCTTTCAAGTGTGCGGATACTTGCAATAATGGTCAGGATAGGTTTTTTAGCATATTCCACTTGAATGAACCATGCCCACCCACTTATGCCAGGCCAATAGATGCTCATCAAAAACTTGTACGAGCCAATGTGTAACAACTTACATTTGGAGGGTGAAAAAAGCATTCCTTCAATTGCACATAGCTGTATTCCTCGCAGGGTTTACTGCTATCCTGGGCAAGCTTATCCTGCTCAATGAAGTGTTGCTTGTATTTTATCGTGTACTCATTGCCGTTCCTATATTAGCCTTGCTGATAGCTTTTCGGTCGGGGTTTAAAAACCTGAATTCGGGTTATCCATTTCAGGCAGCTGCAGTAGGGTGTATCATTGCCATTCACTGGGTTGCCTTTTATGCCAGTGTGAAGTATGCCAATGTATCAGTAGCATTGGTGTGTTTTGCTGCTACCGGCTTTTTTACCGCATTGTTTGAACCAATGGTACTTAAAAAGCGCCTGGAAGCAACTGAATTGCTCCTTGGATTACTTTCCATTGCCGGCATTTACATCATCTTTGATTTTTATCCTCAGTTTCAAACCGGTATTATTTTCGGTGTAATAGCAGCAGTGGGGAGTGCATTATTCCCCATATTCAACAAGCAATTGTTGCATCACTTATCCCCGTCACACCTTACATTCTTTTCTCTTAGTGGCTGTGTATTGTTTCTGCCCTTTTTAATTCCGTTGTACTTGCATTTCTTTCCCGCGGAGTATATCTACCCCACCCAAGCAGACTGGCTATGGCTAACGGTATTGGCTATACTATGTACCATCATTCCATTCAATTTGCAGTTGAAAGCTTTGCAAAAAATATCAGCTTTCACAGTAAACCTCACGTATAACCTGGAGCCCTTTTATGGAATCCTATTGGCCTTCGCCCTTTTTGGTGAACACCGTGAAATAGGGTGGAGGTTTTATATTGGGATGTTGCTGGTCATGGTTTCATTACTGCTGCAGATGTACCGTGTATGGAAGCAACAGTCCCGGGAGATAGAGGTTACAAAAAGTGAATAGATAATTCGACCTTTGCAAAAGAGCGGAACATGGCCATTACACCACAATACTTTTCTTCTGATAACTGAACGGCACGGTGCACTTTTTCATGATGTGTAGCATCAACCTGGATAAAATAATGAACACGTACTTCGGTATAAGTTTTCGGATGATTCTGCCCCAAAGTAGCTTGCACCTGTATTGAAAATTTGTTGAAGGGTACTTTCATTTTTTGCAGGATAGACACCACATCTATCCCCGTGCAGCCGGCCAGTGATACCAACATCAGTTTTTTAGGTCCTGGCCCAACCGGGAGTTTATCCTCTTCTTGCGAATCTGTGTCAATTGAAAATGTATCAACGTCAGTTGAAAAATGCATGCCCGATTCATATTTGGCAGAAATGGAGTGTTGTTGCATAGAGACGTTGTTTTAAACCGTATTGCTAGTTACTCTATAAAATTATGGTTGAAAACGGAAAGGAAAATGTATGTGGACAAATTCATGATTGCGCTATTATAATACATATAATAACAATAATTAAAGTGTGTGAAATTAAGATAGGGAGAAGTAGTAAATGGCGCCCGAAGTACCCAATCTATAATTTTGCGCTTTGGAAACTGGGGTGATAAAATGTAGTAGTAGTTGATTGGATAGAAAAATTTGTTAGTTGAGATGAGTATCTAGCAAAGGATTCTTCCCAATAGGTTATGAAAGGAAATTTGAACCTTGCCGGGCCGGGTTTAAGTCCAGCCACGAGGAATTCGCCCAGTTCAGGGCCGGACTTAAGTCCGGCCATAGTTTAATTGTGTAAGTGTTCGCAAGGGTAAGTATTACAAATATCCCGGGCCGGGTTTAAGTCCGGCCACCAGGAATTCACCCAGTTTCTATATTGCAATGAATTCATAGACAAGGTTTTAAAATATACGAGGAGCATAAAACGGTCAGGGCCGGACTTAAGTCCGGCCATAGTTTAATTGTGTAAGTGTTCGCAAGAGTAAGTATTACAAATATCTCGGGCCGGGTTTAAGTCCGGCCACCAGGAATTCGCCCAATTTCTATATTGCAATGAATTCATACACAAGGTTTTAAATTATCCGAGGAGCATAAAAACGGTCAGGGCCGGACTTAAGTCCGGCCATTATATTATATATTCACCGTTTTCGAATTAAGGCTATGGTTCTATGTGTCAAATTCCATTCCCTTCATCCATTAGTTATTTAGAAAATTAGCCATCCTAAATTGAATGCACTTTGCGGATTTATTTAAGCAAAAAAAGAATACAATACATTCCGTTTTCAGCGATTTAATTTAAGCGCAACGCGCACTTTGAAGTTAAAAACCTTATTCGTAAGGCACTTTATGGCTATTAAAATAAAATCTTTCTCTTTTTTATTAAAAAAGTGTGACATTTATTAGGATTTTCCCTACCTTTGCACTCCAAAATTTTAGGACAATGGCCAGAGTATGTCAGGTTACAGGAAAGAAGCCGATTACAGGAAATAAAGTATCGCACTCAAATATTAAAACCAAGCGTCGTTTTTTGCCTAATCTGCAAAAGAAGCGCTACTTTTTAGCGGAAGAAGATCGTTGGATTACTTTAAAAGTGTCTTCTGAAGCTATCCGTACCATCAATAAAAACGGATTGTTGAGCGTCGTAAAAGATCTGCGTGCTGCAGGTGAAAAAATTTAATCAGCGTATAAAAACTATCAATAATGGCAAAGAAAGGAAACAGGGTGCAGGTTATTCTGGAGTGCACAGAGCACAAAACATCGGGAAAACCCGGAACCAGCCGCTATATCACCACTAAAAACAAGAAGAACACCCCTGAGCGCCTGGAACTAAAAAAGTTCAACCCTATCTTAAAAAAAGTAACTGTTCATAAAGAAATTAAATAATCATGGCAAAAGCAGCAAAAACCGCGATTAAAACGAAAGACCAAAAGGCAGCCGCCGAGGCTAAAAACTGGTCTAAAGTGATTAAAACGGTTCGTAGTCCGAAAACCGGCGCGTACACGTTTAAAGAAGCAATCGTACACAAAGACAAAATCAAGGAATTCTTAGGTAACTAAGTGAATCCCACGTAAAATATTAAGCTTCCCCCCGGGGAGGCTTTTTTATTTATTGGTAACCAATTTTTCAAATGGTAATTTTGCCCCCAAATTCAACAGCATGGGATTTTTTGATAAACTGTTCAAGAAAAAAGAACAACAACAGGAATCGTTAGATCAGGGGTTACAAAAAACACGGGAAGGATTTTTTAGTAAGATAACCAAGGCAATCGCAGGTAAAAGCACCGTGGATGAGGAATTGCTCGATAACCTGGAGGATGCACTGGTGGGAGCTGATGTAGGAATTGATACGACCGTGAAAATTATCGACCGCATTGAAAAACGCGTTGCCAAGGATAAATACCTCAACACCGCTGAATTATACCAGATTCTCCGGGCTGAAATGGAAGATATCATGGTGAGTGCGCCTTCCGACAGCAGCTATGATAATTACGAATTGCCTAAAGGGCATAAACCACATGTTATCCTCGTAGTAGGTGTGAATGGCGTGGGAAAAACCACCACCATCGGCAAACTCGCCCACAACTTCTCCTCAGCCGGCAAGTCGGTATTGCTGGGAGCAGCTGACACTTTCAGAGCAGCAGCCGTAGATCAACTGACCATCTGGAGTGAAAGAACCGGCGTACCCATCGTGAAAAAGGAAATGGGTAGTGATCCGGCCTCAGTAGCCTATGATACCGTCCTTAGTGGCGTAGCCCGAGGAGTAGACGTTATTTTGATTGATACCGCCGGTCGCCTCCATAACAAAGTACACCTGATGGATGAGTTGGTAAAGATTAGAAAGGTAATCCAAAAGGTTATCCCGGAAGCCCCACATGAAGTACTTCTGGTGCTCGACGGAAGCACCGGTCAGAATGCGTTGGAGCAAGCAAAACAGTTTACAGCAGCAACTGACGTAACGGCACTCGCAATTACCAAGTTGGATGGAACAGCAAAGGGTGGGGTGGTGTTGGCTATTACCGATCAGTTTAAAATTCCTGTGAAATTTATCGGAATAGGTGAACAAGCACAAGATCTTTTGGTATTTGATAAGCACCAGTTTATTAAAGGATTATTTGACTTCCCAACAACTTAAATTTTTGTATTAAAGTTTAGGTAATCATTGTAATTGTTTATAAATCAGTATTTAATAACTTTTGTTTAACTTGGTTGTTTTTCGACTACGAATTAGTGCCATTTTTGAAATAAATTGCATAAAAATGCTGTTTTTATTTCTTAATAAATTATAGGTAATAGTTTTATAATATTGATATTTAATTATTTGTGTGTATTTTAAATTATGATTGAATGAATTTTGAACCCATAGACCCTTCTTCTCTATCTTCCCTCATTAAAGGAAGGCGTACAGTTAAACCGGCTGCAATGAAAAAGCATAGTCAGGTACCGGATACGGTCATTCGCGAAGCATTAGAAAACGCAACCTACGCACCGAACCACGGTAAAACACAACCCTGGCATTTTGTCGTTTTTTCGGGTGAGGCCTTACAAGCACTGAACCGCTTTCAGGCCAATTTGTATTTGGAAACTGCCGGAGATTCTTTTTTGGATTCGAAGTTCCTGAGGATGAAATTGCAATTCGAAACAGTAGCATATTCTATTGCCATCGGCATGAAAAAAGATATGCGCGGGAATATTCCGGAATGGGAAGAACAAGCCGCTGTGGCTTGCGCTGTTCAGAACATGGCACTTACTATCGCAAATAGAGGGTATGGCGGCATCTGGTCCTCAGGTAAAAACCTCAATCACCCAGCAATGAAAAAGTACGTGGGACTATCGGAAGCAGACCTTTTGCTGGGTTGGTTTCTGGTGGGTGAAATTGCCATCCAACCACCGGTTCCTCCAAGGCATCCTTTAGAAATGCATGTGATTTGGAAGGTCGATTCCAATGATTAGAATTGAATGGTAACAGGACCATTTATCGGAAAACCCAGACAGGTAAGTCTTAAACCATCTGTAATCTCCCGGTCGGTCAGTACTTCATTATAGGCCATCCAAATCTCTCCTTCAATCAATTTCGCCATACATGAACCACACTGCCCCGATTCACAACTAAATGGAACCGGAAGCCCGGCTTCCTGAGCGGCTTTCGATATACTTTGTGGGTATTGAACCTCAAGCGTAACCGATTTCCCATTCAACAACAATGTAACAGGATGTGCCCGAAGGTCAGGTGGTTTAGGTAATTCCTCTAAGGGTAATGGATGGAAATCTTCAATATGTATTTGATGTGCCGGTACTCCAAACGACCGGAGGATAATACCCGCAGTATCCATATACAAAAAAGGACCACACATGTACACCTGCAAATTCATTTTAACTGATGCGAATTGTTCTTTAAGTATACGATTCAATAAATGGCTGCTCAGGCGTCGTTCCAAAATATTTTCATCACTACTAAAGAAAAATCGTAACCTAAATCTGTTTGGATACTCGAAAGCCAATGCCTTTAAATGCTTCAAAAAAATCGTTTCTGCAATCCCGGTATTGCTATACATTAAATGTATGGTAGTCTGGGTGGTGTGTAGCAGTGTTTTCACCAGAGAATAGACCGGTGTTATTCCGCTTCCGGCCGCCAGAAATAAATATTCATATTGAGCCGGATTTTCAGGCAATACAAAACGCCCACCGGCTTCCTCCATATATAAGATATCCCCTGTACGGGTTTGTTCAGTCAGTTGGCGGGAAAATTCCCCATTCTCTACTCGTTTCACCGTTATAGTAAGGGGTTCGTTCAGGGCAGGGGATGAACTTATGGAGTAGGAACGTTTTTTGGGGCCAAAAGAGGTTTGAAATACCAGAGTGATGAATTGTCCGGGAAGATAGTGAACCAGTTTACCATTTAGGGGTTTGAGCACCAACGATACCGCGGAGGGGGTTTCGCGTATTACGTGTATTACTTCCAGCGATGTGTATGTATGTTCATACATGGGCCAGCAAATTGTTCCTCAGGGCAGTACGTGGTTAATAGAAAGTTTTAATCAACAAAATAAATAATCCGTACACGAGGGTGGTTACAAAAATCCCCTTGGCTGTTTTATCCACTTTCTTATTAATATATATAGTAAACAGTGTTGCATTGGCCAGGAGTGAAACACTTAAAGCTGCAGTGAGTGTTCTGTATCCTGATTCATTCATCATAAATTGCAGGGTTTCACCAATGGTAAACGATTCAAACTTGGTGAGTTTGAATAGGAGCAAACCGGCCAATGGTGCTATAAGTCCCAGCAACAAGCCAAATGTAAAATGATCTTTTTTAAACATTATTTGAAAAGTTGCTTTTTATCAAGCAATTCCTTGAGTTTATAATTGGTTAAATCAAATTGTACGGGAACCACACTTACATAATTATGTTGTAATGCCCATACGTCCGCATCCCTGGATTTATCAAAGTTCACAAACTCGCCGGTGAGCCAGAAATATTTTTTTCCCTGCGGATCGATACGTTCATCAAAGTCTTCCACGTATTTCGCATAGGCCTGCTTACATACACGGATGCCTTTAATTTCTTTTGCCGGAACTGATGGAATGTTAACGTTCAGCAGAAAATGTTTATCCAGTGTTTTTTGCTGTAGGATGGCAGAAACGATGGTACGTACTGCCTGCCGCGCTCCCGTAAAATCAGCTTCGTAATTGTAATCGAGCAGAGAGAACCCTATACTGGGGATGCCTTCAATACTGGCTTCCATAGCGGCCGACATGGTGCCGCTGTAAATTACATTGATGGAGTGATTGGCCCCATGGTTGATACCACTCAGGCACAAGTCGGGTTTGCGGTGTAATATTTTGTCAACGGCCAGCTTCACACAATCTACCGGAGTGCCGCTGGTTTGCCACGCTTCTATATCCCCGAATAAATGCATGCGGTTCATACGCAACGGAGAGCCAATCGTGATAGCATGCCCCATCCCACTTTGTGGTTTATCCGGTGCTACTACTACTACGGTTCCGAGGTCTTTTACGGCCTCTACTAAATTTCGTATACCCGGTGCTGTTATGTCATCATCGTTAGTTACCAGAATCAACGGTTTCTTGTTTGCCTTAGCCATACAAATATTTTCTTAATGGGAACGAATTAGAATAATGGTCTGCCAATCACTTCTCTGAAAGGCCAGGGGATGGAGGCCAGCATAATGAGCAGGGCCAGCCCGGAGAATATCAATACCTTTTTATGTTTTGACAGATCGGTAGTGGCTTTTTTGGATGCAGTTCGGCTCACATGTACAAATATCCATGCTAGGAACATCATGATTGGATGTTCAACCGTCCAGAATCGCATCGCTTTATCTTTCATAATCGTTCCCATATCCAAATCCGATACACCGGAATTGCTCACCCAGTTATACAAAAGAATTAAACCGATCAGCAGTTGTATATCTGTCAGAATCATGAAAAACAGATTCGATTTATTGTCGTTTCCATTGTACGAACGTTTAGACGATACGCCGGTAATGGCATTGAATACCGCCCATACTCCAAACAGGAGTACGAGGTAACGGAGGATGCTGTGTATACTGAGGATGCTGTCCATAATATATGATTTGTACAAAAATAAGGACTCGCCCTGAGATGTTTACAAATAAAAAACGACCGGAAACTCCGGCCGTTTTTATATTTACTGGATTGTTTGTTTAGTTTTTAACCACTTTACGGGTGAATTTCTCCGTACCGTTGGAAACCTCTACCACATAGTTTCCTTTTTGCATACGATCGAATTCATTTACCACAATGATGTTGTCGCCACTCAGTACATTCACCTTGCGGTTGATCACTTCACGTCCGTCGATTGAGAACACGCGCAGGGTAACCTGTGAAGCAGACTGGCTGTTCACGGTGATTTTCACGTTATTTACAAATGGGTTAGGGTACACGTTGAATTTATCTACACTCATTCCTCCCTGTAAACGCAGCGGAATAATGTTAGAGTAAGTAGCTTCTCCGTGGTTGTCTACGGCTTTCAAACGGTAGTACACAATTTTTGCAGTTGTATTAATCGGATCAATGAACTCATAACGTGAACGGGTAGTGGTAGTTCCGTTTCCGGCTTTTGTACCACGGTCAGAGAAGCGAACACCATCTTCACTGCGCTCAATCACGAAGAACTCGTTGTTGGTTTCGTTTTCAGTTTCCCACTTCAGCAATCCATTACCATTTTGCAATGTAGCTGTAAAGGTGGCCATTTTTACATCTACCGGACCACCGGCTGCACCAATGATAGCCGTACCATCATCAAAGAAACTTTCTCCACCGAGGTTTTCTGAAACAATTCGTGCGGTGTTGCTTACACTACCGGGGATGGCACCGCCCTGAACTTTAAAACGCAGTGTAAAGCTTGAACCAATGGGCATTTCACCACCCTGCAATCCGTTGGCACCGATACCGATATTAAAACGCAGGTAGTGCTTACCGTTAGCGAAACCTTTTTCAGCGATATCTGCATCCATAGCATCGGTTTTGAAACCTGCAGTTACTCCGGTTGCTTCCACTACTTCCATTGAACCGGATACATACGTTACGTTAGAAGGCAGGGTATCTACAACATACACATTGTAAGCAGAACCTGCACCGTTGTTGGTTCCTGATAAGGTATAAGTCAGGATTTCGTTTGATTGCAACAAATCATCACCACTCGCATCTTCAACTGTTTTCTCCAGCTCAATTACCGGATCTTTTGCTTTAATAGCGAAAGTGAAAGCAGACGGGAAATATTGATCAGCTTCTGTTCCGAACTGTATATTTACTGTATTTGCATTAGGTTGAATGTTGAAACCTGTTCCTACATTCACTTCATCAATATCCAATCCCATTTGGTTGAAGTAGTTTGGGTTTTTAGTAGTAACATACGCCCCATTTTTAGTGATTGAACCATTCCAGAAGTTGGTTACCGGATTAGTTGCATTAGATACAGCAATTCCATTCACTTTAATAAAATCACCGGCAGGGTTACCATTGGTTGCACCCAGGTTACCATCACCTTCCCATGCCATTACACTCATCACGGCTTCGTTAGCGGCCAAAGGATTGTTTGGAACGTTCAGGCCGGTTAAGGTTACGTTTGCAGTAACCAAACCACCACTACCTGAGTTGAACACTTGTGAAAAACCATCATATACACGTACACTATAATAATCTCTGTTTGTATTTTCGTAAGCAACTACGATGCTCCATCCTGCATAACGGCCACCATTAGATGTAGAACCTGCCGTTGCTGCAATGTCGGCTACAAAGTATGTACCGCCACCACCTACACGGATAAAGTCAGTGATATCAACATACGATTGATATACTCTTTCACTGGTACCCGCAATAGTAAACTGGTCTACGTTGGTAGCAGCTGTAATGGCCGGTGAGTAAGCTCCCAATGCACCTTTACGGATTTTAATTTTCCGCAAAGTGTCAGGGTTACTGTTTACAGCACTATTGCTGATTCTGCCACCCCAGTACAAACGGGCAAACTTAATGTTGTTGGTGCCTGCAGGCAGGATCAGATCAGCAGAAGTAGAATTCTTCGTGCCGGCATCTGTGTCCACATCTGCAAACTGCATGTTGTTGTTGTCATTGCCGTACTGTGTGAAACCAACTCCACCCTGACCGTTATTGGCATTGCCGATTTCGTTCATACGGGTGGTGTTTACTGAACCATTGTTGTTCAGGATGTGCATGCTCGTGTTACCGAACATCACTACACCGCCACGCAGGGTTTCAGTGTACACTAAAGAGTAAGGTCTTACGCTGGTTTGTGCATTTGAGGTGTTTGTGAATGCACAGAAGAGGGTTGTTACAATAGTAACGATTGTGGTAAATTTAGTCAGCATTTATTGAACTTTTACGTTGATAAAAAATGGCTCACAGGAATAAGAGGAAGCTTAATACGGCTTTTAAATAGATACGTGGAGGTAAGCGGTAAATTTCGAGGGATAGGTGGATCAGGTTAGGCAAGCGGCGCAGGAGGTAACTGCACCATTGGAGAACAAATATAGATTCGGGTTTTGGTAAGTCAAAGCTTTTTTACAATTTTTTTTTTGCACTGATCCAGAAGAGGATTAAAAAATAAATTTTGATAACTAAAATATTTAGTATATTTGTGCTAATCAAATTAGTTACTTATGTCACAAGCCGGATTAAACCTGAAATACCTGCGTAAACTCAGGGGGTGGACGCAGGAGGAGTTTGCTAATAAACTTAACGTAAAACGTTCATTGATAGGTGCTTATGAAGAAGAAAGGGCGGATCCCCGTTTGGAAGTACTTGAAATGGTCAGCGAAATGTTCAAAGTAAGCCTCGATGAAATGTTACTGAAAGATTTGAGCGAAAACCAATCGAGCTACTGGATGAAACGCAGAAACCAGAAATTGGGTACGACTACTAAAAATAACCTGATACATTTTGTTCCGGTTAAAGCAGCGGCAGGTTATCTGGCCGGTTACGCCGACACAGAATTTATTGAAGAACTCAACACTTTTACTTTGCCCATGCTTAGCGGAGGTAACTACCGCGCTTTCGAAATCATAGGCGACAGTATGTTGCCAACCCCCTCCGGAAGTATTATTGTCGGAGAAAAAGTTCAAAACCTGGATGACCTGAAATCCAATACCCCCTGCATCGTGGTGAGCATGCAGGAAGGAATCGTTTATAAAAGAGTGGTCAAAAACAACCGCAGCAAAAATAAACTCACCCTAGTGAGCGACAATCCCGCTTATCAGCCTTATCAGGTGAACGCTGAAGATGTGGCCGAAATCTGGATGGCTCAGATGATTATTGGTAAAGTGGCCGACCAGCAAAGATGGGATGTAAATACATTGGCAAATCTTGTGAATAATTTGCAAGACCAGGTGTCCTCCTTGACCAAAAAAATGAATTAGTATTGACATATAACAGATACATCGCTTAATTATTAAAACAACACAACATGATCAAACTACAAATCATCGGTAACCTGGGAAAGGATTGTATTGTAAACGAAGTAAACGGGAAGAACGTAATTAACTTCAGTGTGGCACATACAGATCGCTTTAAAGACGCAACCGGAAACCTTAAAGAAAAAACGTATTGGGTGGAATGTGCGTACTGGACTGACCGCACCAATATTTCAAAGTACCTTACAAAAGGTAAAACCGTATACGTAGAAGGAACTCCCGAAGCAGATGCCTATACCAATCGTGAAGGGAAACCGGCTGCAACACAGCGTATGCGTGTAAAAGATGTGCAGCTTTTAGGAGGGAGTAACTCCGGTGAAAACACAGGGGCTCCTGCTTCAAACTATCAACAAAACACATCACCCAACACATCTAAGATTGAATCTGCAGAAGTGATTAGTGATGATCTCCCGTTCTAAAAAAAATCAATTTTTCTTTTATGAATCCTCCTAATTGGAGGATTTTTTTTACACAAAAAAGGCTGCTTAAAAAGCAGCCTCTGATCGTTTTTCAAACCATTATTTTTTATTCGGGTTGTTTAGTTTGCTGTGCTTTTTACTGTATACAAAATAGATGATGAATCCTAAAGCAAGCCATCCACCTAAACGCGCCCAGTTTTCCCAACCTAAACCAAAGATCATTGCACCACAGGTGATGATTCCCAAAATGGGTACAAACGGCACCAGGGGCGTTTTGAACTGTCGCGGCATGTTGGGTTCTGTCTTTCTCAGGATAATCACTGCAGCACATACCAACATGAAGGCAAATAAGGTTCCAATGCTGGTCATGTGGCCTACCACATCTCCCGGTACAAATCCGGCAAACAAAGCAACCAAAATTAAAATCACCATATTGCCTTTATAAGGCGTCTTATATTTTGGATGAACTTCTGAAAATGCTTTAGGCAATAATCCGTCTTTACTCATAGAGAAAAACACACGGCTTTGTCCGAGTAACATCACCAATATCACAGAAGAGAAACCGGCGAGGATGGCGATTGTTACAGATTTGCTAAGCCAGCCATATTGAGGCATCGCTTCTTTGATTGCAGCCACTACAGATGCTTCTCCGCCCTTGGTAGGGTCACGGAAGAACTCCAGAGGAACCAATCCGGTTAATACGTGCGCGAACAATATATATAATATGGTACAGATTAATAACGAACCTAGAATTCCAAAAGGCATATCCTTCTTAGGGTTTTTGGTTTCCTGGGCAGCCGTACTCACCGCATCAAAACCAATGAAAGCAAAGAACACGGTCCCTGCGGCTCCCAATATCCCCATAATCCCACCGAAATTGTATGTGATGCCCTGGTGGTCAACATACTTCTGCGGTTCAGGAATGTAATTGGCATGATTGGCCTCATTGATGAATCCCCAGCCCAACGCAATAATTAGCACTACGATGGCTACTTTCACAATAACAATGATATTGTTTACAAATGCTGACTCGCGCGTTCCCCTGATGAGTAATAAGCTGATGGCTGTAACTATGAATAAAGCCGGAATGTTTACAATCCCACCCACTCCGTCAGGCGAGGTTTGAAAAGGAGAGTGACACCATTGATAAGGAATCGGACTCATATTAAATACTTCCACCAATAAATTATTCAAGTACTCACTCCAGGCTATACCCACCGTGGCGGCACCCACTGCATATTCCAATACCAAATCCCATCCAATAATCCATGCCAGAAACTCTCCCATAGTGGCATAGGTGTATGTGTAGGCACTTCCTGAAATGGGAATAGAGGAGGATAGTTCAGCATAACACAATCCCGCTAAAGCACATCCCAATGCAGCCAGTAAAAAACCAATGGTTACCGATGGACCGGCATTTTGCGATGCAGCAGCAGCAGTTCTTACAAACAATCCTGCACCAATGATGGCACCAATACCCAAGGCTACAAGCCCCCAACCACCTAAAGTCCGTTTTAATGCATGTTCACCGGTTTCACCGGCCTCATTCAATAAAGTACTGATAGGCTTTTTCACAAATAAACTCATACACGATGTTTTGGTAATTTAAGCGGAAAAATAATGAATAATTTTACTAAATACCGACCATAAATAATTTTTTGTACCACCGGTAAGTACAATCTTTTTTAAAATACAGTAACGGTTCCTTTTTTTTATGGATAATTTGAGTTGCATATAAGGGTAATGCAATAAAAAATTTCCCCGTATAAACTCAATCGGTTAGTTTTATCCCCGCACAATATCATAGATAATGAATAGAAGAAGTACGGGAATTGTTTCTCTGTTGTTGTTTACCATCCTCGCCGTTGTATATGTCTTGCATTTATATGAATGGGTTGCAGTACCTGAAATGGTATTGAAATCATTGCGCTGGGCGTTGATTGTTGCTTTATCTGCTTATGCCGTGTTTAAGCGTTCTCTCACCACATGGATATTGGTGAGTATGGTGATTGGAATCAATATCGGTATGGATTTCCCTGCATTTTCTCAAAACCTAAAAGTGCTGAGTCAGATATTTCTTCGTTTAGTGAAAACCGTTATTGCACCTATCCTGTTTGCTACATTGGTAGTGGGGATTGCCGGGCACTCCAGCCTGAAACAGGTTGGGAGAATGGGATGGAAGTCTATCTTGTATTTTGAAGTAGTTACCACCATTGCACTCATCATTGGTTTGATTGCCATTAATATCAGCGGTGCAGGGAAAGGTATACTGGTTCCTGAAGGTTTGAAAGAAGAATTACCTGATGTAAAAGCACAGGGATGGCAGGATGTCATCCTGCACATTTTCCCTGAAAATTTTGCCAAGTCGGTATACCATGGCGACGTGCTTCCCATTGTAGTTTTTAGTATCATTTTCGGTATTGCCCTCGCTATGTTGCCCAATGCCAAGAAGAAGCCAATGCTGGAGTTTTCTGAAAGCCTGGCCGAGGTCATGTTTAAATTCACTAACATCATCATGTACTTTGCGCCTTTCGGTGTGGGGGCTGCCATTGCAGTAACGGTAGGGCATCTGGGGCTGGAAGTATTGGGGAATCTGTTCCAGTTACTCATTACATTGTATATAGCACTAATCGTTTTTCTGCTATTGGTATTACTACCGGTGGCCTTAATTATAAAAATACCGATAAAGAATTTTATTAAAGCCATTTCAGAACCCGTATCCATTGCCTTTGCAACAACAAGCTCAGAATCTGCATTACCCAAAGCCATGGAGAACATGGAAAAATTTGGTGTGCCCGGAAAGATTGTCTCTTTCGTTCTACCCACAGGATATACTTTTAATCTGGATGGTACTACCTTGTACTTGTCATTAGCCGCTGTATTTGTGGCACAAGCTGCAGGTATTGATTTAACGATTGGTGAACAGATTATCATGGGACTAACGTTAATGCTTACCAGCAAAGGCGTGGCAGGGGTCCCCAGGGCATCCCTCGTTATTCTGTTGGGTACTGCAGCCTCTTTCGGTTTGCCGCTCTGGCCCATCATGGCCATCCTCGGTATTGATGAACTGATGGATATGGCCCGCACCTCAGTGAATGTTATTGGTAATACCCTGGCCAGTTGTGTAATAGCCCGCTGGGAAGGGGAATTCGATGACCAGAAGGCTCAGTCTTTTGAAGGCTGATTTAACCTATAGCTTTCATTAACAATTTATTACACCTTTCATATTGTTCAGGTTCAGAAAAAATTATCGTTTATTTGCACATGGAATTTTTACAGTTTACTTTCAAAGACTTACTGAATCCGGAGTTTTACATTGCCAATGGTGGTTTGTGGCTGGTGCTTTTCATTGTATTCGCTGAAACGGGTTTGTTCGCAGGCTTTTTCCTTCCGGGGGATTCCTTGTTGTTCGTTAGCGGCATTTATAGCTCCGAGTTAATGATAAAGGGGTTGGGGGTAGATCTGCAAAGTGATTTCCTGCATGTATTTGTATTGTCTTCACTTGTAGCTATTTCCGGTATCATTGGCAATATGGTGGGGTACTGGTTCGGAAAAAAATCTGGCCCTGCATTGTATAAACGAAAAGACAGTTTTTTCTTTAAAAAGAAATACCTCTATAAAGCGCATGATTTTTATGAAGAGAATGGAGGAGGCACTATTGTAGTTGCCCGTTTCCTGCCTATTATCCGCACATTCGCACCCATTGTTGCCGGTATTGTAGGAATGGAACGTAAAAAATTCATGTTTTACAATATTGTAGGTTCTATTGCTTGGGCTTTTTCACTCATCTTTGCAGGGCATTACCTGAACGCTTTCCTGGTGAAATCTTATGATTTCCATTTAAAAGACCACCTCGAAATCATCATCCTGATTATCGTGCTGATTACCACTGCACCCGTTATTTATAAATTGTTTTTTAATAAAAAGAAAACGGAAACAGCCCCACGCAACGAGGCCGACCTTCCGGAATAAATTACCGGTATGCCGAAAATATTAGTGATACGATTTTCTTCCATCGGAGACATCGTGCTCACCACTCCCGTTTTTCGGCTGATAAAAAAACAGGTTGAACAAGCAGAACTTCATTTTGTAACGAAACTCAGGTTTAAAGCGGTTACAAGTGAAAATCCCTATATCGACAAATTTCACTACCTCGATGAGGATTGGGAGGGTTTGATAGACGCACTCAAAAAGGAAAATTATGATGTAGTGATCGATCTACATAATAATTTCAGAAGTAACAAAATAAGACGGGCACTCAAAGCACGGTCTTCAGTTATTGATAAACTTACGGTTCCGAAGTTCTTCCTTACGAAACTGGGATTGAATTTTATGCCCAATCGACACATCACCCAACGATGTATAGACGCCGCTAAAATTCTGGGTGTACAAGACGACGGACATGGGTTGGATTATTATATATCCAAGTCTGATGAAGTGAGTTTTCAGGATATTCCTACCTCTCACCATGCAGGATATATTGGTATTGTGATTGGTGCAAATCATCGCACTAAAAAACTTCCGGTACATCAACTTAAAAAATTATGTGCTTATATCCAGCATCCCATCATTCTCTTAGGCGGGCCTGGCGAAGCAACGGAAGGCGATGAAATTGCTGCCACCGATCAGGCAAAAATTTACAATGCAGCCGGTAAGTTCAGTTTGAATGAATGTGCCGATCTGATAAAAAAGGCAAAGCTGATTGTTTCACACGATACCGGTATGCAATATATTGCCTGCGCCTATCAACGGCCGGTAATTGCTGTTTGGGGAAGCACTTCTCCTAAGTTACAAGTAGAACCTTACTATGGTACGGATGCCAGATATCAGGGTAAATATGAAAGCTTCCTCAAAAACCTGCATTGCCAACCTTGTAACAAATATGGCGCAGCGTCATGCCCGCGCGAACATTTTAATTGTATGGAAAAACTATCCATGCAGGATCTCGCACATGCTGTTCACCGTCGCCTCGGCCGTGCCGTTTCATAATCTTTTTACAAATTGCATTTCATTGGTATTTATTATTACTGGGTTTGTTTATTTTCAAATGAACTAAATATAAAGCTATGTGGATTTGGATGATACTGATGACCATGATTCCTGCACCTGAACAGGATGTAGTGTTGACGCCTACCATTGAATGGACCGAAACGTCGAAGTTGCCCGCGGCATCTACAATCTATTATTCCAAAGACAAACCGTTGTCATGGAATGACTTTAAGGGAGTACCACAATTACAAGGCCGTTCCGCAGCCATAACGGTATCTGGTTTCGGGTACACTGCAGGCATCTTTAGGTCTGATGATCAAAACACCATCCATATTAAAGTATATTGTTTTTTCGATAAAGAAAAATCATGGGTAAAGCCTGATCGAAAAACACCATATGTGTTGAACCATGAGCAATTACATTTTGATATCAGCTATCTCGCCACCATGGAGTTTGTTAAGGCTGTCAGGGAAACCCGTTTCACAGATAAAAATTATAAATCATTATTACCTGCCCTTTACGAAAAAGGAGTGCAATCGATGCATGCAATGCAGGATGAGTACGACAATGAAACGCGCAACGGACTGGAACCGGATGTGCAGGAAAAATGGAATGCACGTTTGGAAAAGGCGGTGAGCGAAGCTACGTTTTAACTACGAGTACCGGTATGTCTAGCCGGTGCCTCACGGCATTCACTGTTGAACCAAAAATAAAATCTTTAATGCCCCGATGCCCGTGTGCACCCATAATCAGCAACTGTGCATCACATGCTTTGGTTAGTCTTTCAATTTCTTTTGTTCTGTTTCGGAAACCCAGCAAACCGGTTGCTTCTATTCCTTTTTGTTGTAGCACTTCAACATAATGTGCCAATGTTTCCCGATCTTTTCGGGTTTCATAATCATTACTGTCTTTTCCGTGAAGTCCTGCACCGGCGCTTTCAACTATGTGCAACAGGTAATAGTGTGTTTGTGGATGTCCTTGTGCAAGGGCGTGGGATAAAAGTTTTTCTTCGTTGCCGGAAAAATCCAGTGTCACTGCAATGCGGTTATACACGGGATGTTCAATATCAATGCTACTCCCTTTTTCATGCATGAAAATATTTTGTTTTGTTACACGCTTTTTCAGGTGCGGAAACAGCAGGATGTACACCAGTAAAGCGCCAAAGAACAGCACCGAGGCAATCACCCAGATTTTTGGGCCCCATGCGTTGCTCATAAAAATCGGTTTCACTTCATTCACCAGCATGTTGAGGTTAAGGAAAATCAATACGGCGGCCATTAGCCAGGCGAGTATTTGGATATGGGGCCGGATTGCAAATGCGCCCATTGTTTTTTTATCGCTTACAAAATAAATCAGTGGAATGATGGCAAACCCTAATTGTAAACTCAACACCACCTGACTAAAAACCAATAAGGTGTCTACCTGATCCTCACCTGCAATAAGTATTACAAAGAATGCGGGAATGACAGCAATCAACCGGGTAATTAATCGCCGGAGTATAGGATTGATTCTGAGGCGCAGATAACCTTCCATTACTATTTGTCCGGCCAGTGTACCCGTAATCGTTGAGCTTTGCCCGGCTGCAATGAGTGCCAGTGCAAACAAAACCGGTGCTGTTTCTCCCAGAAATCCGGGCAACAGGCGATGGGCTTCTTTAATTTCAGCCACATGAGCGTTTCCCGTTTTGTAAAAAACGGTTGCTGCCAGTACCAATATAGCTGCGTTCACCAGAAAAGCGATGTTCAGTGCAATAGTGGTATCAATCCGGTTATAATGAATTGCCTTCCGAATGCCTTCCGGTGTTTTTTCAATTTTTCGGGTTTGCACCAGGGCGGAATGCAGATACAGGTTATGGGGCATCACGGTAGCACCGATGATTCCGATGGCAATATAGAGTGCATCGCTATTGGGAAGAGACGGTACAAAACCCGATAGCACTTCCATTGGTTCGGGCTTCGCCATAAAAATTTGAATGAAAAAGCACAAGGCGATGATAGCTACAAGTGTAATGATAAATGCTTCCATTTTACGGATGCCCAGGCGTTGAAGATACAGCAGGAGGAAAGTGTCGAGTATGGTTATACTCACACCCCATATCAATGGCAATCCTGTTAAAAGCTGTATACCAATGGCCATGCCCAGCACTTCCGCCAAATCGGTTGCAGCAATGGCAATTTCAGCCAGGATGTACAACAGGAAGTTCACAGGTTTCGGGTATGCTTCCCTGTTAGCCTGCGCCAGATCACGCCCACGCACAATACCCAATCTTGCCGATAAACCCTGCAGCAGGAGTGCCATGAGGTTGCTCATCAGCAATACCCACACCAGTTTATAACCGAACTGACTACCACCGGCGATATCTGTAGCCCAGTTTCCGGGGTCCATATAACCTACACTTACCAGATAAGCCGGACCAAGAAAAGCAAATATTTTTCTCCAACCCGTAGCCCGGGTGGCTGTGTTCACGCTCTCATGTACTTCGCTGAGTGATTGTCCGTCTTTGAATTCAGGTTTCATACTGTTACTCGTGCTACGATAATTAGACAAATCTAACAATTTATTATTATTTATCTAAAAACCATCTGTGGTATATTCAAAAATGCTTTTGGCAAAAGGGTTTATATTGCAAGCGAATTTAACCAACATGAATTTTAGTCAGTTTCAATTTCCATATGCACTTTCTCCGGCATATTCCAAGCGGATAGCATATTTTTCAATGGAGTTTGCTATCCATCAGCCATTAAAAATTTACAGCGGGGGTTTGGGTTTTTTAAGTGGATCACATCTACGTAGTGCCTACGAATTGCGTCAGGGGCTGATTGGTATCGGTATACTTTGGAAGTATGGATATTATGACCAGGGCAAAAATCCGGATCAAACCCTGAATGTGGAGTGGAATGAGAAGTTGTATAATTTTCTCGTGGATACAGGGATAAAGTTTCCCGTTACGGTGCATGGCCATCCGGTATGGGTGAAAGCCTGGTATCTCGATCCGGAAGTCTTTAAATCAGCTCCGTTGTTTTTACTGAGTACCGATTTGCCGGAAAATGATCATGTATCTCAAACCATCACACATCGTTTGTATGATGCCAATGCATCTACCAAGCTGGCACAATTTATTTTGTTGGGTGTGGGAGGAATAAAGCTTTGTGAGATTTTACATTATAATGCGGCACTCTATCACTTCAATGAAGCGCATGCAGTAAGTGGCGCTTTTTATCTCTACGGCAAGTCGGGTGATTTAAATGCAGTTAAGCAAAAGGTTGTTTTCACCACACATACACCCGAGGAAGCGGGTAATGAAAAACACGACATTCATTTGTGTGAGAAAATGAATTACTTCTGCGGTATTCCCATGGATGAAGTGAGGCGATTGGGAACGGATGGAGATAATATGTTCAATCATTCTCTGGCTGCGTTGCGTATGTCGCGTTTAGCCAATGGCGTTAGTCAGCTCCATGGTGAAGTGAGCCGTCAAATGTGGAGTCGTTTTGAAGATATAGCCCCAATCCGTGCTATTACGAATGCTCAGAACTGGCATTATTGGGCAGACAAGCAGATGTATGCACATATGGAGGACCACAAAATTGATGCCTTTATCGACCGGAAGCGCTACCTGAAGAAAAGGGCAATGGACCTCATTGCAGATAACTCCGGAAAATTATTTAACCCCGATGTACTGACAATCGTTTGGGCCAGGAGGCTGGCAGGATACAAGAGAGCCAATCTGATCACACAGCATGAAGAGCGTTTTCATGCGCTCATGAACAATAAACAATATCCTGTACAAATTGTATGGGCCGGTAAACCGTATCCTCTTGATTATGCATCGGTAAATGTTTTCAATGAACTGATTTACCTGAGTAAACAATACGATAATATGGCGGTTTGTCTTGGTTACGAACTGGCCATGAGTAAAAGGTTGAAACAGGCTGCGGATGTTTGGCTGAATAATCCACGTGTTACAAGGGAGGCGAGTGGCACCAGTGGCATGACGGCTGCCATGAATGGTGCGGTGAATTTCAGCACCAACGATGGCTGGATTCGTGAGTTTGTGAATCATGGCAACAACGGATTTGTAGTACCACTGACAGACTATGCTGCTATGTCGGAACACGAAATGGATGAATACGATACAGAAAAGATTTTTGATATCCTTGAAAACCAGATCCTGCCTATCTATTACGATAACCCGGCTATTTGGCGACAGATCATGAAGAATGGAATGCGCGATGTGCGGTGGCAGTTCGACAGCAACCGCATGGCCAAAGATTATTACGAGATGCTCTATTCATAAAAAAAGCCGTGGAGTGTGTCCACGGCTATATTTTTTTTTCTACGATTACTATTCAGCATACGCACTGACCGGTTCGCAGGTGCAAATCAGGTTACGATCACCGGCAGTGTTGTTTACACGGCTAACGGATGGCCAGAACTTGTTGTTCTTCACATACTCCAAAGGAAATGCAGCCTCTTCACGGGTGTATGGTCTGTTCCAGTCAGAACTGCAAACCACCGCCTGGGTGTGTGGCGCATTTTTTAAAACGTTGTTGGATGTGTCGCTCTTACCCTCTTCAATATCTCTGATTTCTTTACGGATGCTCAGTAACGCATCACAAAACCGATCCAACTCTCCTTTATCTTCACTTTCTGTGGGCTCAATCATGATAGTGCCTGGAACCGGGAAACTGAGTGTAGGAGCGTGGAAGTTATAATCCATCAGCCGCTTGGCTACATCTTCCGCCTCAATACCGGCAGATTGTTTGAAAGGTCTTAAATCAACTATAAATTCATGGGCACAACGGTTATGCTTACCCGAATATAAAATAGGAAATTCTTTTTCAAGCCTGGCCTTCATATAGTTTGCATTCAGGATGGCGTACATGGTACTTTGTTTCAAACCAGTGCTTCCCAACAACTGGATGTACGCATAACTAATCAGCAGAATGCTGGCACTGCCAAATGGGGCGGCACTTACCGGTGAAATAGACTTTCCGGTTGCATTGGCAATACCAAAGTGCCCGGGCAAATAGGGGGCCAGTTTCTCATTCACGCAAATCGGTCCCATACCCGGGCCACCGCCGCCATGAGGGATAGAGAAAGTTTTATGTAGGTTTAGATGGCATACATCTGCTCCAATATTACCCGGACTGGTTAATCCAACCTGTGCATTCATGTTGGCCCCATCCATATACACCAATCCACCATGGTCGTGAATAATGGAACATATTTCGCGGATGCTTTCTTCAAATACACCGTGTGTACTTGGGTAGGTAACCATTAAACCCGCGAGGGTATCTTTATATTTTTCAGCATGAGCGCGTAAATCTTCCACATCAATGTTACCTGCTGCATCGCATTTGGTAACCACCACTTTAAATCCCGCCATTACGGCCGATGCCGGATTGGTACCATGTGCAGAAATGGGGATGAGGATGATATTGCGGTGTTGATTGCTTCTGTCGGCATGATAGGCACGTATCGTCAGCAAGCCGGCATACTCACCTTGCGCGCCACTATTTGGTTGCAGGGAAGTAGCTGTAAATCCGGTAATGGCACTCAACCAATTTTCAAGTTGCTCAATGATAAACTGATATCCTTGCCATTGATTGGCCGGAGCAAACGGATGGATACCATTCCATGCACCCCAGCTTACAGGCATCATTTGAGTTGCTGCGTTCAGTTTCATGGTACAGCTTCCCAATGAAATCATGGAAGTATTTAAACTAAGGTCTTTATTTTCCAGTTGTTTGATATATCGCATCATCTCGCTTTCACTTCTGTGGTCACGAAACACCGGATGGGTGAGGAAAGGAGATGTACGCGTTAATGCACCGGGGATATGATGCAGCAGTGCGTCGTCTTCAAAATGTGCCTGAGCGGAATCACTGCCGTTTAACCGGGCAAATACATGTAGGATATCCAGGATGTCAGATTGTGTAGTGGTTTCATCCAATGATATCGTTACCCGATTCTCTACGTAATGGAAGTTCATTTGTTGTTGCTCAGACAAAGTACGTAATGCGTTGGCATCATTCACCTGAACACAGATTGTATCGAAGAAATGATTATGCTCAACATTAAAACCTGCATGCGTTAACTCCTTTGCTAAAGTGGAGGTTAACAGATTGACGCGCTTGGCAATGTTTTTCAATCCGTCTGCACCATGATACACAGCATACATAGCCGCCATGTTGGCCAGTAAGGCCTGAGCAGTGCAAATATTGCTGGTTGCTTTTTCTCTGCGGATATGTTGTTCACGCGTTTGAAGTGCCATGCGCAGGCAACGTTTGTTTTCCGCATCTATACTCACACCGATAATCCTTCCGGGGATGTTTCTTTTAAATTCATCTAACGTAGAAAAGAATGCGGCATGTGGACCGCCAAAACCCATGGGCACACCCAGACGTTGCGCAGAACCAACTGCTACATCAGCACCCAGTTCTCCCGGAGGAGTGAGCAGCGTGAGCGCCAGTAAATCGGTTGCCATGATTACCTTAGCCTGAACCGCATGTGCAGCCTGTATAAATGTTCTGTAGTCGTTGATTGAACCCTGACTGTCGGGATATTGTACGATGGCTCCAAAATAACTTTCATCCAGTGAAGCGGTTTGAAAGTTTCCGGTTACTATTTCAATACCCAAGGGCGTAGCGCGGGTATGTAACACATCCAGGGTTTGTTTAAAGAGATTTTCATCGGCAAAAAACCTGGGTGCGGTAATATGATCGTGGTCTTTGTTTTTATGGTTGAACAACATGGCCATGGCTTCTGCAGCGGCAGTACCTTCATCGAGCAAACTTGCATTCGCAATCGGTAATGCGGTAAGATCACTGACCATTGTTTGAAAGTTGAGTAAACTTTCCAGTCGGCCCTGAGCAATTTCGGCCTGATAGGGTGTGTATTGGGTGTACCAACCCGGATTTTCAAACACGTTTCGCAAAATAACACTCGGTACAAACGTGTTGTAATACCCCTGTCCGATAAACGATCTGAATACTTTATTTTTTTCAGATATGTGTTGTATGGTTTGAAGATATTGAGCTTCACTCATAGGTTGAGTTACTTCAAGTTCCTCTTTAAGCCGGATGCCTGAAGGTACCGTTTGGTCAATCAAAGCGTCAAGTGAAGGCGCACCGATGGTTTGAAGCATTTGTTGGGTTTCCTGTTCGTTCGGTCCGATATGCCTTTGTGCAAAAGCATGCTGTTGTTGTTGGAATAGGTTCATTTGGGTATT
The DNA here is from genome assembly GCA_019638635.1 of Ferruginibacter sp. Lineage (GTDB taxonomy): Bacteria > Bacteroidota > Bacteroidia > Chitinophagales > Chitinophagaceae > Ferruginibacter. Next base: position 32,163 of record JAHBTM010000002.1, on the reverse strand, counting down.
ATTTACCGTAAGTATGGAGGCATTTAAAATTGCTGCGCAAATTTACAACAACCCACCGGATTTTGCACCATGTAGTGAAAAATGCACCCGGTACCTGTTTTTATGAAAATGGATGCTGAAATAGCATAAAAAAACCGCCGGTCAGGCGGTTGGAATGGTTTAGTCTTTTATGGCCAGTACCGGGATTGTACTTTGGTAAATCAACGTTTTGGTATGCTGTGTTTTGAATAATCTGGTAAAGAAACTATGTTGTTTGGGAGCGATGATGATCAGGTCAATTTGCTTGTCTTTGGAAAACAGGTTAATAGACTCATGAAAATCGAACAACCGCATGAAATAAAATTCAGGCTTGAATTCAGATAACAGTGATTCCATCGTATCGCGTGATGCTTTAAAATCCTGAGTTAGCGAAATGTAATGGCTGCTGTCAACATTTAATATGTGCACGGCCGGTTTGATATCTTTCAAAAATTCTTTAACCGCGAGCAATGCCGGGGTTTCTTCTTTCAATCTCATCTCAGAGGCGATGAGCACATTGTTGATTTTTTTGTAACGCACATCCGGGGGGATAATCAATACAGGACAAACATCTTCTTCCACCATTTTCAGCGTATTGGAACCGGAGAACCTTTGGGCCAGTGGCGTTTTACCGGTTAATCCCATCACAATCAAACGGGCGTTTTTTGAGGAGGCAAATGCAGCCAGTTGCTCTACAAAATCATTTCCCGTTTCAATATACGTTTCTATGTACACATATTTTTCACCGAGTCTTTCCCGCAAACTTTTCATAAACTGTTTAGCGGGTTCCATATCTTCTTCTGATTCGTAATAGTGATACAATGTGATGGTTATATCGTTGCGATTGCTGTACATATCCGTTGCAAAATCTGCAGCATTGAATGAGGTTTCTGAAAAATCTAACGGAACAATGATTTGTTGCATGTTTCTGAATATTTTTTACAAGATATAAAAACAATATTAAATCAACATAAGCAGCATTTCACTTTCATTTACTTTTGTATATATCATACAATGAATGAAAGATAAAAAGCAGGATAACAGTAAGGTGTACGGGCAGATGCTAAAAAAGATACAGGTACAAAAAGCACTGAAGTGGTTACCCGAAATGCACGAAGCAGCTTTTGAGAAAATCAATTGCCTGGACTGTGCAGCCTGTTGCAAGCAATATTCACCCCGGTTTAAAACACCTGATATAAAACGTATTGCCCGTTTTTTGCAGATGAAGGAAGGTGTTTTTATTGAAACTTTTCTAAAGCTGGATGAAGAGGGAGATTATGTAACACAAAAATCGCCTTGCCCTTTTTTATTGGAGAATAATGCCTGTTCAATTTATGATGTACGTCCGTCTGATTGCAGTCGTTTCCCTTATACCAATGAAGATGTACTATTGAAGCGTCAACATATCACACTTAAAAATGCCACTTTTTGTCCGGCAGTAGTGTACGTATTAGATGCTATATTACAGAAAGCAGGCTATGGTAAGTGAGCGGTTACTTCACTATAGGCAGCCTGCAATGTTCTTTCAATTCCTTGTCCTTTCCATTCAGGTGAGCCGGGAATTGTTGTGGCACTCAGAATTTCAGATTTGATCTTCCCGTCTTTCACTTCCTGTTCCACAAATTTTAATGCATTGCCCAGGTAATCCCTGAATGCAAGGATATCGGAAGATTGAATAAGCACATCATATCCTTCCGCTGCATGTCCGCATACATATTTCGTTCTTCCCGGGAATTTTTGTACCGTTTTATCCAACACTTTTATCCAGTTTGAAATATCTGCACCTGCTGTTTTATCGATATACGGAAATCTTCGATTGAAAACTAAATCGCCGAGGTGTACAATACCGGCATCCTGAAAATGGACCAATGCATCTCCATTGGTATGCGCCGGGCCCCAGTATTGCAATTGCACAGTTTCTTTTCCCACGCGGTACAGGGCATCCGTTGTAAAGGTTTCAGTGGGTAAAAAATACTCAGAGGGTTTATCCGATTTTTCGGCGGCTTGTTGCATATGCTTCTTCGCATTTTCGTGTGCAACTAATGTACCCATCAGGGGTTTAAAGGCAATATTTCCTGAGGTATGATCGGCATGATGGTGTGTATTGATCAACAATTTGAAAGGAGAGGACGATTTTGTTTTCAGCAATTGAATCAATTCTCCGGCAGTATCGGGGAACTGTGTGTCTACTACAATAATGCCTTTGTCATTCCACTTAAACAGAATGGTTCCTCCTTTTGAAGTGAATATTCCGGCATCTTTTGTAATCATCCGAAGTGAACCACCCGGTTGGTTGAAAAGCTTTGCCAGCGCGCGATTGCTGAATAAAGCGATGGCGCCTAAAGTAACGCTTGTATGTTTAATGAATTTTCTTCGCTGCATGTTTCAAAAATAGAAGATGAATGTACTACAATCTTCTAACATGCTGTTAATATTGCATTTTTCTTAACGCAGGTGCTTTAAACCAGGTGGCAACTACCACAGCCAATGTCATACATCCTCCAAAAACAACTGCAGGTACCGTGCCCATCAATTTGGCAGCTACGCCACTTTCAAATTGTCCGAGTTCGTTGGAGGAGTTAATAAACATGCTGTTTACCGCGGCCACCCTGCCCCTCAGTTCATCCGGAGTTTTCAATTGCAGAATGGTACCGCGTATGATGACACTGAATCCATCCATACAACCGCTCAATAATAAAGCAGCAAACGACAACCAGAAAATTTCTGATAAGGCAAACAAAATAATACAACCCCCAAATCCTGCAATTGCGTAAAACAGAATACGCCCCTGGTTTCTTTTTAACGGCCTGATGGTAAGATAGGTTACCGTCATGATTGCACCAATATCTGCGGCAGCATTCAACCAACCAAATCCAATCGGTCCGATTTTTAGAATATCCTGTGCAAATACAGGAACCAGCGCTACTGCACCTCCAAACAATACTGCAAATAAATCCAACACCAATGCACCCATCAGTTCCTTGGTTTGATACACATGTTTAATGCCTTCCTTCACACTCTGCCAGGGGTTCTTAGGGTTTTTGAGCATGGCTGGTTTAGGCTTCAGTTTTCTGAACAATATCCATGCTGCAATAACAAGCATTACTACCAATATGAAAGTGCTATGAATTCCAAGGAAAGCAATGGAAAATCCGCCTGCAGCGTGACCAACAATGGATGCGGTTAACCACCCTCCAGAACTGATAGCAGCTGCATTTGGCAGCATTTCACGCGGTACAATTTGTGAAATCATTGCAGAAAAGGTTGGCCCCGAAAATGCCCGAACGAAACCGGTAATTCCGATGACACCAAATACCAGTACGGCGATGGTCCACGGAGTGAGTGCATTTTCAGTTTGTTGCCACGAAAGTACTGCAAGCAATGCGATACAAAAAGCGTAACCGGCCACGCATTTCAGGAGTAGTTTCCGCTTCTCTGTTTTATCTATATAATGTCCGGCATACAAAGCGAATGAAAGAGCAGGAATAACTTCTGACAATCCCACAAATCCCAATGCCAGTTTACTATTGGTTAATGTATATATCCACCAGCCCAGCACAGTAACGGTCATGCGTATCCCCATGATGTAGATGAACCTCCCTGCAATAAAATACCTAAATTCCGGAATCTTTAGCGGAGCGTATGGGTCTTGGGGATATGTTGCTAGTGTAGATTCCATGCCTCATATTCAGGGTAAGGAAATTAAATGTTGGCCCGGTTCGTAATCCTTATCAAGTGCATCAATGATGGTTTGCAAATGCGCTTTGTTGTTAATAAAATCGGCATTCGTAGTGTCCACAACTAATGTTATTATATTATGTTGGCGAATGAATTGTGTGTAAATATCCTGAATGCTCGACAGGTAATCTCCCGGAATACCCTGCTCATAACTTCGGTTTCTTTTTTTGATGTTCTCCTGTAATTTGGAAATAGGGGCATTTAAATAAATCAGAATATCAGGTTGAATGATATGAGGGTTGATGATTTCAAACAATTTCTGATACAACCGATATTCTTCTTCCGCCAGGTTTACTTTGGCAAACAACAAGCTTTTCGTGAAAAGATAATCCGTGATAGTTACAGTATGAAAAATATCCTGCGTAGTTAAAACTTCACGGAGCTGCTTGTATCTTTCAGCCATGAAAAACAATTCCAGCGGAAATGCATATTGCGAAGGGTTTTCGTAAAATTTAGGCAGGAAAGGATTGTCAGCAAACTCTTCAAGAATCAGCCGTGCATTGTAATGTTCACTGAGTAATTGAGATAATGTGGTTTTTCCTGCTCCAATATTTCCTTCAACTGTTATAAATGGATACTTCATTCCTTCCGCTGAGTGTGGGTTTATTTGCAAATTAACGGGAAAGATGCACAGCGGTTATTAAATTCTTTTCACATTCAATGTATCCTTGCATTTTTTCATTAATTCATGCACAGATTCATTTTTTTCAGGATGTATGAATTGGGGTGAAAGTTCGTTCAGTGGTACCAGTACAAAATTCCTCTCGGCCAGTAGGGGGTGCGGTACTTTCAGATTAGATTGATGGATGATTTCTTTATCAAAGAAAAGAATATCAATATCTATTACCCTGGGTGCGTAACGTTTCGTTCTTATCCTGCCCATAGATTGTTCAATTTGTAAAATGGTCTGCAATACAGATGTTGCCTTAAGCGTTGTTTGAACAACCAGCACCCGGTTCAGAAAATCGGGTTGCGGCACATTGCCCCAAGCTTCGGTCTGATATATTTTACTCTTTCTAATGACCTTGCCAATCAGTTTATCCACCTTTTTTTCAGCACGTTCAAGTTGTTTAGCGGGTTGTTGCTGATTGCTGCCTAATAACAGATATATTTTGTGCAGTTGGGGTCCCATGGCTGCAAATGTGCAATTTTTTAATGATTCGCCGGCCGGTAGTTCCACAGAAAATGGAGTGAATATGTTATTTTAGCGCCCAATTTAAGATATGCAGTACAGTCAGTTTCGCGCTATGTGGGCTATTACCAAAGCCAGTTTACGATCCACCATGCGAAGCCCGTCTGCTATAGTTTTCAGTTTCATCTTCCCGTTTGTTTTTATTATGGTATTTGGATTCATTGGTAACAGCGGAGGGATGCAACATTTCAAGATGGTGCTGGCACCGGATGCGGATACATCCAATGTATTATATAGAACATTATCCCAAACGGCAGGTGTGAAATGGATACAGTTTTCGAATGAAGCGGATGTCCGGGAAGCGATGCAAAAAGGCCATGTTGCAGCGGTGTTGCATATCAATCATCTGCCCAACCAACCGTTACAGGTACGCATGGAAAGCACAACTTCCAGCAACAATAAATGGCCTCAGGTTAAAACGCTGATTGAAAGCACCATTGCTGCATTAGACCATAAGCAATATCCTGAAAGGCCTACCGTAGCAACATTTGATTTCAATTATTTAACGGATATACATTCCATCAGGCAATACAAAACCATTGATTTTATATTACCCGGACAATTAGGTTTTTCACTGATGAGTGCTGCTGTTTTTGGAGTGGCATTTATGTTTTACAACCTCAGGAGCACACTGGTTCTTAAAAGGTTTTTTGCCACACCCATTCAAAAACCATTTATCATCCTGGGAGAGGGGTTGAGTAAGGTGATCTTTCAGATGATTACTGCCGTAGTGATTATCCTCGTTGGTCACTACTTTTTCGGATTCACACTGATTGATGGTTGGGTTACTGTTTTGGAAATGCTTTTTTTAAGTTTCATTGGATTGATGGTGTTCATGGGCTTTGGATTTTTTGTGAGTGGGATAGCTAAAAGCGATAGTACCATCCCGCCGGTTGCCAATCTGATAACTTTACCTCAGTTTCTGTTGGGCGAAACTTTTTTCTCTATTGAAATATTTCCTGCATGGTTACAACCGATCGCAAAGGCAATGCCCCTGACGTATTTAAACAATGCCATGCGTAGTGTGGCTTTTGAAGGAAAACATTTGTGGCAGATTATGCCGGAGATAGGGATTTTGCTGGCATGGGGTTTATTTGTGTATCTGCTGGCTGCACGTGTATTTAAATGGGAGTAATATGCTACATCGTATCAAGAGTTTTGCACTGGTTATCATGGGATTTTTTTTAGTGTTAACCCTTTTTTCACTGCTGATGCCCGGCACCGTAGTGGTGGTAAGAAGTGTGACTATCCCCGCCTCAACATCCGACATCCTGAATCAAATCCGTCAACCGGAAGCATGGTTGTCTTGGTATCCTCCGTTAAAAGAATCTGATGCATCTCCCCGGATACACGGTGATTCAATTCTTTGGAATGACGGAGCAAAAAAAAATTCACTGCATTTTGAGTTGAAACATCCGAAAGGGATAAGGGCTTCGTTTACGCGTTCAGGTGAGTTACCAGTGTTGTATGATGTTACCTTATTTGAAATTGACGGATTGCCACAGGTTGAGTGGAAGGCCATTCATAAACTACCATGGTATCCCTGGGAAAAAATGGGTGGTATTTTCCTTGATGATCTTGCAGGACAGGGCTATGCGTTGTCTCTTGAACAATTGAAGGAAAGTGTTCTTTCCGAGGTGAATTAAATAATATGTTGTGGCGATTTCTGTTCAAGATTGTATGTCAAACGTATGGATAAATTGCACGTCCAGCACCGCTTTTAACTATGCAATGTGATCGTCAGCATTTGAATCTCATGCAGCACTTATCGGATTTGTTTATTTTCTATTAAAGATGAATTTCGATTGGTTGATGTGACTGTATCCATTGCTAAGAAAACATACACTAAACCTACCAATGAAATCAAACACCTGATCCATCCCATTTTCCCCCATTCATATGCGGCTTTTTTGAGAGTGGCAGTATCAGGAAGTTGTTCAGACAGAAACATAATCTCATTCCTGGGATAAAAGTAGGTAAAGGTTAATATCATAGAGGAGACATAACAAAGTATAGCAATTCCCAAATACAAACGAACGGATGGGGATACCTTCCAAAATAAAATGAATGCCAATATAACCAACAACAAATTTGCAGGGTCTATCATCTTGAAAAATGTGCCCGGATTGGCAACAACAAAAAAGTTTTTCGTTGCGGTTATAGATTGAGGAATATGACTCTCCCAGTTGGCAGCATTCACTATGGAATTGAACAGAAGGGAAAAAAACAACCCACTTGAAAACGCAACAGAGGCGTATAAAACTATTTTTCTCATATGTCATCGTTTTATTTCAACAAATCTATCTATGAGAAAATTGCTGGGATAGTAAAAAAACGACAAAAATCACATCCTATCCCAATCTAATTGAAACCTCACTTGTTCGTCTGATAATTCTTTGTGTAAAAGGGTAGGAGTAAGCTTGGCGAATTCTTTAAAATCTTTAATAAAATGTGTTTGATCGTAATAGCCTAATTCAAATGTCAAATCAGTCCAGGAAAAAACCGGTTTACTTTCAATAACTCTGTATGCCTCATGAAACCTTGCTATTCGTGCATACATCTTCGCAGGCATTCCTAATCGTTCTTTGCATTTGCGTTCGAAATTGCGGATACTCATACAAGCCATTCCTGCAATCTTATCTAAGCTCTCATTGTAGTTTGTTAATAGATGGTGCAGTGCATAATCAATGGGTAACGGCTCTTTTATTACAGCGAGTTTTTTGAGAAAATACGACTGGATAATAGTATCCATTTCATTAAATGTAGTAGCATCATGAGATTGATCTAAAAGTACTTCTATCTCATTTCCTATAACGTCCCGGGCACTATAGCCATTGTCAAACAATTCTGTCATGGGAATATTAAGGAATCGATTGAGGCCACCCGGTTGAAAAATGATTGATACAGCTGAATGGCTTTCTTCTACCAGTAGCTTGAAAGGCGTTATTTGTGCTCCTGTTACTGTGCAAGCAGTAACCGTATTGAAGTTTTTTTCTCCTGATTTTTTAGACTTAAACCTCGTAAAAAGATTGATGAACATTCCCTGGTAAGGAGATGGCATGTAATTAGCCTCCATTTTAGTTGGCGCACTGCCAAAATCAACCTTAATAATAATGATATTCCGAATCAGAGAACGCAATGCCGGATGGATATTGCATTGCATTGTCCGGATATCTGGCATTTGAATGTTCATCTTTACAGGTAATGAAGCAAAGTAATATTTTTTCTTGTTTTACTTTTCATCAATCCTATTTAGATTACAGCTAACCTCCAAGTAAAGTCAGGAAGGAAGGGATATTTTACCCAAACGGACAGCCGGTAATCCGGTGCTATTAAATATCTCAGGGTTTCCTGCAATACATTCATTGGCCAGTAAGGCAATGAGTAGAGCCTCCTTTGCATCTCCGGGGATATTTTTTTCTTCAGTTAAATGAAAATGGCATTGCGGTAACAGGTTGCGCAGGTGTTGCATCAGAAGCGGATTATGTGCACCGCCGCCGCTGCAATATATTTTCACAGGCAGGTAACTCGCAAACTGTTTGATGTTTTCAGCAATGCTGTAAGCTGTAAAGAAATTAAGTGTAGCCATCACATCCGCACTGTTGAAAATATTGAGCTGAGTGGTTTCGAATATATCCAGATTAAAAGTTTCCGGACCGGTGGTTTTGGGTACTTGCAATTGTAAGAAAGGGTGTTTCAGCAAGTGGTCAAGCATCGGTTGTATCACTTCTCCTTTCGATGCCAGTGCTGCATCTTTGTCATACGGTAGGCCTTCCCGGGTTCGCATCCACGAATCCATCAAGGTATTGCCGGGACCTGTATCGGTACTGAACATTTTTTTGTAAGGCTGGCACGGTAAATAAGTGTAATTGGCAATTCCACCTATGTTCAGCATCACCACATCCTGCACTTCAGATGAAAATAACAGCCAGTCGGTATAAGCAGCCAACGGAGCACCTGCCCCCCCGGCAGCAATGTGTTTTTGCCTGAAATCGCTGAGTGTAATGATTCCAGTTCGATAGGCTATTTGATCTGCATCTCCAATCTGTAAAGTGGCGTCACCAAATTCTTCCCGATGATGTGTTTGTAACGGCGCATGGAAAATAGTTTGCCCGTGACTGGCAATCAAATCTACCGTTGATTTGTCGGTATTCCAGTTACGGAGTTGTTGCAACACTTGTTCAGCAGTATATACTCCAAAGCGTTTATGCCACAACGTGAGTTGTTCCAGATCAGTTTGTTTTTGAGCTATTCTGTGCAACGCTTCTTTAAAATCATTCTCGTAGGGGATCGTGGTAAACGCTTCCACTTCAACCTGTGTGGATGTTCCGGTATGGTGAAAAAGGCACTGTGCAATGTCCAGTCCGTCGATGGATGTACCACTCATCACACCAATGATTCTTCTTGCTGGCTTCTGTGCTATATGATGTAATTGATTCATCATCCTTTTTTTTCAGTTTGTATGAATTGTAGATTGCGTTGTATGTTTTTATACTTGGTTCGCTTAAGTGGAGAATGTTTGAATATCTCTCTGAACGCATCCTCCTCCAGTCCCTGCCAGTCGGCTTTCGTAAAATGCAATATTTCCGGAATGGGTGTGAATGCCGGTTCCCGGTGGGGTGCTGCAAAACGGTTCCAAGGGCAAACGTCCTGGCACACATCACAGCCGAACATCCAGTCCTGAAAATGCCCGCGGTATGTTTCCGGAATTACAGCTTCTTTCAATTCGATGGTAAAATACGATATACATTTACTGCCGTCTATTACTTTGTCGGGCAGGATTGCCTGGGTAGGACACGCATCTATACATTTGGTACAGGTGCCACAATGGTCAGTGGAAAATGGTGCATCCGGTGTAATATTTAAATCAGTAATGAGGGTTGCGATGAAAAAGAATGAACCAGACTTTTTAGTCAGCAGATTTCCGTTTTTCCCAACCCATCCCAATCCGGATCGAACAGCCCAGCTTCTTTCTAATACGGGGGCACTGTCTACAAATCCACGCCCTTCCACTGCTCCAATGTTTAATCTGATTTGTTGCAACAGTTGGTTTAATTTTTCCTTGATGACCAGATGATAATCTGTTCCGTAAGCATACTTTGAAATCTTTGGTGTTACCGAATCCTGCACTTCATCGGGGTAATAATTCATCAGCAACGTAATTACTGATTGTGCACCCGGAACCAGTAATGAAGGGTTCACTCTTTTATCAAAGTGATTGTCCATGTAATCCATTGTACCCTGCATCTTAGCGTTTAACCAGGATTCAAGTCTGCGGGCATCCTCCTCCATGAAGCCGGCTTCCGAAAAACCACAATAGTCAAAACCGAGCTGTTGAGCCACATCCCGAATAAATGAATTGTATTGATCTTTTTTCAGCATGCATGAATCGGTTGAAACTGCAAGTTATCAATCACCGGCCGATTTCAATGCAATTCCAGCATGACCGGCCAGCAAGCGATCCGTTTCTTCCCAAGGATTCTGAGCCTTTACGGCCTGCAAGAATAACAGCAAATTCAATAAAGAACTGCAAAGCAGACAGTGAAAAACAACTTTAAATGACATATTTACTTGAATTTAAGTTTGGAGAGTGATTTGCGGCTGTTGTTATATCATTATACATAATAATCGAAACATGAATCTAAATAATTTCACGGTAAAAGCAGCGGAAGCATTTCAGGGTGCGCAACAGGAAGCGTATAACCTGAAAAATCCTTCAATTGAAACGGAGCATCTGTTAAGTGCTTTGTTAGAGGCAGAGGATTCTCCTGTAGAATATTTACTGCGTAAAAACAATGTAAATATTCCTGTAGTGCGTAAAAGCCTTGATCAGTTGTTGAAGAAACTTCCGGTGATTTCAGGTGAACCGGCTCAGGCGGTAGGAAGAAATTTGAATACAGCGGTATTGTATGCGGGTTCTATCCTGAAGCATTTTAAAGATGAGTTTATAACCCCTGAACATTTACTGGTTGCATTGGTGCATGGAACGGATGAAACTGGGCGCTTACTGAAAGATGCTGGTTTAACTGAAAAAGGACTGGTAACCGCGATTCAAACGTTGAGAAAAGGTACTACCGTTACCGCACAAACGCAGGAAACCACTTATGATAATCTGAACAAATATGCCAAGAACCTGAATGAAATGGCCCGCAACGGAAAGTTGGATCCGGTGATTGGCCGAGATGAAGAAATTCGTCGTACACTGCATATTCTCAGTCGCCGTACTAAAAACAATCCCATTCTTGTGGGAGAGCCCGGTGTAGGTAAAACGGCCATTGTAGAGGGACTAGCCATGCGAATCATCAATGGTGATGTACCCGAGAATTTACGCACCAAAGTGATTTATGCGCTGGATATGGGGCAACTAATTGCCGGAGCGAAGTATAAGGGGGAGTTTGAGGAACGATTGAAATCTGTAGTGAAAGAAGTTTCAACCAGTGACGGAGAAATTATTTTGTTTATTGATGAAATCCATACATTGGTAGGCGCTGGTGGTGGAGATGGTGCGATGGATGCAGCCAACATCCTGAAACCTGCTCTCGCCCGGGGTGAGTTGCGTGCAATTGGTGCAACTACACTGAATGAGTATCAGAAATTTTTTGAAAAAGATAAAGCCCTCGAACGCAGATTCCAAAAAGTAATGATTGATGAGCCTTCTGTAGAGGATGCTATTTCCATTTTACGCGGATTGAAAGACCGGTACGAAACACATCATCATGTACGCATCAAAGACGAAGCAATCATCGCAGCCGTTGAACTCTCTCATCGGTATGTAACTGATCGCTTTCTTCCGGATAAAGCAATTGATTTGGTAGATGAAAGCGCTGCCAAATTACGTATTGAAATGAATTCCATGCCCGAAGAATTGGATAAGCTCGAAAGACAAATTCGTCAGCTTGAAATTGAACGCGAAGCCATAAAACGTGAACAGGATGAAGTGAAACTGAAAGACCTGAACACTCAAATTGCAAATTTATCCGTAGAGCGCGACACCTATAAATCGAAATGGAATGAAGAAAAAGAACTGGTTGAAAAAGCACAGCAGGCTAAAGCATCAATAGAAAGTTATAAGCTGGAGGCTGATCAGGCTGAGCGCAACGGGGATTATGGTAAGGTAGCAGAAATACGCTACGGAAAAATTAAAGAACAGGAAGCTATTATTGAAAACCTGGAAAAAGAACTGGCAACGCTCACCGACAAAAGATTATTGAAGGAAGAAGTGGATGCCGAAGATATTGCTGAAAGTATTTCCAGGGCAACTGGTATTCCGGTAACGCGCATGTTGCAAAGTGAGAAAGAGAAATTGCTGCATCTGGAAGATGAATTGCACAAAAGGGTGGTAGGACAGGAAGAAGCAATAGAAGCGGTATCAGATGCCATTCGCAGAAGCAGGGCCGGCCTCCAGGATCCAAAGAAACCTATCGGATCATTTATTTTCCTGGGAACAACCGGTGTGGGTAAAACCGAACTGGCCAAAGCACTTGCAGAGTATTTATTTGACGATGAATCACTGATGACACGGATAGACATGAGTGAATATCAGGAAAAACATACTGTAAGCAGACTGGTAGGAGCACCTCCCGGATATGTGGGATACGATGAAGGAGGACAGCTAACGGAAGCGGTTAGACGTAAACCGTATTCCGTGGTGTTGCTGGACGAAATTGAAAAAGCCCACCCCGATGTATTCAATGTGTTGTTGCAGGTGCTGGATGATGGACGCCTGACGGATAATAAAGGCCGTGTGGTGAATTTTAAAAATACCATCATCATCATGACCAGTAACATGGGATCAACCGTAATTCAGGAGCGTTTTGAAGAGGTTACCGAAGAAAATGTAGAAGAGGTGGTGGAAAAAACAAAGGCCGAAGTTATGGCACTGCTGAAACAAACCATTCGTCCGGAATTCCTGAACCGCATTGATGAAGTGATTATGTTCAGACCGCTCATGAAAAATGAAATCAGGGGTATCATCGAAATTCAATTGAGCAATCTCAAACATATGCTGGAAGAAAATGGTGTGCAGTTGAATTTCACTGAATACGCACTGGAATATCTGGCCGAACATGGATACGACCCCCAGTTTGGAGCACGCCCTTTAAAAAGACTGATTCAAAAAACCATTGTAAACCCATTGAGTAAAAAACTGCTTTCGGGAGAGGTAACACGACAAATACCCGTTTTAGTGGATGTATTTGATGGAACTGTGGTTTTTAGAAGCGAAAAGCTTGAAAATCAGTTAAATAATAATTAAAAAGGGTATTTTTTTACGAATGGAGTGTACGGTTTAACTTAAAAACACTACCTTTCAGCCCATTCGTACTTACCCATGCGTTCTACCCAGTGTAATCTTTACGATAGATTACCTTTATTAAACAGACAGTACTATGGCATTCAGAAAAGATGTGGTTGAAATTATTGAACCAAAAGATGTATTTGTAGGAAACCCCAAAGCTGAAGTTACCCTCGAAGAATTTGGCGAGTATGAAAGCGAGGCCTGTGCAAAGGCCAATGAAGTGGTGAAAAAATTACTTCAGGATTATGACGGTAAAATACGATTCAATTTCCGACATTTCCCGCTCACAAAGATTCATCAGCGCAGCCTGAAAGCTGGCGAAGCGGCTGTTGCAACCGCTCAGGAAGGAAAGTTTTGGGAAATGCACAATATCTTATTTGCAAATCGCAGAAACCTGGGAACTACCAGCCTGAAACTGCATTCCAAAGAAGCAGGCGTGCACAACAAAAAGTTCCTAGATGATCTGGTAAACGCTACTTATGGCTGGCAGGTTCAGGGAGATTTGAGAGAAGGAATGGACCGTGGCGTGAAAGACGTGCCTACGTTTTTTGTTAATGGAGAATTGGTAAAAGGAAAACCTACGTATGATGAATTGAAAAAGGCAATCGATGCTGCGTTGAAAAAAGTGAAAAAGAAAGCACCAGCAAAACAAAGAGCCTGATTAAATTTAAGATAAAACTTCAAAGAGCTGACCCGATTACGGTCAGCTTTTTTTTTGCTAAGTAATACACATACGCAAATCAATTTCTGAAATTGCTTGAAAACTATTTTTTAACATGCCAAAACTAAAGCGTACATTCAGATACTCGTAAGAGTACTTGAACAGGAATTTTTTTTTAATTCATTATGTTTAAGTATTTTCGTAAAAACTTAAACAGATTGAACACATTTTCTATTGCTCAGATGGCCCAGTTCGCGGGTATAAAACCGCATACCATTCGTATTTGGGAGCAGCGCTATGGTGGGCTAACACCTTCGCGTACCAAAGGAAATACGCGATTTTATGATGATGTTCAATTGCGTCGGCTACTGAATATTGTGGGCTTGCAAGATCAGGGATTTAAAGTGTCGGAGCTTTGTTTAATGTCGGATGCCGATTTGTTTAACCTTGCCGCCCGGGTGATGGAGAAGCCTGAAAAAGATGTGAGCAACGGTTATGTGGTTGCGCAGTTAGTAAGGGCTGCCATTGATTTTAACGAAGTTGATTTCAATCACCACATCACCCATAGCTTTTTAAGGCTGGGGGTTGAAAATTCATACAAAAACATCATTCATCCGCTACTCAGCCGTTTAGGCACACTATGGTCGCTTAACGAAATATCTGCTTCAGAGGAGCACTTCGTAACCAATTTGTTGCGACAAAAATTAATAACCGCCATTGACGGATTGCCATTATCTGATCCACAGTCTGAAACCTGGTTGTTATTTCTCCCGGAAGATGAATGGCACGATCTGGGATTATTATTCGCTCATTACAGCATTCGAAAAGCAGGCTACCGTTCCGTGTTTTTAGGAGCAAATGTACCGGTAGAAGCACTGCAACTGGCAATTGAGAGATTGAATCCTGAGTATTTATTGTGTTTCAAGGTGGCGAGCATGAGCATCAATGAATTCCCGGAATATATTCAGGAAGCAGAGCGGGTGTTCACCGGTAAACAAATCTATGTTTCAGGTGGAGGAACAGCATGGTCTGCTCTAAAAGGATTACGAAACGTAACCTGGTTAACTAGTCCGGATGCACTCATAAAAATTTTTGTACCTCAATCTATGAAAAAGTAATGGCCAAAATAGCAGTGATAGGAGCCGGTTTCTCCGGCATCAGCGCAGCAGCGTATTTGTCTGCTGAGGGCCACGAAGTGCATGTGTTTGAAAAACACGACCGCGCCGGAGGAAGAGCCAGAAGTTTTCAAACCAAGGAAGGGTTTCTTTTTGATATGGGACCAAGTTGGTACTGGATGCCGGATGTGTTTGAAAAGTTTTTTAATGATTTCGGTTATGCAGTGAAAGATTTGTACGATCTGAAAAAACTTGATCCTGCATTTGATATTGTATATGGTAAGGAGGATATTCTTTCTATTCCGGATGCATACAATGCATTGGGTGAAATGTTTGAATCTATAGAGCCCGGTAGTTCAAAGGCCCTTCATGCATTCATGGAAGAGGCAAAGTATAAGTATGAAACTGGAATGGAAGAGCTGGTTTATATGCCCGGTCTTTCTGTTAAAGAGTTTGCTAACACCCGTTTGTTGAAAGGGGTCTTTAGATTACAGGTATTCTCTTCTTTCAGCAAGCATGTGAGGAAGTATTTTAAACATCCCAAGTTGATTGCACTGATGGAGTTTCCCGTACTGTTTCTGGGTGCCATGCCATCAGATACTCCCGCATTATATAGCTTGATGAATTACGCCGGTTTAAAACTGGGTACCTGGTATCCGATGGGTGGTTTTGGTAAAATCATTGAAGGAATGCAGATGATTGCAACTTCCTTGGGTGCTCAATTTCATTTTAATGCCGGTGTAGAGAAAATTATCAGTCAATCCAACAATGCATCCGGCGTACAAGTGAACGGTACGTTCCAGGCATTCGATGGGATAGTGGCAGCGGCCGATTATCATCACGTAGAGAATGTACTGCTGAGTACACAAACGAGAAATTACGCGGAATCATACTGGGACAAAAAAGTGTTCGCACCATCATCCCTTATATTTTATATTGGGTTAAATAAAAAACTGAATCGTTTGAAACACCATACACTCTTTTTTGATGAGTCGCTGGATGATCATGCGGTTGAAATTTATAAGAATCCGAAATGGCCTGAAAAACCATTGTTCTATGTGTGTTGTCCTTCCAAAACCGACCCACACGTAGCGCCGGAAGGCTGTGAAAATATTTTTGTATTGATGCCCATTGCTGCCGGTATTCAAGACGAAGCAGCGATTCGCGAACAATATTTTAACCTATTAATGCAACGCCTCGAATCATATGTAGGCGAATCCGTAAAAGATCATATCATCTACAAGAAAAGTTATTGTGTAAACGATTTTGTGCACGATTACAATGCGTACAAAGGGAATGCCTACGGCCTGGCCAACACGCTGTGGCAAACCGCACTCTGGAAACCCAAGATCAGAAATAAACATCTGAAAAATGTATTTTATGCCGGTCAGTTAACCGTGCCCGGGCCCGGCGTACCTCCATCCCTGATTTCTGGAAACATTGCTGCCCGCCAATTAGATAACCATCTAAAAAAGTTTCACCATGAAAGCATTGTATGATCAACTTTCCGACAATGTGAGTAAGCTCACTACCCGTTCGTACAGTACCAGTTTTTCACTGGGTATACTCGCACTGAGTAAACGACATCGTAAAGATATTTATGCCATTTATGGTTTTGTTAGACTGGCAGATGAAATTGTTGACAGCTTTGCTGGGTATAATCAGGAATACCTGTTGAACAAGTTTAAATCAGAAACATACGAAGCCCTTGAAAACAAGATTTCACTCAATCCTATCCTGAACGCTTTTCAACATTGTGTACATGCATACAATATCGACCGGAAACTGATTGATACATTTCTCGATAGTATGGAAATGGATTTGTCGAAAATTCAATACAACCGCGAGAAATATGAACAATATATTTTAGGTTCCGCCGAAGTGGTAGGCTTGATGTGTTTATGTGTTTTTACCAATGGCGATATGCTAATGTATGAACAACTCAAGCCTTATGCAATGAAATTGGGTGCCGCATTTCAAAAAGTGAATTTTTTGAGAGATATCCGGGATGATTATCACGGATTGGGCAGGGTGTATTTTCCCAATGTGGATATGAATGTATTTACAAGTGATGTGAAAAAAGAGATTGAACAGGAAATAGAAAAAGATTTTCAGGAAGCAATGATAGGAATAAAAAAATTACCGGCCGGTTCTAAAGGAGGTGTTTACCTGGCGTATGTTTACTATAAAGCCTTATTCAATAAAATTAAAAAAATGCCTGCACACCGCATTTTGAATGAACGTATTCGCATACCCAATCCGCAGAAAATAGGTTTGATGCTGAATAGTATGGTGCAGCATAAATTGAACTGGATATGAAGCGTACATGTTTCATTTGGGTGGCATGTATATTGTGCTTTCAAATCACGATACATGGTCAACCACTCAATGAAGTACGGGCAGGTTACCGGGCTGCTGCTGAAAGTTTTTCGGCCTGCAAACAACTGATTGGTAAATTAAATATATTGGACACAGCCGAATACCCTGTGCATGCAGGATATCGTGCTGCGGCTATTATGATGATGGCTAAGCACGACGGGGGGCCGTCTCGTAAATTCAGTTACTTTGAAAAGGGAAAAAAGTTGATGGAAAAAATCATCCAACAAAATCCTGAATCAGTAGAATTGCGATACTTACGATATGCGGTACAATCCAATTTGCCGGGCTTTCTGGGATACAAAAGACAAATGAAAGGTGATCGTGTTTTTTTGAAAAATCATCTACCTGAAATTGATGATGCAGAATTAAAAGAAATGATTGAAGAAATTTTATCGAGATAAGTTATGAGTGAAGAGATGTTGATATTGGTGAATGAGATGGATGAACCCACTGGTAGTATGCCTAAAACAGAGGTGCATCAGAAAGGTTTGTTACACCGGGCTTTCTCTGTGTTTTTATTCAACTCCCGTGGTGAAATGCTGTTGCAGCAACGTGCCCTTCATAAATACCATTCAGCCGGCTTATGGAGTAACACCTGTTGCAGTCATCCAAGAATAGATGAAACGGTTGAACAGGCCGTACAACGCCGGTTGGTGGAAGAAATGGGGCTTACTGCAGATGTAGAGTTCCTCTATACTTTCCAATACAAAGCCCATCTGGAAAATGGGTTTACTGAACATGAACTGGATCATGTGTATTATGGAGTATCTGATGCCATTCCACTGCTGAACCAGGAAGAAGTGAAGGATTGGCGATACGTTTCTATGGATGCAGTTAAAGTTGAAATGGAACAACATCCTGAGAAATTTACAGCATGGTTTAAAATCTGCTTCCCTGAATTGGAAAGCAGATTAAAACACATTGTTTCAGGAAAGTTGGGATAAAAAGGAATAGTTAACTTTTCAATAATGCAGCTGCATGAAAGGTTCAGTAACTTTGCAACAGAGGCAAATGAACGTGAAAAAATTGTAGCATCACATAAAAGAAATATAAGCATATGAACCAATACATAATAAATGCACTGGCGCTGATAGGAGCGTTTGTGGCAATGGAGTTTGTTGCATGGTTTGCACACAAGTACATTATGCACGGGTTGTTGTGGATATTACATAAAGACCATCACAAGAAAGAGTCAAAAGGTTTTTTTGAACACAACGATTTTTTCTTTTTGATTTTCGCTATCCCCGGAATTATCTGTTTGTTCATTGGAATGCAGGCAGGATACAATTTCCTTTTCTGGATCGGACTCGGCATTACATTGTACGGAACGTGTTACTTTCTGGTACATGATATCTTCATCCACCAGCGGTTTAAATGGCTTAGAAAAACCGACAATATCTATTTCAGGGCCATCCGCCGTGCCCATAAAGTACATCATAAACATATAGGCAAAGAAGATGGCGAATGTTTTGGAATGTTATGGGTTCCTATGAAATATTTCAAGGAAGCAAAAAATAATGTCACCTCATGAAATGGCTATATCTGCTGGTAAATGTTTTTACTATTCTTATCCCGTTTATTTATTCTTTTCACCCCAAATTAAAATTCCATAAAACCTGGAAGGCTTTCTTTCCGGCTATGCTTATCGTAGGATTATTTTTCGTGCTGTGGGATGCCCTCTTTACATCTATGGGAGTGTGGGGTTTCAATGAACGGTATATTACGGGCATTCGATTCATGTGGTTGCCGTTGGAGGAAGTATTATTTTTTGTTTGTATTCCGTATGCCTGCGTTTTTACATACCATT
This sequence comes from Ferruginibacter sp., assembly GCA_019638635.1. Classification (GTDB taxonomy): domain Bacteria; phylum Bacteroidota; class Bacteroidia; order Chitinophagales; family Chitinophagaceae; genus Ferruginibacter. The sequence continues at coordinate 12,957 of JAHBTM010000002.1, read as the reverse complement.
GCCTCACGTTGTTTATGCGCCACAGGGGTATGAAAGAAAATAAGTGGCTCCAGAAATGGGTAACTATTGTTTTGATTGGGGTGATGTGTGTGGCGGCCGTTTTGTATGCCAACCGTTGGTATAGTGTTACCACTTTTGCTTTGCTGGCTGTACTCTTATTCTATCTGCAATTTGTGGAAAGGGTTAAATGGCTCAATGCATTTTATTTGATTTACGCCGTCTTGCTTATTCCATTTGTTATCGTGAATGGAATACTAACCGGGACAGGTATTGAGGAAGAAGTTGTTTGGTATAATGCTGCTGAACATATGGGCTACCGCATTGGCACTATCCCGGTGGAAGATGTATTTTACGGAATGGCATTGATTCTAATGAATGTAGCCCTTTACAAATTTCTACTGAAAAAGCAAATGCGTGAAACAGGATTAAAAATTAAAAAGCATGAGCAAATCAGCGTTGCCTGAGGTTACCATCTGTTGGTTCCGCCGCGATTTACGTTTATACGATCATGCAGCATTGTACCATGCTTTATTGTCTGATAATAAGGTATTGCCCGTTTTTATATTCGACCCCCATATTTTAAATCAACTACCTTCCAAGGCTGATAAGAGGGTGGCCTTTATCCACAATACCCTTTTGAACCTTCAAAGGGAACTTGAGCAACTCGGGTCTACACTTCATGTACTACACCAACCACCTGTTCAGGCATTTGACACATTATTGCAGCATTACCGAATTCAATCGGTGTACACCAACCACGATTATGAACCCTATGCCATTGAGCGAGACCAACAGATTGCGGATTATTTGCGTCAGCAGAATATTCCATTGTGTACGTTTAAAGATCAGGTAGTATTTGAAAAGGATGAAGTTTTAAAACCTGACGGTACACCATACACGGTTTTTACACCCTATTCAAAAATGTGGAAGGCGCGATATGTACAACACCCTCCCCAAATATATAACTGTTCCGAGTACTTCAATCGGTTTTACCAAACCAACCCAATAGCAATACCTTCATTGGAGTCGATAGGTTTCAAACCTTGTACACTGGACATTCCTTCACCGGAACCCAATGCAGGTATCATCCGGAAATACGATGAAAACAGAAACATTCCGGGTGTGGAAGGAACCAGCAAATTGAGTGTGCATCTGCGATTTGGAACTGTGAGTGTGCGATCATTGGCTCAAAAGGCTTTTCAATGGAATGAACAATGGCTGAACGAATTAATCTGGAGAGAATTCTTCATGCAGGTTATGTACCACTTCCCGTATGTGGTGCATAAATCTTTCAAATCAGGCTACGATGGAATTCCCTGGGTCAATGATGAAAGCGCGTTTGAAAAATGGTGCGCGGGAGAAACCGGCTACCCGCTGGTAGATGCCGGCATGCGCCAGCTCAACCAAACCGGATGGATGCACAATCGTGTGCGCATGGTAACCGCAAGTTTTCTGATTAAGCATTTACTAACCGACTGGCGCTGGGGTGAAGCCTATTTTGCAGAAAAATTACTGGATTATGATTTGGCGGTAAACAATGGAAACTGGCAATGGGTAACGGGATGTGGTTGTGATGCAGCACCGTATTTCCGGGTATTCAATCCCGTGGAACAGCAGAAAAAATTTGACCCTGATTTTGTTTACATTAAACGATGGATTCCAGAATATACAGAGGGTTACATTGAACCCATTGTTGAACACACATTTGCCAGAAACAGGGTGCTGGAAGCCTTTAAAGTTCGTCAAACCCTTTGATGAATCATTCGGTGATCGTGGCATTCCATTCTAAAATCACTTTCCCATCTGCCAGCAGGCGTACCGGATAAATGTCATCTTTCAGGAAGTAATGCCTGAATTTAATCATACCATCTGCTGCACTGAATTCAACTTTTTTAGGTGGCGTAGCTCTACGGGCGTCTCCGGTTGAAATTTCAATGGTCTCCGGTGTTTTACCTGAATATAAAAATGCGAAATTTACCGGTACACTCATCTTTGACTTAAAGGTTCCAACATAAGGAGTTGGGCTTTGAACCCCTAGTGCCATAGCATGCGGATGATACACAGGCAATTGATAAAAATGCTTTACAGAGGAGGGGCCTTCACCCAACAACCATGCGTCATTGTCTGGAAAATGTAACTGATTGAAAACATTTTTGTTGGCAAAGAAAAATGCTGAAATAAAATCTTTAGTAAAGAGGGATATTTTTTTATCAATGGTTCCGGCTGCCATCGCTGCATCAATGTAAAACCACTCTGTCGGACTTGCACCGAGTTGCACCACATTCCAGGAATGATTAGGTTCGCCACCGGTACTGTTAATGTCTTCATCAGATCGCTTGGTGTACCCATCCACCGTTAAGCAGCGGATATTGGCAAGACTCATCATTTCCTGTACCAGTTTAGCATAACCCAGGCCGGTGGTTCTTCTGGATTGTAATACAACTTCCGGATCAGTTTTTCTGTTGTCATTGCTTTTGATTGCCCTTAAATCAGGTTGGATATTATTTGCAATCCAATAAAAGATGGCACGTGCTTTTAGTTCTTTATCGGAATAGCGAAGTGTAAGTGTATCGGCGATGGTGGCAACATTGAAGCTGTCTAAACTACCAAGCGATTGAACATAGGTGTCTACAGATTCATATTTTGATTGGGCATAATTATGAGAAATACTAAATATCAGGGAGGTAACTAAGAATATAAGTTTCATGTTTCAAAAGTAATTATCTCATTGTTAAGAGTTGTAAAAAGATGTTTTCTTGTAAACAGCAACGTTAATCCATAGCGGTTAATTATTTTTCCACATTTTGTTGTTAGTTGCTAAAAATATACGCTAACGTTTATGGGTTACAGTTAGTGAATAGATTACATTGTTTTAATTCTATATAAGCTCAATCAATTCAGGTGAATTTATTAAAAACGTTATGGGCATTGATTTGTAATAACTTCTATATACTCACCATAACCTTATTCCATTTCTACAACAAAATATGTTTTGCATTAACATATTATATAAATACAATATGTTAATATAACGCAAACAGTTGATTATCAGTGTAAAAAAATTCAGATATAAACTTGTTAAAATGTTAAAAGTTGATAATTTATAACTGGATCTATTTTATAACCATAAAAACAATTGCGTATGAATTTTTTAAAAATCATCATGAAACAGCTATTGATGCTGTATTTTATTTTAGCAGGTTTGAATCAAGCTGTTGCTCAAACACCTAACATTACACCTTGGGTAGAACAAGGTGCTTATGGAATTAGAGAGGAAGTGTCCTTAACAAACCCTTTGAGTAACCAAATCTTTACATACACTACTTTTTTCAAAGCGGCGGATGGAACATCCGATTTAAAAATAAAGACGTTTATAAAAGAGCCACTAGAAATAGTAAGTATTATTTACCCACCGTCATATAGTGGTAATGTTCCTCAGATATTTACTTCAGCCACTGCTGGTGGTACTTTTGTAAATTTAGTTTTTCCAACTCCCGTATCTGGAAACATTGCTGGAGATTTTCAGGTTAATGTACGTTTCCCAATAGAACAGGCTTGTGATAGTTTAGCAGTTCATTCATATGCTGAATTATCAGCCGGATTCGGAACTGTAAATTTAATGACAGACAGATTGTATTCTTATTGTAGAGTGAACAATTTCTGGCATATTCAAAAATTCCCAACACCAAGTCAGGTTACTTATTTAGGTGGAACCTGTGATTATGGATTTACTCCTGCCGGTAATCAAGTAGAATACACATTGAAAGTAGTTAAAAACAATTCAGTACTAAATGGTTCTCACATTCTTTCTTCAGTTTCTATTCAGGATTATTTAGCAGGGGGCACAGTAGTTCCAGGTACGTTCAGTGCATTTATTTTGGGCTCTCCTAATACACCTATTGCAGGTGCATCCATTGATAATGCGGGTATGATTACATTCCCATCGGGTTTTATGTTACATCCAAGCAACGGTGTATATCAGTTTAAATTTAAAATTGAATATCCGGGTGGAATTCCCTCCAATACATGTATAACAAATATTGCAGAATTAAAAGGGTTTGACCCCTGCAATACTCAATACACTTACAGGGATACAACTTCAATAACACGAGTGCCACCGGGCGAAGGGGAGCTGTATTTGAATAAAAAAGTTGATGTTACAGGAAATGTCCCTGGTTGTACCGGAACGTATACGATTACCATCAAAAATACAACCGGTGCGCCCATTACTTATTTCCTCACAGATGAGTTCCCGTCGTGCCTGAATAATGTTCAGTCGTCTCAAGTTCCTGCAAATGGTCAGGCTACATTAAATGGAGCGATATGGGAGATGAGTAATCCGAATGTACAGCTAGGAGTAAATCAAACTCATGTATACAAATTCACTTTCGAAATTGGTAACAGTTGTCCAACAAATGTTATAAATACAGTGAATGCATTGCAACCAATAGCTGCTTCTCATTCTGCAACATTTAAAATGTTACCAGCAGGTGCGGTGCCTTGTATTACCAAAACCAGATGTGAAACAGGAACTTATTCTTTAGGAGATTTGGTTCGATTTAGAATTCGTGTACAAAATATTGGAAACACACCTATTACGGGCTCAAATATTTCGGATGTTTTGGATCCATTAAACTTTGAGTATATCGGGAATGAAATTTATTACGTGAATCCAACAGCAACAGTTGCTTGTGGAAATGGTTCTATTCCTGCCGGCGCCACTGCCTGGAATAACGTGATTCCTAATCACACCATAAGCTCAAATTCAGCTACATTGAATTGGAGCTTACCAGAAATTCCGGTTGTCTGTGCTAAAGTGAATAACCCTGTTTGTGGTTCCGCAGGAAACCTACCTGCTTATTTCATTGAGTTTACTGTCAAAATAAAAGACACAGCTGCAATTGGAAACATCAGGAATATTGCAGTCATCAGTGGAGGAAATGTGACTACTCCCGTTCAATCAACATCTGCCATTGTTGTAAATGGAAACACCAATTATAGTTTGGATAAACTTGTAAGTGCAGATGGGCAGAATTTTAGTCATCAAGCAACAGTAAATCCGGGTGATATAGTAGCATATAATTTAAAAATCAATAACCTGGGAATTGGAATTGTTAACCCCATTATCGTCGATTTATTACCCAAAAACAATGCGAATACTGACAACTTCATTTTAGTGAACAATCAAAGAAGTCCTGCTGGAACATTCGATATTCGATTTAATAACTTCATCAGTTCAAATTATTCTTATATCAATCCAATGTCAAGCACAGCCACGGGCATTAATACGAATCCTGAATTGGGGATAACTGTAAATACCGGTGCAGCAGGTTGGGGAGTAGGATTTAATAATGGTTCTGCAAATTTCAAAGCTAGTTTGACACAGACCGTTACCAATCAACTCCCTGCCGAATTTGTGTTTGATGCTAAAGTTGGAACAAATGCATTGCCATCTGAATATGCCTGCAATACATTTGCAATCAGGGGAAGAATGAAGCGTTACCATAACTATACATTGCAACTGCCATTGTTGGCAGCACTCGAATCTGTAATGTCTTGTGTAAACATATCAAAAGATACAGTACCATGTTGTAAACCGACAGATTTTATCGTACCGCAAGAAATTTGTATAGGAGAAACTGTACAATTTTGTGCCGTGGATGATGATTGTTCGGACGAGGATATACAGTATGTATGGGATTTTGGTGATGGTTCGCCTGTAGCATATGGGAAATGTGTGAGTCATATTTTTACATCTCCCGGAGTGTATTCAGTTGTTGTTAAATGGCGAAACAAATGTGGGGATGAAGATTTCAAGAAGTTTGAGGTTAGAGTTGAAAGATGCGTGTGTAAAATTGATGTGACATATAAAGTGTCAGTGACAGGCTTAAATGTTGTGGCAGATGCCTCGACTACTTCTGTTTCGGGAGGGCAAATTGCTGCATATATATGGAATATGGGTGATGGAACCACATTGATGGGCCAAATTGTAAGCCATCAGTATGCAACACCAGGCAGTTATGAAGTAACTTTAGTGGTATATGCATTAGATTCTAATGGTGAGATTTGTGAATGCGTTGACAAATGCAAAAGGAAGATTGAAGCAGTTAAAGATGATAGTTATACAAAGGTGTACAAATGCCCTGAGATTGTGAATTTTAAAACAGCTGCTACCATTCCGGAAACATCCACGAATCAATTGATAATGATGGCAACTCCAAATCCTTTTGTGGACAAGCTCACAGTTACATTTAATTTTTTGGAGAAAAAACAATTTGAGAAAGGAAGTTTCAAACTGGAGTTTGTAACCTCATCCGGTAAGATTTTGCAAAGAAAGGAATTGCAACATTTAAATCAACCTGTTTCGATTGATACGAGAAATTATGCTGCAGGTTTGTATTTTATAATACTTAAAAATGAAAAAGGAAGTATTCAAAGTAAGCAAGTAGTGAAGTTGAATTAAGTATGTTTAACTCAAATGAAAACAGGGGCAATATCGCCCCTGTTTTTTTAATATACTATCCGTGACTTACCGCATAAACACCAACTCACGATACTTAGGTAAAGTCCAAATGCTATCATCAACAATCAGTTCCAGTTTGTCTACATGATACCTGAGTTTGTGAAAGTGTTTCTCTTTTACATCATAGTAGTACGACATGGCCATATCCCGTGAATGCTCTAAATTGTTGGCTTTTTTTCTTGCTTCAATCATACTCGTAACCAATTCACTGATAACTCCAACATGCTCGGAGATTTTAGTAACAATTTCAAGCTGATTTTTCCATGCAGCTTCAGTTAAGCCGGCAGCCTTCAATCCGTTGATGTTTTCCAACAAAATGTTTTGATACTTCACAGAGGCTGGTACGATATGGGTGGTAACCAGGTCGCCCATCACCCTGGCTTCAATCTGAATTTTTTTAATATAAGCTTCGAGCATGATTTCATGTCGTGCTTCCATCTCCAGGTGATTATAAATCTGATTGCCTTCGAAAAGAGTTTTAGCCTTTTCAGTAACAAATGCATCGAGTGCTTCGGGGGTAGATTTTACATTCGGTAAACCACGTTGAGCGGCCTCCTTTTCCCATGCTGCACTATAACCATCTCCTTCAAATAGAATGTTTTTACTCTCCACGATGTACTTCTGCAATGTTTGCATGATGGCGATTTCCTTTTTTTCACCTTTTTCCATCAGCGCATCCACTTCCTGTTTAAATGCTTTCAATGTAGCAGTTACAGCGGTGTTCAATACGGTCATTGGAATGGCACAATTCGCAGAAGATCCAACCGCCCTGAATTCAAATTTGTTTCCGGTGAATGCAAACGGTGATGTGCGGTTTCTGTCGGTGTTATCCAACATCAGTTCTGGAATGCTTTTGTGAATATCCAGTTTCAGAATAGCTTCATCCTGTTCATCAAAATCATCACTCACCCTTTTTTCAATCTGATTCAACACATTGGTCAGGTGTTTGCCCACAAAAATGGAAATAATAGCCGGTGGTGCTTCATTGGCGCCCAAACGATGTTCATTACCGGCAGAGGCAATGGATGCACGGATCAAATCGGCATAATCATGCACCGCCTTGATGGTATTCACAAAAAAGGTGAGAAACATCAGGTTGGTTTTCGGCGTTTTTCCCGGAGCCAGCAGGTTAACACCTGTGTCGGTACTCATGCTCCAGTTGTTATGCTTTCCACTGCCATTAATGCCTGCAAACGGTTTTTCGTGGAACAATACCGTTAGGTTATGACGCTTGGCCACGCGAGACATCACATCCATCAACAAGGTATTATGATCTACAGCCAGATTGGCCTCTTCAAAAATTGGAGCACACTCAAATTGTGAAGGAGCTACTTCATTGTGTCGCGTTCTTAATGGTATGCCCAGGCGATAGGATTCTTTTTCGAACTCCCGCATAAAAGCGTATACGCGTTCGGGTATGGAACCAAAATAATGGTCATCTAATTGTTGCCCCTTTGCCGGTGCGTGGCCAAATACCGTTCTGCCAGTGAGTAATAAATCCGGACGTGCATTGGCTATACCTGAATCTATCACAAAATATTCCTGCTCCCAACCCAGTGTGGTAGTTACTTTACTTACGTTCTTGTCAAACAACTGACAAACATCCACAGCAGCTTTATCTAATGCCACAATAGATCGAAGGAGTGGGGTTTTCGTATCCAGCGATTCTCCGGTGTATGAAACAAAGATGGTGGGGATGCACAATGTTTTACCTTCCGCCGTTTCCATAATGAATGCCGGCGAAGTGGGGTCCCAGGCGGTATAGCCACGCGCTTCAAAGGTTTCTCTTAGCCCGCCACTCGGGAAAGAAGAAGCATCAGGTTCCTGCTGTATCAATGCATTCCCTTCAAACTCTTCAATGGCCACACCATCACTCTTCAATGTAAAAAATGAATCGTGTTTTTCGGCAGATAAACCCGTTAGCGGCTGAAACCAGTGGGTAAAGTGGGTAACCTGTTTGCTTTCTGCCCACGCCCGCATACCGGCCGCGATTTGATTACCAATGTTTCGGTCAATTTTTTTTCCTCCCTTAATAGACGATACTAAACTTTTAAAAGCTTCATCGCTTAAAAAACTACGGGCAACCGACAGGGTAAACACATTCTCATTAAAGATATCTGTAACCTTATCTGCCGCTTCAATGTCGAATCCGGCAGGGTTCAAACTTAACTTTTTGATGGCCTCAGAACGTAGAGAATTCATTTATTTTGATATTTAAGGTGCAAAAGAGCAACAAAAAATTCATAATATCAAAAAAAAATATTAGTACATGCCGAAAAAATGTATGGTTATCTAAAAATAATTTATATATTTTTAGATATAATATGTTTTATTCCAACACGGATGGCCACCAAAAACGGGGTGATGAGGTAGGGTAGGTACAGTGCCCTGTATCGGATGATGCTTCCGGAATTGGGTACGATGAAGCCAATTAATAATAACAGGGGTATTGCAAAAAGCACGCAGGTGACGAGCGGTTGAATGGGAAGCTGGTATCGCCGATACATTAGAATACCAGCCCCGATCAACAATAGATACAGGAACCACTCGATGGAGGGAAAGATAAGGGTGGAGGGGAGATGGGTTTCCCAAAACCTCGGTTGTGTGCCCACATTTACGGCCGCCGTGGGAAGGGCATGAAAGAGGCTATTGGGTGATCCGTTGAGGGTGTCAACTTGAATTTGTGAACGGGCTTCCGGGAGTGCAAGGAATGCCTGTTGCTTTTCTGTGATTACTTTAATCGGACTCACATCGGTAAACAAATGAGCCAGGAGGGCGCCTACTAACACAAATGCATAAACGAAATAATTCGCCCTCGATACACCATACCGTAAACCCATCCGATAGGCCAACACGGCCGGTATCAGTGCAGCCAGTACATAACTTCTTACCAATGCAATTAACAGGAATGATAATATGATCAGGAACCATCTTTTACGACTGATGTTTTTATCGGGTGAAATCCATCCATACATCAAACCTGCCACACCCATGAATAAAAAAGCATCCTTATGAATACCCGAAGTAAAATATAACGCCGATGGAAGCAGGAACACACCAAGTATCAGTGCCTTCGAATGATTGGGGTAAAACCGGCGAAACATCCTGTAAATCGCTACGTGTGCTAAAAATCCGGGCAGATTGAAAAATACACTGTTTACATAATAATTACCGCCGCTGAATATATTTACAACAGCCGCCGTTTTAATTACGAGGTTGTTCTTAAGGTCGGTCCAGTAAGACCCTACGGAATCAAAATAACCCCCGAAATGTCCGTATGGAGAGGAGAATAATTCAGTAAAAAAAGTAACGGGTTCACTTCGGAGCATCTCATAATTGATCAGGCTCTCCCGGTGAATCATCCAGTAATCGCTGCCTTGAGGATAAAAATATGCCGACAACCAACCAATAGCCACTCCGGCCAATATTTTCAGGAAGTAGAGAATGGTCCATTCTTTTCGGTTCAACCCTGATTGAGTTACAAAGCGGCATCTACTCAGCAACCACCACCCGGCGAGGATATACACAAAGAATAATACGTACGACACGCGTGTTAGCTTTTTGTGGAAGGTAAGTAAAACTTACTAACTACATTTGCACTTTCAAAACCACCATATTCTTCTCATGGAAATCACAGTTAAAACTGCCGAAAAATTACGACTTACCGCAGCGGAATTTGAAATGATTCAACAAAAACTGGGGCGCATGCCTAATTTTACCGAGTTGTGTGCTTTCAGTGGTATGTGGAGCGAACATTGTAGTTACAAAAACTCGATCAAGTGGCTCAAAACCCTGCCCAGAGAAGGAGGTAAAATGCTCGTGAAGGCCGGTGAAGAAAATGCAGGGTTGATGGATATCGGTGAAGGGTATGGTGTGGTGTTTAAAATTGAATCCCACAATCATCCTTCAGCATTGGAACCTTTTCAGGGTGCTGCTACCGGTGTAGGTGGAATTAATCGTGATATTTTTACAATGGGTGCCCGCCCTGTGGCTTCATTAAATTCTTTACGCTTTGGTCAGTTGGACGATGCACGTACTCAACATCTGCTGGCAGGCGTGGTGCATGGTATAGGTCATTACGGCAATTGTTTTGGTGTGCCTACCGTGGGAGGTGAAGTGTATTTTGAGAGTTGCTATCACACCAACCCCCTCGTGAATGCTATGAGCGTTGGCATCGTAAAGCAAGGCGAAACTGTTTCTGCTACCAGCCATGGTGTTGGCAATCCGGTATTTTTTGTAGGAAGTGCTACAGGTAAAGATGGAATAGGCGGAGCTTCATTTGCCAGTGCTGAAATTACTGCGGAGAGTGCAGAAGAGCTGCCTGCGGTGCAGGTAGGTGATCCGTTCCAGGAAAAGAAATTACTGGAAGCCTGTCTGGAAGTGATTCAAACCGGGGCTGTGGTAGGTATGCAGGATATGGGCGCTGCAGGTATTATTTGTTCAACCGCAGAGATGAGCGCCAAAGGTGAATCGGGTATGCGTATAGACCTCGACAAAGTGCCTACACGCCAGCCGAATATGCAGGCCTGGGAGTTGTTGTTGAGTGAAAGCCAGGAACGTATGTTGATGGTAGTGGAGAAAGGGAAAGAGCATCTCGTTCAGGAAGTGTTTGATAAATGGGATTTGCCCTGTAGCGAAATTGGTGAAGTAACAGACGACGGTTTGTTGAAGTTTTATATGCACGGGAAACTGGAAGCGGAATTGCCCGCAGTTGAACTGGTTTTGGGTGGCGGTGCTCCCGTGTACGATAGAGCGTATCATGCACCTGCCTATCTGGAACGCATAAACGCGTTTTCTCTAGACTCGGTTTCTAAACCCGAAGATATACAATCGGTTGCCCGGAAGCTGATTTGCCTGCCTAACATTGCAGGGAAACGCTGGGTGTTTCAGCAGTATGACAGTATGGTAGGTACCGGTAATATGAGTACCAATGCACCTAGCGACGCCGCGGTGGTAATCGCTAAACCTACACATAAAGCCCTGGCACTGACAACAGACTGTAACAGCCGCTACGTACATGCCAACCCGTATGTAGGTGCAATGATTGCAGTGGCGGAGGCCGCCAGAAATATTGTCTGCAGCGGAGGTGAACCCCTGGGCGTAACCAACTGCCTCAATTTTGGAAACCCGTACGATCCGGAAGTATATTTTCAATTTACTGAGGCCATCAAAGGAATGGGAGAGGCTTGCCGAGCATTCAATACCCCGGTTACAGGTGGAAACGTGAGTTTTTATAATCAATCACCAGATGGACCGGTGTATCCTACACCCACCATAGGAATGGTAGGGGTGCTCGATGATCCGAACCAACACATGACCCTCGATTTCAAATCCCCCGGAGATAACATTTATGTTTTGGGAACAGTTACTGATTCAATCGGGTCTTCAGAATACCTTCATAAAATTGTGGGGGTGGAGATGAGTCCGGCCCCATACTTTAACCTGGAGGAAGAAGTGGCATTCCAGCGTGCATTGTTGCCCCTCGTTCGAAATAAAATGATTAAAAGTGCACATGATATCAGCGAGGGTGGATTGATTGTAACCCTGTTTGAAAGTGCATTCCCAAGAGATAAAGGTTTTAGTGTAAGCGATACCGGTAGTAATGTGCGCAAAGATGCATTCTGGTTTGGAGAAGGGCAGGGCCGTGCAGTGGTAAGTGTTGCCTCCGTCGATGCAACGGCATTGGAAAACTATTTGAAAGAACAAGACATACCATTTATGGCTATTGGTTTCGTAACGAATGGCCCTATTGAAGTGAACGGAGAAACCTGGAACCCGATCCGCTATTGGAAAGACAGATACGAAACATTGATTGCCCATACGCTAGCCGGCACAGGGGCCGAAGAAGCTATGCTCGACGTGAAGTAACCGGCGCAGACTCAACCTCGATGACATGTTAAAGTTTCTTATTATCTACCACTGTTGATAAAGTTTTGCCACTGGTTGAAAAAATGGTTTTTTTGAGGAGATAAAATCCCCCTATCTTTGCATGACCTCACGGATATTTTGAACGCATTCCGCCGGTCAAATCAACTCAGGTTTTACATAAAAGTATATTGTTACACAGGCCGGGATTTACTCCTGTCGCTGCTTTTTTTTGTATTACCTGAAATAAAACGGAACCAACTCTTCAATATAATGGCCAAGTACATTTTTGTTACCGGCGGTGTAACATCATCTTTAGGAAAAGGAATTATTGCCGCTTCTCTGGCAAAACTCCTCCAAAGCCGGGGGTTAAAAGTAACCATTCAAAAATTTGACCCTTATATTAATGTAGACCCCGGAACCCTGAACCCCTATGAGCATGGAGAGTGTTATGTTACGGATGATGGAGCTGAAACCGATCTGGATCTTGGTCATTATGAGCGCTTCCTGAATATTCCTACTTCACAGGCCAATAACGTTACTACCGGAAGAATCTATCAAACGGTTAT
>JAHBTM010000019.1 GCA_019638635.1 Ferruginibacter sp. | reverse complement strand
CATTCTTTTTTGAGCAGGAACTGGGAGATATATTTCAGGAACATATAACTGATGAAGAGGTAATGAATTTCGAATAGTTTATGCTGATAACAATCAGTTTTGGGATTGTCTGATGATAGGGTTCTGCCCGGATAGCGGCTGTAGTATTGCATTCCAAATGCTTTATTATGGCCGTTATCATTGAACCCTTCCGTATAAAATCTGTGGAACCAATTCGTGTGCTTACAGCTGCAGAGCGGCGTGTAAAACTAGAAAAATCATTTTATAATACTTTTTTGTTGGATGCGGAGGATGTACTAATTGATCTACTCACCGACAGTGGCACCAGCGCCATGAGTAGTGCGCAATGGGCAGGGATGATGATGGGTGACGAATCGTATGCAGGGAGTAAAAGTTTTTTTCATTTTGAAAAAACAGTTCAGGATATTACCGGAATGCAAAATGTGATTCCTACACATCAGGGCAGGGCTGCTGAAAAAATATTGTTTTCTGTTACCGGAGGTCGTGAAAAGGTATTCATCAGTAATACGTTATTTGATACCACCCGCGCCAATATTGAATACACAGGGGCAACCGGTATAGATATGTTATGTGCCGAGGGAAAGCAACCACTTGTATCAGCACCATTTAAAGGAAATCTGGATATTGATGCCCTGAAAGATTATATCTGTACACACGGATCTGAGCATATTGCCATGGTGATTACAACCGTGACCAATAATTCCGGTGGTGGACAACCGGTGAGTATGTTGAATATCAAACAAACTGCGGCCATTTGTAAACAACACAACATTCCATTTTTTATTGATGCCTGCAGATTTGCAGAAAACAGTTATTTCATACAACAACGTGAGGAAGGATACAAAGAGGTGGCCATCGTAAATATCGCGCGCGAAATGTTCAGTTATGCAGATGGATGTACCATGAGTGCTAAGAAAGATGCTTTTGCGAATATTGGTGGATTTTTAGCATTGCGTAATGATCAACTTGTAACTCCTTGCAGAAACCTGCTGATCATCACTGAAGGATTTCCAACCTATGGTGGATTGGCGGGTAGAGACCTAGAAGCCATCGCGATAGGATTGAAAGAAGTGATGGATGAATCTTATCTGCAATACCGTATTCGAAGTGTAGCCTATCTTACTGAAAAATTACAGGCGGCAGGCATTCCGGTGATGCAGCCTGCAGGCGGACATGCCGTGTATATTGATGCGAAGGCCATGTTGCCACATATCCCGGTTGATCAATATCCAGGTCAGGCTTTAGTGGCCGCCATGTATCTGGAAGGAGGCGTACGTGCCGTGGAAGTGGGTTCACTGATGTTCGGAAAGTATGATGCACAGGGAAAATTGATTCCGGCCATGCTTGATCTGGTACGAATGGCCATCCCCCGCCGTGTATATACACAAAGCCATATTGATTATGTAGCGGAGGTATTGATTGAAGTACACAAGAAAAGGGAACACATTAAGGGGTTGCAAATAACGTACGAAGCGCCTGTACTGCGTCATTTTACAGCGCATTTACGCCCCATTTAGCAATTATGGATTTTATTGATTTCGTTTATTCGTTTACGTGATGTACACTCATGCTTCCCGTTTGTACATTTTTCGTCTGATACCTATCTTTTATTAGAAGCACCTGCAGGAAGAAAATCGTATTGACATAGGTATGAATGTTTATCCCACAAATTCGCGCTGATTTTTCCACTGAATTTCGCTGAACATTTTATGAACTTCTGCTTTATGCTGCGTGATTTATTTCTGAGGCACTCCGAGGGAATGTGTTTTTACAATCGCACTATAACGTCCAAGACATGGCTATGCGGCATACTGATACCAATTGTTCGTTTGATGATACACATTTTTCTGATAAACTTCATGAAAGGAATTTATTTCAAACTTTCTTTCGGGTCGTTCCAGTAGTAATCAATAGGAGTCCGATACTCATGGTTGCTGCTATCGCCAGCAATACTTCATTGGTGTAAGGTAGATTCACATAATTCATATACGAGCCACCTTGTAACATCAATACCAGTTCATTGAGCACAATGCCCACGGTAAAAACAATCAAACCCACATACGCAAGTCTTTTAAAAAACAGCAATTGATGATGTATGATTTGTGCCAGTAAGAATAAGGTGAAAATACCCAACAAAATCAGATGCAGGTATCCGATGATAATTGGGCGGTAAGTATACGATATTTTCGAAAGTGCCGGAATAACAGATCCTGCCTGTAATAATAATTTGATGGTTAAAGCCAGGGAAACGGCAGCCAGCAGCCACCTTACGGGCTTTTCAAATATGGTACTAAAATGTGATTTACTTTTTTGAAGATGCAGCCACAAACGGCCCCAGGCGAAGACGGGCAAAACGGCGGAGAGAACCACGATCCAGTATATCCAGTTCGGCATGGGGAGCCACAATACCGATAATAAATAACCCGGTATACAGGCGGCAAAGAATATCCAGAATGCACTGTTCAGGTAGTTCACATTAATGGATAAACGCAGTAATGAGGGCGTAAGTAAACCCATGGAAGCAAAGAAGAACCAACCGTTATACTGAAAATGTAAAAAGAAATATATAGCCGATAAATATTGCTTTTGACCACCGGATTGTCCAATCATCAGATACGCCAGATAAAATGTACCAATCGCCGAGAAGACGTTGAAAAGCAACGAAGTGTACAGCCATCTATTTTGAGGGTGTGCCGGTAATGATTTCAGGTGTTGGGTATAACAATAAGCGAATGCAAAAAATACCAAAATAGAAAGAGTGGAGAAAGCAATCGATACCGCACCATATCCTTGAAAAGGAAAACTCAGCAACATGCCATAAGCACTCAGTGCATTTAGTAAAAGGAGTGGGTTATATTGTTTAAATGCTGTTGGAATGCCTCGTGTAACCAGATTTTGTACCATCAACACCATCAGGGTTTGAGTAATCCATCCGGTAAAAGCAAAATGAGAATGTGCATGCAGCAGGAACTTCTGGTCTACAAACGGTAACGAATATGCGATTTTATATCGCAATACCACACCCAGTGAACTAACAATGAGTAAATTGAATAATGAAAGTTTAAGCCATAAACGCATGTGTTGTAGTTTTTGCAACAGCTAGGTATTATGCACCCTGGCCGGGTAAAACACTTTGCCGTTTTGAATAACGAGCAATTCCCGGTCGTATAAATCGCGGATGGCGCGTATCACTGTTTCAACCCTTAAGCCGAGCATATCTGCTATTTGCTGACGAGTCAATTCAACTTTATTGCATGCCTTGCAAATGTGTTTACCTTCTTTCTGTAAATATTCTAACAGAGATAGTATGCTGTGCTGCGGATTGTGGTTGCACAGTTCTTTAGTGATAATATATTTTAACCTTAACCGGTTAGCCAATACTTTACTGAGTTCTGTCTGTAGATGCGGATGGTTGGCTAAGAGAGTATCAAATCGGTCTCTTGGAAGTTTGATGATCTCAGAAGGTATATCCGCCACTACCGTAATTTGAAAGGGCGTTGGTATAACCAATGGAATTTCTGCAAAGGTTTCGCCCGGATTTACAATGTACTGTAAGTATTCTTTGCCTTGTTCATTAATGTTCACTGCGCGCAAACGCCCCTCCAGCAATTGGTAATAATAATACGAGGGATGGTCTTCCTCAACTACCTTTTCTTCTGCTACTACCTTCTTGGTAATAGCACCCCATTGAAATAATAAATCCTGATCAATCATAGCGCGCAAAATAAGAGGTGTTTGTCCAATTTACAAAAATCTACTGAATGACAATACATTGATTTGAAGATGAGAATAATCATAAGCACGTATGATGAAGATTCGATTCGGCTGAAACCCTCTATGGTATTGATTTATACGCAATTAATAGTTTAAAATACTATACGAATGGATGAGCAAGCTTTGTTTTATGACTGAGCGCATACTCCTTCGGTGTTATACGTAGTAATCTTGTATATCAAAATTATACAGCGTATGAAACGTACATTCTTAACAGCAATCATTTTATCGGTCATTTTATTTGCCTGCGGTGGCGGTCAGGGCGATTCGAAACCTGCGGCAACCGATGGTGCTTCTGAAACACCAACCACTTCTACGGGTGCACCGGCGTATGATCCTGAACGTGGAGAAGGTAAATTCAAAGATGTTGAGGTGCCGGAAACTTTAGATCCCGCACTGGCAGCTGCAGGGGAGAAAGTGTATTCTATGAAGTGTGCCAGTTGTCATAAGTTAACGGATGAGCGTTTGGTAGGACCGGGCTGGAAAGGTGTAACATTACGCAACACCGCTGCTTGGATTATGAATTTCACTACGAATCCGGATGAGATGTTGGATAAAGATCCTAAAGCTCAGGCGCAGCTGGAAATTTGTCTGGTTCGTATGCCCAATCAAAACCTGAACGATGATGAAACCCGTCAGGTATATGAATTCATGAGGCAGAATGATGGGGTGAAATAATCACCATTCCATTCCGTAAAATCTAAACTATACATATTAATGGCATCATGCCAACAGGCAGTTGCTTGTCTAAACTTTTAAAACAAAATACCCATTACAGTCATGAAAAAGATACCATTTCAAACCTTGTCCTTAGTGACACTCGCAGCGGCTCTGCTGCTTGGGGCTTGTAAGCCTAAAAATGCCGGAACAGCCGTGAGTGGCGATGCCGGAGCGAAAGCGTATGTTGCCCCGGGCAAGTACGATGAATTTTACAGCTTTGTTTCCGGTGGTTTCAGCGGACAACTTTCTGTGTACGGATTACCAAGCGGCAGGTTGTTACGCGTTATTCCGGTATTCTCGGTGGATCCTGAAAAGGGCTGGGGATACAGCGAAGAAACTAAACCCATGCTCAATACTTCTCATGGTATGGTGCCTTGGGACGATTTACACCACGTGCAAATGTCTCAAACCAATGGTGAAATTGACGGTCGTTGGGTTTTTGGAAACGGAAACAATACACCGCGTATCGCCCGTATTGATTTAGCCACATTCCGCACTACAGAAATTCTGGAAATTCCGAACAGCGGCGGAAACCACTCTTCTCCTTTTATTACAGAAAATACAGAGTATGTGGTGGCCGGTACCCGTTTCAGTGTTCCTATGGATTTCAATAACGGGGATGTACCTATCAACACGTACAAAGAAAATTTCAAAGGGTCTATTACATTCATCAGTGTAGATAAAGAGCATGGTAACATGGATATTGCATTCCAGTTGCAATGCCCCGGAGTAAACTTCGATCTGAGCCATGCCGGTAAAGGCAAATCGCATGGATGGTTCTTCTTCAGTTGCTATAATTCCGAACAAGCCAATACATTGCTTGAAGTGAATGCGTCTAAAAACGACAAAGACTTCATCATGGCCGTAAACTGGAAAAAAGCTGAAGAACTGGTGAAAGCCGGTAAAGGTAAAAAGCAAGCTGTTCGTTATGCCAGCAACCGTTGGGATGAAAAAACCCATACCGCTACATCTACCATCAAAAACGAAGTACTGGTGATTGATGTGAAAGATCACCCTGAGCTGGTTTATCTGATTCCTTGTCCGAAATCTCCTCACGGTTGCGACGTAGATCCTACCGGTGAGTATATAGTAGGTAGTGGAAAGCTGGCTGCATTGATTCCTGTGTTCAGCTTCGATAAATTACAGAAAGCCATTGCCGCCAAAGATTTTGAAGGTGAATATGAAGGTATTCCGGTGGTGAAGTACGAATCAGCGTTGTACGGTGAAGTGCAGAAACCAGGCCTGGGTCCTTTACATACCGAGTTCGACTCTAAAGGAAATGCATACACTTCAATGTTCGTTTCCAGTGAAGTGGTGAAATGGAATATTAAAGATTTGAAAGTGCTGGATCGCGCTTCTACTTTCTATTCTGTAGGTCACCTGATGATTCCGGGTGGTGATAGTAAAAAGCCGAATGATAAATATCTTGTGGCGTATAATAAAATCACTAAAGACCGTTACCTGCCTACCGGTCCTGAACTTTCTCAAAGTGCACAGATATTCGATATCAGCGGAGATAAAATGCAACTCATCCTCGATTTCCCTACCATTGGTGAGCCACACTATGCACAGGCAGCACCGGCAGATGTGGTAAAAGGGCGTTCCATCAAGTTCTTCGATATCAAAGCCAATGAACACCCTCGTGCCACCAAGAGCGAGGCAGATGCTAAAGTGATTCGTGAAGGCAACAAAGTACATGTGTACATGACCACCATACGTTCGCATTTAACTCCTGATAATATTGAAGGAATCAGAATGGGCGATGAAGTGTATTTCCACGTAACCAATCTGGAACAAGACTGGGATGTACCTCATGGATTTGCCATCAAGGGGGCGGATAATGCAGAACTGTTGATCATGCCGGGTGAAACCACTACATTAAAATGGGTTCCGGACAGAGTAGGTATTTTCCCAATGTATTGTACTGATTTCTGTAGTGCACTGCATCAGGAAATGACCGGATATATTCGTGTATCCCCTGCCGGTAGTAATGTGCCGCTTACCTTCCACACCGGGAAGTAGAAATATGTTCGCCATATAGTTTGCTAAGGTGTTGTGCAGCAAGTTGAGGGTCTGTATACCGCCTGCCTGATGGTGATTGCTAAGAACCCATGATGATTTTTTACCTGCGTGATGTTACTGCCCGGTAGGAACTTCATCATGGGTCATTTTTTTTAAACTTGTAGATTTACAATTATGAAACAGAATAAAATAACAGGTATATCAAGATCTTTGCTTATACTGAGCGGATTGGCACTGTTGGTAATTTTATTTGTACCAATGTGGCGGATAGACCTTGTTGCTCCTCAATATCCTGAAGGACTCAGTCTGTACATTTATGCAAATAAGCTGGGTGGAAATGTTGATATTATCAACGGCCTCAACCACTACATTGGTATGAAGGTGTTGAGAGATGAGGATTTCGTGGAGTTTAAAGTGTTACCCGGTATCATCATTTTCTTTTCCATAGCTTTCGTACTTGTAGGTCTTATTGGCCGACGTCGCTGGTTGAACGTATTGTTCATCACCTTTGTGTTGTTTGGTATTATTGCCATGATTGATTTCTGGAGATGGGAGTACGATTATGGCCACAACCTCGACCCCAATGCCGCCATTAAAGTTCCGGGAATGTCCTACCAACCCCCTTTAATCGGTTACAAACAATTATTGAATTTCGAAGCCTACTCCATACCCGCCACCGGGGGATGGATATTTATAGGCGCCGGTGCCCTGGCATTACTCTGCCTGATGATTGAATGGCGCAAAAACAAAAAAATGAAACAACCCGTAGCCGTGAGTATGGCTGCTATGTGTTTCCTGATAAGTAGCTGCAATGCCGGACCTGAACCCATTGCGTATGGAAAAGATGCGTGTTATAGTTGTAAAATGACCATCAGTGATTCCCGATACGGCGCTGAAATGCTGACTAAAAAAGGCAGGGTGTATAAATTCGATGACAGTCGTTGCTTAATCAGCTTTGTGGAATCCAACGAAGTGCCAAAAGAAAATATTCAGGAACTTTATCTGGCTTCTTTCACTGCACCTCCGGAACTAATACCGGTTAAAGCTGCCTTTCTGTTAAAAAGTGAGCAACTCAGTAGTCCAATGCGGGGCAATGTAGCGGCCTTTAAAACACGTGAAGCATTGGAGGAAGTGCAAAAAGAAATGAAGGGTGATGTAGTTCAATGGGAGGATGTATTGAAATGAAAATAATCTATATCATCTTATGCTGTTTGATGATCTTTCATACAAGTGTGGCTGCTGTGTTGAAAGTAGGAAAAGGTATGCCGTATACCACCATCAAAAGTGCCATACAGGCTGCGGCAGAGGGAGATGTTATTTATGTTTATCCCGGTTTGTATCAGGAGCAAAACATCGTCATCGATAAACGCATTGCTCTGAAAGGCATACAATTTCCCACACTCGATGGAGAAAAAAAATATGAGGTACTTTCTATAAAAGCACATGGTGTATTAATAGAAGGACTACGGGTGATACGTTCCGGTGTTTCAAGTATTCAGGATATGGGTGGTATTAAAGTGTACGATGCCAATCATGTAACCATTCAAAACAATATCCTGGAAGAAACATTTTTCGGAATCTACATTCAGTACGGTTCGCAATGTAATATTTTGCGTAACCGGATTTTTTCGAGCAACAAAGTGGAGCAACAAAGTGGTAACGGAATCCACGCCTGGAAAAGTGAGAAACTAGAAATCAACGGAAATCTGATACAAGGCCACAGGGATGGTATTTATCTTGAGTTTGCCACCCTTTCCAACATTACCGAAAATATTGCTGAAGGTAATTTGCGGTATGGATTACATTTTATGTTCTCACACGATAATCACTATTACGCCAATGTGTTCTCCAACAATGGTGCAGGCGTTGCCGTGATGTATTCTCAACGGGTAGAAATGCGGTTCAATGTATTTAAAGATAATTGGGGCGATGCTGCGTACGGTTTATTGTTGAAGGAGATGAGCGACTGTAAAATTGAAAACAATCACTTTGCCAAAAATACAGTTGGTATTTATCTTGAAGGTGCCAGCCGGGTATCGATGAAGGAAAATACATTCGAATTGAACGGCTGGGCAATGAAGCTGATGGCCAGTTGTATGGATGTGGATGTAACCCGATGCAACTTTTTATCGAATACCTTTGATGTGGGTACCAACGGTAGCCTGGTGCTGAATCGGTTTAATAACAATTACTGGGATAAATATGAAGGATATGACCTGGATAGAAACGGTGAAGGTGATGTACCTTATCGACCGGTGAGTTTATTTTCCATGGTCATTGAAAAAAATCCTCCTGCCATGATATTAATCAGAAGTTTCATGGCAACCCTATTAGATCGAACAGAAAAAATGATTCCTACCATTACACCGGAAAATCTGAAAGATGAATTTCCAATGATGAAACCTTTGAAGTTATGATAATAGCGAGCAATGTGAGTAAAAAATTTGGCAGGCTAAAAGCACTCGATAACGTATCGGTAAAATTACTCCGTGGAGAATGTGTAGCGTTGATTGGCCCCAACGGAAGCGGTAAAACTACTTTCATTAAATCCTTACTGGGTATGGTAGTGCCCGATCATGGATTTATCACTTTTAATGATAAAAATATTCTTCACGATTGGAACTACCGGAGCCGTATAGGGTATATGCCTCAAATCGGCCGATATCCTGACAACATGAGTATTGGACAAGTGCTGAATATGATGAAGGATATTCGAAAAGTAAAGTCATCTGAAATGGATGAGGAATTGATTGAAGCGTTTGAATTGAATACCATGGCCAACAAACGTATGCGCACCCTGTCGGGCGGTACGCGTCAGAAAGTGAGTGCTTCACTGGCCTTTTTGTTTAATCCCGATGTGCTCATTCTCGATGAACCTACGGCCGGGCTGGATCCTGTTGCAACCGAAATACTTAAACGAAAAATCATACAGGAAAAACAAAAGAATAAACTGATTATGATTACCTCGCATGTACTGAGCGAACTCGATGAATTGGTGACCGAGGTAATGTATATGCAAGACGGCCAATGCCGTTTTCACAAAAAGGTGGATGTACTCAGGGCTGAAACCAGTGAGGAAAGACTCACACGTGTAATGGCCAGTATCATTTCAAAAATGTAACCAGTGAAAAAAATTATTAAATATGTGATTATAGATATTCTGCGCAATAAAATTGTGATTGGATATACTTTGTTCTTACTCGCCATTACGTTGAGTATCTTTAATCTGGAAGATCAATCTACCAAAGGATTACTGAGTTTGCTCAATATTATCCTCATTGTAGTGCCACTTGTTTGTATCCTTTTTTCAGCCATCTATGTGTACAACAGCAATGAGTTTATTGAACTGCTGGTAAGCCAGCCTATTAAGCGCAGTACCATATTACTCAGTATGTTTACCGGATTATCTGTTTCCATGGTGGTGGCTTTTTTAATAGGAACCGGAATTCCCATTCTGTTGTTTGAGCCTACGTTAACTGGATTTACCATGATGGGAGTGGGCGTGTTGCTCACATTGATTTTTGTTTCAGTGGCTTTACTAACGGCAGTGTATGCACGCGATAAAGCCAAAGGCATCGGCTGGGTTATATTGTTGTGGTTGTACTTTTCGCTGTTGTTCGACGGATTGATTTTGTTTATTTTGTATCAGTTTTCTGAGTATCCGTTGGAAAAAGCCATGGTGGGTATTAGCGCTTTGAACCCTATTGATTTGAGCAGGATTTTGGTATTGCTGAAAATGGACGTATCTGCCATGATGGGTTATACCGGTGCCATATTCAGGAATTTCTTCGGAACCCAATATGGTTTCTGGATGGCAATAGCCGTTATGTTGCTGTGGGCGTTTATTCCACTTTTCATATCTCTCCGGAAATTCAAAAGAAAAGATTTATAATGAAAAGACATCCATCCATCATTCCATTCTCACACGAGCATCACCAAAACCTGATATTGGCTCAATTACTGAAAAGCAATGTGCGGGATTATAAGGGCATGCCTTCTTCGTTGTCTGACAAAGCCGCCTATGCTTTGAAATGTTTCGAAGAAGGTATTCGTTCCCATTTTGAAGCGGAAGAAAGCATGTTGGAATACCTGAGTCATTATACTGAATTGAAACCGATTGCAGCAGAAATTTTATCTGAACATGAGGAATTAAGCAACCAGTTTCTTTCCTTGCGGGAGCCGTCTATAACTGTAGAAAAACTCAACACACTGGGACATGCATTATACAATCATATCCGAAAGGAAGATCGTATTTTATTTCCACTGATTGAATCTTTATGCACAGATGAAGAGTTTCAATATATTGCTGCATTACACCATCCCAACGATTAATTGCTCAATTATACAAATTGCACTTGCATAAAAAAACCGTTTCCTATGATAGAAACGGTGTGCGGGTTCAGGAGGTTATCCTTATTTAGAAGGGGGTAGTAAGACTGCGTCAATCACGTGCACAATTCCGTTGGCAGCAGGTACAGAGGCAACCACACGTGCATCACCCACATATACATTACCGTCTTTTACATGGATGGTTACATTGCCACCATTTACTTGTCCGAGTGTGAGTCCGTCGGTTAAAGCCTCCGGTTTAAACACGCCCAGAGAAACATGGTATTCCAGAATGTTAGACAGTGCGCTTTTCTGATCCGGTTTCATCAAACCATCCAGTGTGCCTGCAGGCAATTTGTTGAAGGCTTCATTTGTAGGGGCGAATACGGTAAAAGGACCGGCATTGCTCAGTGCATCTACCAATTCAGCCTGTTGAACAGCTTTAACCAATGTAGAGTGGTCAGGACTGGCAATAGCTACTTGTACTACATTTTTTTGAGATTCATCATCCTGCACGGCAGACTGGCCGACAGATGTGCTACTCTCCGGGGCCTTCGCATCCGTTTTAGATGCATCCGGCTGATTGCAGGAAGCCATCAACAGCACGCCTGCAATACATTGAACGAATAGGATTTGTTTCATAACATGCAATTTTGGTATTAATAATTTATGCGCGAAAGATAGACAGTGACAGAATAATATAATATGATGCGCATCAGTATTGACAAGGATTTCACGTGATGTTTATCAGTTGAATTCTTTGGTTTGAGAGCCTGGTGTCCGCAACAAATCAATGAAGTATCTGTTCATCATCTATCCGGAAAATGCGTATCCTTATTTTTAATATTACCATACTCATTCTGTCCAGTATATGATTATACAAGTAATTGCTGTGGAAATCCATCAGGTTCATTCTTTCGTATATATTTAAAAAATATGTACATTCAACTTCATATTGTGGAAACTTGTCAGTGTAGAAGTTGATTGAAATCATAAACATCCGTCCTCTGCCGAATTAATTTTACACCTTAATGTTCAGCATGGTGAAAGAGGTAGTATCAAAGGTTTGTTTTCATTGCGGAGATGCATGTACAGATCCGGTTGTAATGGATGATAAAGTGTTCTGTTGTACAGGGTGTAAGCAGGTGTATCTCTTATTGGATGAAAACAATTTATGCAGCTACTACGATTTCGATAAAAATCCCGGTATTAAAGTAAAAGGCAAGTTCAGAAGCGATCGTTTTGCCTATTTAGATGACCCCTCCGTTATCCAGAAACTCATTCAGTTTAATAGTGGTGATTTGATACATGCTACCTTTAGTTTGCCCCAAATGCATTGTTCATCGTGTATATACCTGCTTGAAAATCTGCACCGCATTGAATCCGGCATCCTTTCATCCACCACCTCATTTCAAAGAAAGGAAGTACTGGTTGCGTTTAATCCGCATCAAATATCCCTGCGCAAAGTGGTAGAACTGTTATCCTTTATCGGTTATGAACCCCACATCTCTTTGAACGATGTACAGCAATCAAAGAAACCGGTATCAACAGCCAAAAGAAATAAATTATACAAGATTGGTGTTTCAGGCTTTGGTTTTGCAAATATCATGATGCTGAGTTTACCGGATTATTTTTCATCCGGACATATCACGGAAAGAGGTTTAGGCGAAACCTTTATCTGGTTGAGTTTTATCCTTTCCTTGCCGGTTGTATTTTATGGAGCATCTGATCTGTTTAAACAAGCCTGGGCAGGTATCCGGCAGCGGGATCTGAACATCGACATTCCGATTGTTCTGGCCATTGTAATGACTTTTGGAAGAAGCTATTATGAAATATTTACAGGTACCGGTACCGGTTTCCTGGATTCCGGAACAGGTATTATTTTCTTTATGCTGGTTGGGCGCTGGTTTCAGGATATGACGTATGAATCTTTGTCGTTCGACCGGGATTATCTTTCCTATTTTCCATTAGGCGTAACCGTTATCCGTAACCATTCAGAGGTGAATGTGCCCCTTACCAAGCTGCAAAAAGGTGAAGAGATCGTGATTCGCAATGATGAAATGGTGCCGGCGGATGCCCTGCTGAAAGAGGGAGAAGCATTAATTGATTATAGTTTTGTAAGCGGTGAAAACCGTCCGGTTACAGTGAAAAGCGGCCACATTGTTTATGCCGGTGGCAGACAAACCGGAGGAAAGATAGTATTGCAGGCAGTGAAAGATCCTTCACAAAGTTATATCACTGAATTGTGGAACAAGCTGTCACTTAAAGGCAGAAAGCACACCCAAGAATCTTTTGTGCATCCATGGAGCCGTTATTTTACAGCTATCTTACTCACCATTGCTGCGCTCACTTTTGCCTATTGGTACATCAACGATTTTTCAAAAGTGTTTCCGGCAGTTACGGCGGTACTCATTGTGGCCTGCCCGTGTTCGCTGTTGCTGACTTCCACCTTCACCTTTGGCGGCATGGTGCGCCAACTGGGGAAAAATAAACTCTATCTGAAAAATGCCGGAGTGGTTGAAACCCTCGCCGCAATTGATACCATTGTGTTTGATAAAACGGGTACACTTACTGAGTCGGATGTATCCTCTGTTCATTATGAAGGTGAACAGTTATCGGGTAAAGAGAGCGCAATGGTTCGTCAGGCCGCTGCACATTCTTCCCATACCTTAAGTAAACTGGTGTATGCGAGTTTACCTGAAATACAACAAGAAACTACCCAACTGAATTCATTTAAAGAAGAAGCGGGAAGTGGCATTGCTGCGGTAATGGATAGCGAACAGGTACGATTAGGATCAGCTGATTTTACAGGATTTTCCAATAGTTACCCCAACCACCTTGGCTCTAGGGTGTATGTGAATATCAATGACCGTCAAAAAGGATATTTTGAAGTTGGAAACAAGTACCGGGAAGGATTAAGCACATTAATGAATCAATTAAAGGAGAGCGGTTATCAACTACACTTATTATCAGGTGATAATAATGCAGAGGAAACGCGTTTGGAAAATGTGTTGGGCCCCAGTTCGATTGAACTTTAATGTAAATCCTTCTGATAAATTATCCTACATAACCAATTGAAAACAACAACAGGAAGGAAAGTGTTGATGGTAGGAGACGGAATCAATGATGCCGGAGCATTGTTGCAAAGTGATGTGGGCATTGCAGTGAATGACCACTCCACCAGATTTACACCGGCCTGTGACGCCATATTGCAGGGAAGTATGCTGTACAAATTATCTTCCTTTCTACAGTATGCACGAAAGGCCAAAGGAATGGTTGCCACCGGCTTTGTAGTGTCTATTTTGTACAATGTGGTGGGATTATCCTTTGCAGTGCAGGGCTTGTTATCTCCGATGATTGCAGCCATCCTGATGCCGGCGAGCAGTATCACACTGGTTTTGATGGCTACGATGTTGTCAAAATGGAAAGCTGAGAAAACCGGTTTGTAGACAATCGTATGACAAACCTCAAGATATTTGATGATGTGCATCATAAATGCACGACAGACAGGAAACTAATTTTGAACTTTAAAACACAACCTCGTTGAGTGCTTTATTTCTCCTTATCGCCATCAGTTTAGTCGTAGCCGGCAGTTTCTTGGCCGCCTTTTTATGGAGTGTACGATCCGGTCAGTACGACGATGATTATACTCCGTCAGTAAGGATGTTATTTGAAAACGAAACTAAAAAAGAGAAATCCCAAACAGAAGAAGCTAAATAAAACCAAAACCAAAACCATGCAGGTAGAAAAATTCTATTACGATAACCGGATTGTCAAAAATTTCGCCTATGCCACCGTTTTCTGGGGAGTTATAGGCATGTTAGTAGGATTGTATGTATCCTTACAACTTGTATTTCCTTCATTGAATGTAACTGAATATGGCTCATTCGGAAGGCTTCGTCCGTTGCATACCAACGCAGTCATTTTTGCATTCGTGGGCAACGGTATTTTTATGGGTGTTTATTATTCCCTTCAACGATTATGTAAGGCAAGGATGTACAGCGATGCCCTTACAAAAATTCACTTCTGGGGATGGCAATTCATTATTGCAGCAGCAGCAATTTCACTTCCTCTGGGGATGACCAGCGGTAAGGAATACGCTGAGTTGGAATGGCCGATAGACATTGCCATTGCATTGATATGGGTGGTATTCGGATGGAATATGTTTGCTACCATTCTTAAAAGAAGGGAGCGCCATCTGTATGTGGCCATCTGGTTTTACATCGCCACATTTGTTACCGTTGCGGTATTGCATATTGTAAACTCATTTGAATTACCGGTATCTTTTTTCAAAAGTTATTCCTGGTATGCGGGTGTGCAGGATGCCCTGGTTCAGTGGTGGTACGGACACAATGCGGTGGCTTTCTTCCTTACAACCCCATACCTCGGTTTGATGTACTACTTCTTGCCGAAAGCAGCTAACCGGCCTGTGTATTCATACAAACTTTCCATTATACACTTCTGGTCGCTCATCTTCCTGTATATCTGGGCAGGTCCGCACCACTTATTATATACCGCATTGCCTAACTGGGCACAATCTCTGGGTGTGGTTTTCTGTCATGCTCATCTTCCCAAGCTGGGGTGGTATGATCAACGGATTACTACGCCCGCGGCGTGGGATCGGGTGCGGATGATGTGAATCTCAAATTCATGGTGGTAGCCGTTACTGCATATGGAATGGCTACATTTGAAGGCCCGATGCTCTCTCTGAAATCAGTGAGTGCCATCAGCCATTATACCGACTGGATTGTGGCACACGTGCACGTAGGCGGTTTGGGCTGGAACGGGATGCTCACCTTTGGTATCCTGTATTGGTTGATACCCAAAATTTTCAGCACCAGCCTGTACTCAAAAAAATTAGCCGGCATGCACTTCTGGCTGGCTACACTCGGAATCGTCTTCTATGCGGTACCGTTATATTGGGCCGGTTTTACCCAAAGCAGTATGTGGAAACAGTTTACGGAAAGCGGTCAGTTGAAATATTCATTTCTTGAAACCGTAACCTATCTCGAACCGTTTTACGCCATGCGTTCATTTGGAGGAACCCTTTACCTGATTGGTGCCTTCATTATGGTGTACAACCTGAACAAAACAGTAAAGCAGGGCAGGCTGGTGGATAATGAAGCCGCTGAAGCTGCACCGCTGGCTCCGTTGGCCAATACCCATCAAAAAGAACACTGGCACCACAAACTGGAAAGAAGGCCGGTTCAAATGCTTATCGGTAGTTTAATTGTAATCCTGATTGGTGGTATTGTGGAGTTTGTTCCCACCTTCCTGGTGAAATCGAATATCCCTACCATCAGCAGTGTAAAACCCTATACACCACTTGAATTGCAGGGACGTGATTTATATGTAAAAGAAGGATGTTATACCTGTCACTCACAAATGATTCGACCATTCAGAAGTGAAACGGAACGTTACGGTGAATATTCCAAAGCCGGTGAGTTTGTGTACGATTTCCCATTCCAGTGGGGAAGCAAGCGTACTGGTCCGGATCTGGCACGTGAAGGTGCCGGAAACCTGAAGAAAACAGATGGTTGGCATTTCCGCCACTTCCGTGAACCATCGTCTATCAGTGCAGGTTCCATTATGCCGGCGTATCCACATTTGCTAACCAACGATTTGGATACCAGTTCTACACCTGCAAAAATCAGGGCAATGCAAAAGCTGGGTGTCCCGTATCCGAAAGGATATGATAAGTATGCCAACGCGGAGTTAATGACACAGGCTAAAGGAATTTCACTCAATTTATTAATGGACAGTATCCGTGTGGCACCAAATAAGGAAGTTATTGCCATGATTGCGTATATGCAAAGGCTGGGTACCGATATTTCAAAACCTACCAATTAATCATACACCATGTTTAAGTTCATAAAACAATACACAGAAACCATTGCAGGTGCGGAGATTTATCCAATCATATCGCTCCTTATTTTCTTCTTGTTTTTTATAGTGTTAACGGTGTACGTACTGAGTATGAAAAAATCTACCGTTAAGTTGTTGTCTGAAATTCCATTAGACGATGACAACGAAACCACCAACCTTAAAAATTAATAGCTGTTTATGCAACGCAAAAATATTTTTACAAGATTCAACTGGATGCTGGCACTGGCCTTGCTGGCACAACCTGCACTCGCACAGGATGCAGCAACACCCGCAGCAAGTGGCGGGTCTGGAAACCTGCTGGCCGCGTTAATGATTGTGGTAACCATTATCCTCGCTTTTGTAATCTGGGGCATGGGCAATGTGCTGCTTACGCTGGGTAAGGAAACCCTACGCAGAAAAAAATCAGGGACGGTTGTACCTATTATCGTTGCAGCAATGCTTTCTTTGATTTCATTCAGCGCACAAGCACAGGAAGCAGCGGCACCGGTTGCAGCAGTATCCCGGTTTAATTATGGCGGACTTAGTGCCATGTTGTTCTGGCTATTGTTGATTGTGATTTTTATTGAACTGGTAACCATTTTTTTCCTGTTGTTTATGATCCGTCGTTTTCAGCAGGAGTTGCAACCTGAAGCTGAAAAAGCGAAAGAATCCACTTTCAGTGAATGGTGGACAAAATTCGACAAAAAATTCTTTACAAAAGCCGTACCGGTTGAAAAGGAAGCGGATGTAATGTTAGACCATGAGTATGATGGCATACGCGAATTGGATAATGCGCTTCCACCATGGTGGAAATATGGTTTCTATGTGACCATTATCGGGTCAGTTATTTACCTGTTTTATTTCCATGTGGGAAATGGTCTTGATCCTATTCAGGAGTACGAACGTGAAATGGAAAATGCTGCCTTCGCACTGGCAAAATATAATGCGGCTTCGCCTGATAAAATTGATGAAAATAACATCACCTTGTCTGACGCAGCAGGCATTGAGGAAGGGAAACGAATTTACAACATGGCTTGCTGGGCATGTCATGGCAAATTGGGTGAGGGGGGTGCAGGCCCGAATTTAACCGATGAATACTGGATTCATAAAGGCGGCCTCAACGACATTTATCGTTCCATCAAAATTGGTTATCCGGATAAAGGCATGCAGTCATGGGAAAAGAATTATTCTCCTAAAGAAATTTCTAATCTTACCAGCTATATCAAAACACTGGCCGGTACCAATCCACCCAATGCGCGGGCACCACAGGGAGATATCTGGAAAGAAGAAGCACCGGTTGCAGCGGAAGGAGCACCGGCTGCTGATAGCACAAAGAATGTATCCAACCCTTGAAAACAAACACTATGAGTGATGTATTAACAGATGAACAGGAAGAATTCCGGGATTCGGTGGCTACCATCACCAAGGAAGGAAAACGCAACTTTATTCATCCCAAAAAGCCGAAGGGAAAGTTCTATAATTTAAGAACCTGGTTTAGTGTTTTTTATCTGGTAGTATTTTTCACGCTGCCATTTATTAAAGTGTATGGGGAGCCTCTCTTCATGTTCAATATTGTTGAGCGAAAGTTCATATTATTCGGAATGATTTTTTGGCCACAGGATTTTTTCATCTTTGGCATAGGGATGTTAACCTTTATCGTGTTCATCATTCTGTTTACCGTAGTATTTGGAAGGGTGTTTTGCGGATGGGCCTGTCCGCAAACGATATTCATGGAAATGGTGTTCCGTAAAATTGAATACTGGATCGACGGAGATGCCACCCAGCAGCGTCAATTGAAAAAAATGCCTTGGAATGGTGAAAAAATAAGAAAGCGAGCAATAAAGTTCGTTGTGTTTTATACCATCTCTTTCATTATAGCCAATTTCTTTCTGGCATATATAGTGGGTATGGATCAGCTGTTACGTTATGTAACCCACCCCGGTGAATCGATAGGCACATTGGCGGCATTGTTGTTGTTTACAACCGTGTTTTTCTTTGTGTACTGGTGGTTCAGGGAGCAGGTGTGTATTGTGGTGTGCCCATACGGGCGTTTACAAGGCGTGTTGCTGGATGCCAATTCGATTGTGGTGGCGTACGATTATAAGCGTGGGGAGAAAAGAGGTAAGTTAACTCAGAAAGAGAAAGAAAATTTAAAAGCGGGTTATGGACGAAACTGTTCAGGGAAATCTTGCAGCGGATGTGCACACGCAGGAAAATAGTGTAGCAATAGATGACGAACGCCTGATGGGCGATTGCATTGATTGTTATGCCTGTGTGCGTGTGTGCCCCACGGGGATAGATATACGAAACGGTACACAACTGGAGTGTGTAAACTGCACTGCGTGTATGGATGCCTGTGATGCAAGCATGATCAGCATCAACCGTCCTACCGGACTCATACGGCTGGCTTCTGAAAACTCCATACGCGATGGCGTACAGTTGAAGTTCACCCGGCGCATAAAGGCATACACCACGGTATTGCTGCTGTTGCTGGGTTTTCTGACTTACCTGTTAGTGAGTCGTTCTGATATTGATGCACGGTTGTTGCGTACCGCAGGCATGACGTATACTTCCATGCCCGATGGCAGAATCAGCAATTTGTACAACCTGAAGCTGGTGAATAAAACGCACAACAACATGCGGGTAGAAGTGAGGCTGGAAGATATCCGGGGTGATATTCAAATGATCAACAGCGGTTCGGATACCGTACGTTCAGGAGAACATATCACTCGACAATTTTTTGTGATTTTACAACGCGATCAGGTGAAGAGCTGGAAAACAGAAATCCAAATTGGCATTTATCATGAAGGAGAAAAAATTAAAACCATCTCTACCAACTTCATGGGGCCTGAAGTGTATAACTAAAAATAAGTATTATGAATTGGGGTAACAGAATAGTCGTTGTTTTTGCATTGTTTGTATCGGGGATTGTGTTCATGGTGGTTAAAGCATCCAAACAAAATCAGGAACTGGTTACAACAAACTATTATGAGAAGGAACTGGTGTATCAGAAAAAGATCGACGCCATGAAAAATCTGTCCATGCTCAACGATTCAATAGTGGTTTCACAAACAACGGATGCTTTATTACTACAATTGCCTGCAGCAATGAAAAACAAAAATGTGGAAGCCTTTGTGCATTTGTATTGCCCGTTCAACGAATCCAATGATCAACACCTCAAAACCAGTACCTACGAGGGAATCATCTCCATACCGTTAAGCAATAAAACACCCGGAAATTATATTGTAAAAACAGACTGGAGCGACGGAACGAATATGTACTATTCCGAAAATAAAATTCTTTTGAAGTGATTGAAACCATTGCCGCCGGAATGATGTTGGGTGCTTTAGGCAGTTTGCACTGCGTGGGCATGTGTGGCCCGATTGCTCTGTCATTGCCGGTTGTGAACACTTCCTATTTCTCGAAATACCTGGGTGCGTTATTGTATAATCTCGGCAGGGTGGCAACCTATGCAACATTGGGAGTGGTATTTGGTTTCATAGGGGAAAGTTTGGTGTGGTTGGGCTTTCAACAATGGCTATCCATTGCCTTAGGTGTTTTATTGTTGCTGATTGTGCTTCTCCCCAAAAGCATTACCCGGCGCATTCAATTTTTTCCCGGAGTAATGGGCAGTGTTCGTGGTGGTATTGGAAAACTTTTTCAAACCCGAAGTTATTCTTCATTGTTTACCATTGGGCTTTTGAACGGATTGCTGCCTTGTGGGTTAGTGTACATGGCCATTGCCGGAGCCATTGCCACGGCATCGGTTGTTCAAAGCAGTGTATGGATGGCCGCTTTCGGATTAGGTACCTTGCCTATGATGTGGGTGATTGCCATGGTGGGTTCCAATTTGAAACTCCGTTTTCGTTCGTCTGTAAGAAAGTTATATCCGTATATGATTGCAGTCATGGCCTGTTTGCTGATTGTCCGTGGTATGGGCCTCGGCATCCCTTATGTAAGTCCGGCCATAGAAACCAAACAAGGTAAAGGGGCTCCTGTAACCTGTCATGATGAATAACATATTTTAAACTGATGGTTGTTTTTATTCGAACAAACAATACTTAATATTTTGCGCTAAGGATGAAGCAGATTACAAGTGGAATGGGGTTGATGCCACCGCAACAGGGGGGGAGTCACTTCAATTATGAAGTGGATTCCTGGTTGCGTGAAATGGATTTCATAGTTTCGGAAGTGTCTTACATGATTACACGTTTGGCTTTTGTGGTAGATGCGGTAAGCGCTGCTCAGGCTATTGCAGATGCGGAGGCCTATCAGAATAAATTGCTCGAGTTTCATGAACAATTACAAAACATCCGTGAACAAATCAAACAGCATAAGGAAACCCTGAAGTTGAATAAGGTAGCGCATCACCCGGCATACGACAAGAAAAATGCAACGGCCCACAACAGACTTCGAAAGATTATTGTAACTGCTGAAAAAGATTATGTGAGCATCAAGAACGATTTCAATATGTTTATTGCGCAGTTATCCGGTTTGCAATAGTTAGTTCAACATATCGGATAGTTTTTTCTCGTTCAAAATGGTGATTTTGCTTCCTTGTATTTCTATCAGTTTTTCTCCTTTAAAATCGCCAAGGGTACGGATGAGGGATTCAGTAGCTGTACCTGCAATATTCGACAGGTCTTCTCTGGAAATTTGTATGGAAAACGGGTTGCTGCCTTCATCCTGATATTTTTGTTTCAGTGTAACCAGTGCCGTTGCTACGCGCTTGCGGAGTGAGTTGTAGGCAATATTCAATAATTGCTGTTCTTTTTCGGTGATGTTGTTGGCGAGTAGTTTTATAAACTGGCGGTTTACATCTGGGTTTTGCTGAAGCATTTTCTTGAATTCGTCCACCGGGATTTCTGCCAGTTGAGTGTCATCAAGTGTTTCGGCTGTTTCCTTGTAAGTGCCTCCTTCTAACAGAGCCGTGTATCCGAAAAAATCACCTTTACTGTACAAGCCAATGGTGAGGTCTTTGCCATCTTCATTCGTAACAAAGGTTTTTACTTTTCCGGAGAGGATGTAATATAGTTTTTGAGGATGATTTCCGTAATGATATATGGTGTATTTCTTTTTATAAAAATTCTCTTCCTTGTTTTCCGTAATTTGTTTCAGGGCGTCGGTACCTCCGTAGGTATCTACTAAATGCTGAAATCCTTCTTCCGAATGGGGATAGGATTTTTTCTGGAGTTCGGCTTTCTTTAAGCGACTTTCCAGTGCGTTCAATAGTTCGATATCTGTGAAAGGTTTGGTGATATAATCATCGGCTCCCATCTCCATCCCTTTTCTGAAATCAGACCGATCTGATTTTGCGGTAAGAAAGATGAACGGAATACCGGTGAGTTGTTCATTTTTGTTGATGAGATGCAGTACACCATATCCGTCGAGTACAGGCATCATCACGTCGCATATAATGATATCGGGTTTGTCATTCAAAGCCAGTTCAACACCAATTTTTCCGTTTTCGGCGGTAGTTACTTTGTAATTGGCCAACTCCAGGATTTCGGCAGTGTTTTCACGGATTTCCGTGTTGTCTTCTATCAATAAAATATGGTGCTTCATAAATTACTCCTTCGGGATTTGAAAAGTGATATTAAATGTAGTGCCTTTTTCGAGTTCGCTGAACCAATCAATTTTTCCATTCATAATTTCCACATAATTGGCCACAATATGCAGTCCCAAGCCCGTTCCCTGAATATTGGTAGCATTTTTGGCACGATAGAATCTTTCAAATAAGTGTAATTGGTCTTCTTCAGAAATACCAATTCCATGATCAGAAACACTAATTCTTAATACATTCTTTTTATTTAGAGACGTAGAAACGGAGATGTTGCCGCCGGGATGAGAAAATTTAATGGCATTCGACAGTAAATTCACAATGATGTTCCTGAGTAATGAAGGGTCGAGATACACCATTTCTTCGCCGGTATGGGTGTAAACAATGGTTTGGTGATGAACCACCAATGCTTCCATTTCAGAGCAAATGGTACTGATGAGTTGCTGTATGTTGAAATGGCAATGGTGCGCGGCGATGTGTCCGTCTTCAATTTTTCCAATGGCTAAAAATTCATCCAGTATACCGGTGAGGTTATTAACAGATGATTTGATGCGTTGTATATGTTTATCACGCTTTTCCTGTTCATCTGCGGTAGTATATTTTGCCAGTAAGGATGCAGAGGACAGGATGGTACTGAGTGGTGTTCTGAATTCGTGTGAGGCCATCGAAACAAAACGGCTTTTCATATCACTCAGTTCCTTTTCTTTGTTCAATGCGGTTGACAAATCATCGCGCGAGGCTTCAATTTGCAACATGAGTTTTTTAAGCTGACTGGTTCGTTTCTCAACGGTTTTCTCAAGGTTATTGTTGAGTTCTTCGAACTGTTTGTTGATTTGTTTTAGTTCTTCACGCTGAGCAATGACATCCGCTTCTATTTTTTTACGTTGGGTAATATCTGAAATAAAAGCAATGACGAAGGCACCTTCCTCAGATTCATAATGCCCCAAACTAATTTCCACCGGGAACTCTTCGCCATTTTTTTTAACGGCGAATAAATCCATTCCAATTCCCATGGCGCGTTGTTCAGGGTGGTGGGTGTACTTTTTACGGTGGTTGGTGTGGTTTTTATGATAGCGGGAGGGTATCAGGAACTCTACAGGTTGATTCAGAATTTCCTCCACCGAGTTGAATCCGAATTGTTTGAGCAAAAACCGGTTGGCCATCACAATTTTTCCGTTGGATGCAGCCACCAGAATGCCCATGGAGGCATGTTCAAACAGGGCCTCATGAATACCATTTTTACCGGGAAGCACTTCCGACATACAGTTCACTCTTTGGCGCAATTTAACCTAAAGAGCCCAATGCAGGCAACTTATGGGGCGCAGGAATGATTTTTTTTGGATAAAAAATGAAACAGTTATATCTTTGCCGTCCATTTGGCTGCGTAGCTCAACTGAATAGAGCATCTGACTACGGATCAGAAGGTTTCAGGTTTGAATCCTGACGCGGTCACCACAACCACCTTTAGGGTGGTTTTTTTATGCCCTTGATTTTCGCCATTGCTGGTTTTCACCCGTGTGTTTGCCGTTATTTTGTTTTATGATCAACCGAGAAGGGTGGGTAGTTATAGTGTAACTTTCAAAAACGGAATGGATCTTGAAATTTTACGAATTGTATTAAAAACCTTACATATTAAAATTTGGGAATGCAGTATAGTTAAATCGCTACAATTAACCCTGATAATTATTATTTTCAACTTAACAGTTGTAATGAATTTTTATTTATTTGCTAGAATCTATGATTGAGGTCTTGTTTGAATAAGGTATAATGTCTATATTTAGCTATCCGAGCCTCAGGTAATTTCCCCAAAAATTATTTGCAATCCAATCAGTTTGCAGTCAAGTACATACTAAATGTTTTCAAATGAAGTACATTTCCTTTGTAATTGTTGACGACCATAAACTTGTAAGAGAAATGTGGCGTGCTATTTTAGCTACGGATAATAGATTTAATATTGTTGGAGAAAGTGGAGATTTTGAAGTTGCGATTGAACTGATTAAAAATACGCGCCCCGATGTTGTGTTTCTAGATATAAATTTGCCTCCATATACAGGAATGGACGCTGTTCCGATTATCCGAAAATATTCTCCGGGCACTGCCATTATTGTTGTTACGATGCATTGCAAAATGGCATATGCAAAAAAAATGTTTCAACTTGGTGTTAAAGGGTATGTTACAAAGAATTCCTCAAGTGATGAAGTATTTATAGCGATTGATGAAGTGTTGAAAGGAAATAAATATTTATGTAATGAAGTTAGGGAACCAGTTAACCGAACACCAAGAGTTGATTGAGCATGCACATGGGCCTTCACTGTCCCTTGAGAGAACTTGAAATCGTTAAACTAATCAGAGGGGTATTCATCTAAAGAAATTGGAGAAACGTTGCACATTTCTTGTAGGCCGTACTGCAGAAACCCATCGGGGAAACATTTTAAAAAAATTAAAACTTAAAAACACTGCATCCTTAATTAAACATTTGGAAAATTCAGATTTATTGTAACCTGAATAATAAAAAAAAGGACCTGAATAACCAGATCCTTTATTCATTTAAAAATAAAGCCACTTATTATTTCTTGATGATCTTGAATGTTTGTCTTTTTTCATTTGCTATGATCACAACCATGTACGTTCCTGGTGGTAATCCAAGTAAATTTTCAAAAATTATTTCCCCGGAAAGCCCTGTAGGTACGGCCTCTTTCACTTGTAGTCTTTTCCCTTCTGCACTATAAAGACTGGCAGTTACTTTACCTTTAAATACATCCTTGGATAAATAAACTTTGATAAATTGATGGAAGGGGTTTGGACCAATTGTAATTCGTGACGAATTATTATTTTCCAGCATCCTTATAGGTGAATATTCATAGGCACCGTCTGCATCCACGCTTTTAAGTCTGTAATATATGTTAGTTCCCCTATTGCTGATTCTGTAATCAAGGAAAGTATAATTTGATTGGTTATTTACGTGTTCTACGGTAGCTATTTTAGAAAAATCCCTTCCATTAAAACTGCGTTCTATTTCAAAATAATGTAAGTTGATTGCATCTTCGATTTCCCAGGAAATTTCAGCATCTGCAGCTTTCCAAACTGCATAAAATGAAACTAATTTTACAGGTAGAACGCAAAGAGGAATATACTCTATAGCTGTATCACTGTGGCAACCTTCATCTGAAAGAATCTCCAGGGTTACATCTCTTCTTCCGGAAGTAGGATACAGCACATGGTGTGGCCCTTTACCGGTTGCAGCCTCGGGAACTACACCCGTGCCAAAATTCCAGTTGTATCCCGCTACGTTAACGCCATTACCCGGATGACTTGCTTCAAAAATGGCAGCACATCCTCCATCTCCGATAACGATGTTGACGAAAGGTTTTGGGAAAACCCGGATACTCACGGTTGAAAATGCCTCGCAAGATCCGATACTTGCCTTTACTGAGTAGTAATAAGTGCCCGAGTTGTCTGTACCTGTAAAATTTGGATGGGCGCTGAATGGATTGTCAAGCATGATTGCAGGGCTCCAGGCGTAACTCACTCCCGGATTAGCTTGGCCCCCCAGTTGCAATGACTGAATTGAACCTTGACAAAAAGTTGTATCAGAACCTGCCAACGGAGCATCAACTGGTGGGTCGATAATCACATTTAAATCATTATGTGTACCTGGGCATGGACCTGTGCCCGGGATACTCCATCTGAAAGTATAGCTTCCTGCCACAACACCACTTACAAAAGTTAGTGGGTTTTGCGCATTATCAAATACTGGGCTGTTGCCAGCAGGGGCGCTGATTACGCTCCAGGTTCCTTGTGCGAGAATAGGGACATTTCCGCTTAAATGTATAATGCTATCATTGCAAAGTCTGAAGTTTGCTTGTGTTTTTGCTTTAGTTTCTTTCAGCAGTAAAATTGTTTCAGAGGAAACCGGACAAACAGGATGCGATTTCGTTTGATACTCCATTTCATATATTCCTGCAACCAGGTTGGTTAGTAAACTATCGTAACTATAATGATTTGCGGCACCTGCTGATGGAACATTGGGTCCTGATATAAATTTCCAGATTGAACTGCCATTCACGGGGACATTGCCGGTTAAGAGTATACTTGTTTGATTTGAACACAATATTCGATCATCTCCGCCATCTGCTATGGATGGTGGTGCATAATTTGTAAACTTAAGTTCATCAAACGAAGCTGGGCAATTACCGGTTGCTGGAATAGAATATTTAAAAAGATATACAGCCGAATCAC
The DNA here is from genome assembly GCA_019638635.1 of Ferruginibacter sp. Lineage (GTDB taxonomy): Bacteria > Bacteroidota > Bacteroidia > Chitinophagales > Chitinophagaceae > Ferruginibacter. The sequence goes on along the minus strand of JAHBTM010000019.1, from coordinate 8,227 downwards.
CAGTAGTCTGCAAGTTTGAAGCAATGGCAGTATTCGAAGAATTCATCACCAGCGTGCTTCCTGTATTACCTGAAATCATCTCCCATGTACCGGTTGTATTTGGATTTCCAACAAGATTAATACTAGGAACATTACATGCATTGAAATCTTCACCAACATAAGCTGCTGAACTAATGGAAAGCAGCAGGTCATCTATACTTGCATCACAGTAAATACCATTTGATACAGACCAGCGCAAATGATATTCTCCTTGAGTTAAATTCCTAATAGTGGATGTTGGTGAGGTATAATCGGATAAATCAGGAGTACTGCTGCCGGGCGGTGCTGATATAACCTGCCAGTATCCGTTACCGATAGTTGGAGTGCTTGCTGATAAATTTAAGACTGTAGAGGTTGATGCGTTACAAATGGACTGGTCTGCTCCTGCATCGGCTTGAGATGGCATTTTTGATACGCGGACTTCTACCGTATCTGAAATGGATGGGCATGTAGTGGTAGAATTTAGCGTGTAAGTAAATCTATATAACCCTTCCATTAAACCACTGACGGTCGGGTTTAATTCGGTATAAGACGAAAATTGAGACGTTGTTGGCCCTGACAGTTGTGCCCAAGTTCCCGTTGATGCAGCAGCAGGATTCGAGAGGGTTACACTCAATGCAGTAGATGAAGGAAGCACATCCGTGCAAATGGAAATGTCAGCTCCTGCATTCACGTATGTTAAACTGTTTATAGTTATAGATACAGTATCAATCAATGCAGTGCAACCCGGAGAACTCATTTCATATGTAAAATGATAAGTTCCACTTCCCCCGGTAAATATAGCCTGGGTAACCACACTGTCAGGATCAGTTACCTGTGATCCGGCAGTTAAAGCAGTCCAATTTACTTGTATACCCGGTTCTGAGTTTCCTTGAAGCAAAATACTGGTAGTACCTTCTGCTTCACATCGATCTGCACCACCATTAGGGATAGACGACGAATAAAATGCGCCTGTAGTAAGTACCTGTGAACTTGAAACGGAACCGCAAACATTTGAAACTGTCCAGGTAAAAGTATATACTGAATTAGGTGAAAGTCCGGAAACAAATGCGTTTGGATCATTGGGTGAAGGGTAGAAATGTATACCTGCTGAAGGGGATACACTCCATAAGCCTGTTTCAGTAGGGAGTGGGGAATTTGCAGCGAGCCTGTAATTTCCGGCAACATATTGCCGCATCAGCACCTGTGGCTGCAACTAATGGTGGTGCAATGGTTACAATGATGCGCATATCTTCAGATCTTGAAGCACATGCCGGGCCCCCAAAGTTGGATAGCCTGAAATAATATATTCCTTCAGAAAGATCTTCAATAACCGGATTAAGGGTTGTTTCACCGGATATAGTTGCAGTTGTTGGCCCGCTAATCTGTGACCAATTAAATATTCCAGGGTTGTTGACTGATCCTATTGGACGAACAGAAAGTTGCTGACAGGGAAGAATTATATCACTTCCTGCATTTACTGTTCCCGGGGTACGCGATACCGTTATTTCAATATCACGATACTGTGTTCCGCACGCATTTGAATATTCCAACCTGTAAATATAAGTACCGGCTGTGTGCAGGTCTTTTACAAACCAGGTGTCTTTAGTAAGGTTTCTATCCACTACAGATTTGTACGATATCTTACCCGTATCTGACGGACCTGAGATAAATATCGCCTTGCGTGTAACACTGTTCGATATTGTTCTTAGTCTGTTTAGATAAATTACAAATTCAGTTGATGTAGTGTCACAAGGTAGTTGTATGTCATCCGGCTCAGTTAATCCGGTAATTGGTTGAGATCGGTAAACAGTGTGCTGGGTTTTGATTGAGCAGCCCGAAGCAGCTGTATGTGTATAGGTAAATTTATAGGGAAAAGTGCCCGTAAGATTTCCAAGGAGAACCGAGGACTGATTCCTGTTGGGTGAATACGTGATGGTAGAATCGTTGCCTACATGTTCCCATAAAGCAGTTTCACCAGGGCCCAGGGGTGCGCCGGTAATCACCTGCATAGTAACTACAGGATCCTCACAATAATTGTTATATACCTGATCTCCTAATGATGCGGGTGGCGTTAATGTATTTTCTACTGTAAGTTTTACAGTGTCTGACGCGGTTAAGCAAGGACCCTGAATACTCCATTTAAGTATGTACACTCCCGGTATCAGGTTACACAATTTACTGTTTGGTTTAGTGGCATTAGAAAAAACCGGTTCATTGGGTCCTGATATTAAAGTCCATAATCCACTTTGAGGTGGGGAGTAGCCCGGATAAGATGCATAAAGAACAATGCATTTCCCTTTGCAACTGATCACGCTGTCTTTTCCTGCATCCACATTCACTTCCGGATGCACAATGGTAACTTTTTTCAAATCAGATACTGAACAAATACCATTTGTGATTGTCCATGTGAATCTTTTAACCCCTGCTTTTGAGTCACTGATAAATATAGCGTTGGCCGCATTAGCATTTGGGTAAAAAGAACCTCCTGACGGACTGACCGTCCATTTTCCGGTAAATGGAAATGGTGGTTCATTACCGGATAGCTGAATGGGTGCGTTATAACAAATTGTAGTATCTGGTCCGGCTTGTGCACTAATTGGTTGAGGTAGTACGGTTACGGATACCATATCCTTTGCAATGATTCCATCGGAACACATGGTGGAGAATTGAAAAACATAGTTACCCGGAGTTATACCTTGCACAGAAGTAATAAGACTATCAGGATTGGATATAACCGCTGAAGGACCTGATAATTTTGTCCAGCTTACGACCGAACCATTTGCATTTCCAAGTGTTCCGGATAAAATTAAAGGTTCAGTAACACAAATGGTTTGATCGACACCTGCGTTAACTCCGCATATTTGCGCTGATGCAGTATGGAATGAGTAAAAAAATAAGAGTGTACTTAAAATGGAAGCGGGGAAACCGCTTCGAAAAAGGTTTTTCATAATTAGGATTTTTTATTAGGATATAGGAAAAGAAACCCTGTTAATTATAAAGAATAAGGGTTTACGCCTTGTTTTTAAGGCTGCTAAACTGGTTTTAAATTAGAGGTTTTAAATGTGAGCGAATTTGAAAATACTGCAGCAATTGCTGCAGTATTAAATGGATTGTGGATTTAAAGGTTAGCATTTGTTTGGATATTTTAAATCAGCAAAGACAAATGTATATTGAGAAAAACCATATGTTAACTCTACGAAAGTATTTTTTGAAACTTTACGTATTTATGCGTAGAGCCTCTACTAATTTTTACCTGATTCGGATAGTACTCATTTCGATTGAACACTTTGGGTTTGAAATGTGATTCGTTTTATTCAGCATAGACGTAAGAGAAAATCATATCAAATTTTTCAGTGATAGGTGTTCCGGAAATTACAACATGCTGCTGTTGTGTTTAGTGTACATGCAGGGCAGAGAGGGTAGTAGATCAACAGCGCTAAACACGCCGCTGTACTGTTTTGAGTGTATGTATGGTGGAAAAAATGGGATATCAACAGTACAAAAGTTGAGAATTACATCTTAATTTCTTTTAATAGACGGCTTGATTGTATTTTGTTGTTTTTTCTGCCAGCACCATTGCGGCAATACACAATAAAGGGTGTAGGGGATTTAAAGAGTACCCGTAGTATTACGATATTTTAAAGCCATTAATTTGAAGCAGACAAAGGAATACTAACAAGTATAGAACATCCGTTGCCTGGTGATGTAATGATTTCAAATTTTCCTGAAAATAATTCGGTACGACGTTTCATATTAGCCAGACCTATACCATTTATTGCAGCATCTTTATTAAATCCAATCCCGTTATCCGTAATCTCCAGTTTAAGTTTTTGATTGTGAATAAACACAATAACTTTGATAACATTTGCTTTTGCGTATTTCAAAATATTTCTTAATTGCTCCTGCATTATCCTGTACAGATTTAGTTGAACCTCCATACTTGGTGGATACTTTTTTACAGATTCATCCACATCCAAAAAGATTTCAGCCTGTTCACTTACATTAAAAGTATTAAACAAACTCACAAAAGCGTCTTCCAGATTTGAATTGTCAAAAAAGGCCGGTGCCAACCGATGCGACAAGTTTCTGATTTCAATAAGCGCCATTTTTACTTGTTCCTTACATTGATCTAATAAATGAATTTTTTCTTTAGAAACGGCGTTTTGGAGCATACCAAGGCTAAATTGGCAAGCAGCAATGATTTGGCAGACATTATCATGCAATTCACCACCAATTTCGTATCGTTCATCTTCCTGCGTTTTGATTATAGCACGTATAATTTTATTTTCATACTGATTTTTTTCTGTGATATCTATTGCAATGACAGACTTGTATAGTTTGTCGTTTATTGAAATTTCAGTGCTCGAAATCTCCACTTCAATAATCTCTCCATTTTTTTTTCGGTGTTTAGTAGAATTCTTATAAGCCCTGTTTTTGATATTTCCTGATTGCAAATCTTCTACAGCTTTTGCAATATCCTCTGCAGGCATAATATCCATCATCGTCATAGTCAGGAATTCGGCCTCACTATAACCATACAGCGCTGTTGTGGCTTTATTTACCTTGATGAACTTGAAGGTTTGGGGATCGTATAGCCACATGCACTGAAAGCTTAGGTTGAAAAGGTCGCTGTATTTTTTTTCTGATATCTCAAGTTGAGAAATATTTTTCTTTCTTTCAATAGCGTAAATAATGCTTTTGTAAAGCATGGGGGCATTTAAATCATCCTTTATCAAATAATCTGAAATACCTGCCGATACTGATTTGATACTAAAATCAATATCTGTATATCCGGTTAAAATAATAACAGGACAACCCCACGAAGCAATCTCCAGCATCTCACTAACCAGTTGCTCTCCACTTTTATCAGGTAAACTAAGATCTAGAAGAATGACGTCGAATGTGTTGCCGGTTTTTAATAGATCAAATGCCGACTTGTAATTAGTGGCATGTGTAATATCGGGCAATAAAATTTGCTCTGTTAAAAGATCTTCTACGATAACAAAATCGCCGGGGTTATCTTCAACCACCAAAATGCGGTAATGTTTTTCATCTTTTCTCATTTAGTTTATTTTACTGAAGGTAGCTTAACAATGGATATCCAAAAATTTTCGATGGTAGTAATTACTCCGAAAAATTCAGTTACATCTATTGGTTTTGTTATAAAGCAATTGGCGTAATTTTTATATGCTAGATTTACATCTTTAGGTGCTGAAGATGTGGTAAGCATTATAACAGGTATATGTTTTAATTTTTCATTCCCTTTTAAAAACTGCAATACTTCATGTCCGTTTTTTTTCGGAAGGTTCACATCGAGTAATAATAAATCAGGCATCAATGACTCAGTGTATTTACCTTGCTTCGTAAGGAAATCCATTGCTTCTTTTCCGTCTTTTACTACACTGAGATTGGTTTGAATTTTTGCATCTTCAAAAGCTTCTCTGGTAAGAAGGATATCGCCTTCATTATCTTCTACCAGTAAAATGTGTATGGGTGTCATTGAATTTATTTTTGAATTGTAAAATAAAATGTACTGCCTTTATTTTCATTTGATTTAACCTTAATGATTCCTCCGTGCTGTTCAACCACTTTTCTGCAAACTGCCAGGCCTATACCTGAACCCTGGTATTCATCATGTGTATGCAAACGGCTGAATATTTCAAATACTTTTTCGAATTTATCTTTTTCAATACCAATTCCATTATCCTCTATGTTGATTTGCCAACTGTCATGCTTTTCAATGCAGGAAATCCTAATCACCGGGTGGAAATCTTTACTTCGGAACTTGATGGCATTACTCAATAGATTTTGAAATAGCCTTTCGATATCTCGACGATAAACAGTTACTTCAGGGAGTGGAGATTCTATGATAATCACTGCATTATTCTCATCAATGAGTTTTGAAATATTTTGTTGTACCTGTTTTAGGACATCATCCAAATTTACCAGCTCCATGGCAGTATCACTGCGGCCAGTTCTAGACAATTCCAATAGGTCGCTTATCATTTTTTGCATGCGTTTACCACCATCAACGGCAAAATGGATGTAGGATTTAGCCTTATCATCAAGCTGATCGCCATATTTGTTTTGAAGCATTCCCATGAAACTGGTAATCATCCGCAGCGGTTCGTGCAAATCATGTGATGCCACATATGCAAACTGCTCCAGCTCTTTATTTTTTTGCTTAACCTGATCTAAAGCTCGTTGCAATTCTTGCTGTTGTTTTCGTAGGGTTTCTTTAAGTTCTTTTTCTTTATTCAGTGTTTCCTGCAAACCTCTAAAAAGCGTTGGAACCAATGCAGCCAATAGAAAAGCGAGGAAAACAAGATTAGACGAAACAGCTATCCATTCTGAAGCAGCGTCTATATTTGGTCGTGGCAATTCAATTATATTCAACCATATGGCAAGCGTGAATAGAATACAAATGCCGGTAATGATCCAAGCCGGCCAATAAGAATATTTTGTAGGAAATATAAGCAAACTAAAGATACATGCAGCCAACAAGTACAATAAACCCGGTCCTAGCAAACCAAGATACAGTAACAAGGTACAACTCAATATAACTACCATCCCAAAGAAGATGATCTTACGCAACTGAAGATTTATGCCGGGCATAAAAGCAATCATCAAGACCGAAATAGTAGTTACAATATCTACTACGGCTATCGTATATTGTTTAGTAAGGATACAAAAATAAATGCCTGGTACGAGTGCAATTAAACATAAGGGCAGTAGGAAAATAATGGTACCTGCAAACAGGTTGTTTCGCCAATAGTCTACGTCTTTCACAATACCCAAACCGGCACAGTTTTTATTGACCTTGTTAGTATATGCCTTCCAGATATTCAATATTTATTGTTTTTGTATTGTGAAATAAAATGTAGTTCCCTTACCTTTTGTTGATTCTATCCAAATATTACCACCATGATATTGAACCAATTTTTTACATATCGCTAACCCGATACCGGAACCCTCATAGCTTTCCTTAGTATGTAGTCGGGTAAAAATGTCAAATATTTTTTCAAAATATTCTTTATCTATTCCAATACCGTTGTCTTCTATGCTGAAAACCCATATATCCTTTTCTTCTTTTGCTGCTATGTAAATAACAGGAATTGTATCTTTTTTTCTGAATTTAATGGCATTGCTGAGTAAATTTTGTATCAAGCGAATCATGTCACTTCTATATACAGGTATAACTGGCAATGTAGTTCCCAAAATAATTTCTGCTTTTGTTTCTTCAATGAGTTTTAATATGTTTTCTTTTACTATTTTAACAACTTCATTGAGGTCTGTAAGTTCTTTTACCGAATTATCCCGTCCAATGCGCGAAAGTTCCAATAAATCGTCAATCATTTTTTGCATGCGCTTGCCACCATCAAGTGCTAAGTTGATATACATCTGTCCTTTTTCTCCGATGGTATGCCCATGTTTATTTTTAAGTAATTCCATGAAACTGTTCACCATACGCAGTGGTTCTTTAAGATCGTGTGATACAATATAAGTAAACTGTATAAGATCGGCGTTGGTTAACTGCAATTGATGGTTGAGTCTGGTAATTTCAATATTTTGTTTTACCAGCATTCTTTGTGTGTTTACAAGTTCATTGTTCAACACAGTAATTTCATTTAATAAGTATTCGTTCATTTTGCCGAATTTAAATTAGACATCATTTGATTAGAAAGCTCAACAGTTTCTCTGGCATTTTTTGCCCAACCATCTGCGCCTACAAGTTTCCACAATCCCTGAATCTGATTAAAAGGATGACCCCCAACTATAATTTTTAAATCGTTAAGAGTTTCGTCACTTCTTATATTTTTTATCAACGTTTCCACCTTACTGATATCGAATGACATACTTATTGAAATGGCTAAAACATCCACTTTCTGCTCTTTTATTGCAGCAATGATATCTTTGTTTGGCAAATTAGCACCCATATAATACGTATTCCATCCATCCTTTTCAAAAAAATCAGAAACCATACGGATTCCCAATTCATGTAAACTTCCGGAAACAGTGCAACCCAACATTTTGTATGGCTTTTTCTCAGCATTAAAAATTAGCGGGTAGAGTGTTGACATTATGAATTGAGTAGCGGCTGTACAATAATGTTCGTGTGCAACTGTAATTTTATTGCTTTGCCATAGAACCCCCACTTCATACTGTGTTGCAGCAAAAATGTATTCGTATATATCTGTTAAAGAAT
>JAHBTM010000018.1 GCA_019638635.1 Ferruginibacter sp. | reverse complement strand
GAAAACCCTGAATTGTCGGCATGGGTGGTTAACGCTATCGGTAACGAATTCCTGAGTTATTACCGCAACCTCAACAGCATGCGTACAGGTGAAAATACAGAAAACATCCGCAGCCTGATGGAGCAACAACAACGTAAGGTAGACAGCCTCGGGGCGCTACTGTTGAGTGAAAGAATCAGTCAGGGGTCTATTGATCCGGAAAGCCGTACCACCAGTGCTATGGAAACTGTAACAGAGCTTGAAACACGGCTGGCAGAACAACGGGGTAAATACAATGAATATGCAAACCGTTTATCGTATTTACGGAGCCAGCTACAAACATTGCAATCGTTGGGTACCGGCAACAACAATGATGAAGTGGTTCGCTTAACCAATCGCAGAAATGAACTGGTGGCCGAGTTGTCTCGCAAGGGAGGGAACGACCCTGCACTTCAAAAACAAATTGATGATTTGCGTGCAGAAATTATTCAAAAATCAGGTGCATCTACTTCACGCAGCAGAGACAGAGAAAAGATTGATAAACTCACACGTGAAATCAATGAGCAGGAAGCATTGCTCAGCGCTACCCAATCTACCATAGATGATTTCAATACGCGGATCAGCCGCTATATGGGGCTTGCAAATGTAAATCCGGGCAGCAATGTAAAGCTCGATGTAATCCGTACTCAACTGGAAATGGAAAATGAACAGTTGAAAACGGTGAAGGAAAAATTTTCTCAGGTACAGGGCTTGTCGAAGGATGACCCTACCGCCAACTTTATCCAAACCAAAGTGGGTTTACCGGCTGCTCAACCTGAATCGAAACAAACATTGATGAAGATGGCACTGGCGGGTATGTCTATGTTTCTGCTCACATCTATTTTCTTCATCTTTCTGGAAATTTTTGATCCGGCTCAGAAAACCCCGTCTATGTTCTCCAGAAATGCACGCATTAAAGCAGGCATCATACTGAACAAAGTGTCATTTGGAAAGCGTACACCCTTTACCGTTATACTGGAAGATTTAAAAGCAAAGAAATACCACGCGTTCAAAAATAACATTCGCAAACTGAGGTTCGAAGTGCTCAACAGCAACCGAAAAGTGTTTTTATTTACGAGTACACGCCGAAAAACCGGAAAAACTTCTGTTATAGAAGCATTGGCTGCCGGAATGTTGCTAAGTAAGAAAAGGGTATTATTGATAGACCTAAACTTTTCGAATAACACCTTAACGCGTACACTCAATGCAGAAGTTATGGTAGATGACCTGGCCGCAAATATGAAGTGGAACGTACCGGTGAAGCAACAGAAACTGGTATCACACACCGTGCATGAGGGCCTTGATATTATTGGGTGTACCGGCGGGAATCTTACACCGGCAGAAGTGTTATACAATTTAGATATGGAGAAAGCACTGGCAGCGTTCAGCGAAAACTACGACTATATTTTTATTGAGGGTGCAGCCCTGAATTTCTATTCAGACAGTAAAGAAATTATTCCTTACGTAGAAGGCGTGTTCACCGTTTTTTCTGCTGAAAACTCACTCACTCAAACTGATCACGATTCCATCCGCTTCCTGATTGCTCAAAAGGAAAAACAACAAGGCGTCATTTTAAATAAAGTACTTACTGAAAATATGGATGCATAATCATGTTACAGGGAAACCGACAAACATGGATTGATTACGCCAGGGGAGTAGCCATCATTCTGGTATTGTACCGGCACGTGTTTGAAGGAATTAAAGCAGCGGGTTTAGATGTTCAGGCTTATATGCCTCTTGAACATGCCAACATCTTATTTTTTAGTTTTCGTATGCCGTTGTTTTTTGTGGTATCCGGAATATTTGTTGCCGGGAGTTTGCAAAAACGTGGCCTGTCTCCGTTTATCGGTAACAAGGCCCGAACCATTTTGTATCCTTATTTCATCTGGGGATTTTTACAAATTACGCTTCAAATCATCCTTTCCGGATATGTGAATGCACAACGAACGCCGGCTGATTACGGATTGCTGTTTTATTTACCCAGAGGGGTTGAGCAATTCTGGTACTTGTATGCGCTCTTTAATGTGTCGGTTTGCTATGCGCTTATGAAAGTGAAAGCCGGACTTAATTTCTGGCAAAATGCCGGACTGGGGCTTGGTTTATATTATGCGTCGGCAGTCATCGGTCAACACCAGATCAATATCGGGTTTTTAGCCGATATCATGCATTACTATATTTTTTATGCAATAGGAGACGGAATTGGTCGTTTTATACGCGATAAGGAAAACCTGAGCGTGTTGCAATCCTGGAAGTTGATGGCTTTGCTCATCATTCCTTTTGCAGTTACGCAATGGTATTTTTTGTTGGAAAACCTGCATCATGAAACCAAGTTCTACGATTACGTAGAATATCATCAACCCATCCGGTTTTTGATTATAGCCTTAACAGGATGTGCCTGGGTGATGAGTCTGGCGTTTCAGCTGCAACGTTATCATACCATGCAATGGTTACATCAATTAGGCAGGCATTCACTGTATATATATGTAGCGCATGTAATGGTGTTGGCAGCCACACGTATTATAATGGTGAGGTTTTTCGGTATCGAACACGTACCCACACTTTTGCTGGCAGGCATAAGTATGGGGTTGATTGTGCCGGTACTATTGTATAAACTAAGTGTACGATATAAATTTACATGGTTGTTCTCGCTGGAAAAAAAGGAAACGATTGCACCGGCAGAGCAACAGAAATACCTTAAAGGATGAAGATCAGAAACCCGAAAAGCAGGTTCCATATTGATGTAAAACGAAGCGACTATGTATTGGATGTAGGTGGCGGGCACAATCCGCACCCCCGTGCCAATGTGGTGGTTGATAAGTTTACAGATACCAATTATCACCGTAGCGGCGACATCAAAGTGTTGAAGAAACAAAAATTTATCAATGCCGATGGAGAAAACCTGCCGTTTAAAGACCATGAATTTGATTATGTCATCTGTTGCCATGTGCTGGAACATGTTGAAAACCCCGTTCAGTTTTTAAGTGAATTGTTCAGAGTGGGTAAGCGCGGCTATCTGGAAACCCCCTCATTGTTAGGCGAATATTTGTTTCCCCGGGAATCACATAAATGGATTTTACACGAACACAACGATTGCCTCTATCTGGTGGATAAAACAAAACTCGGATTTACCTACGGCTATGATTTGGGAGAGTTGATACAGGAATATCTTCCTACACACAGTATAGGGTTTAAAATTACTGAACGCACACATCCTAATTTATTATCAGTAAGAATTGAATGGGAAAACGATTTCAAATACGAAATTGAACCAACTGATCCTGAAATAAGAAAGTATTTTTCAGGTAAATGGAAGAAAGAATGGGGGAGCAGTTTTTTCCCTGAACGTACGTACGGGCAGGAATTGCGTGCCAGCGCATCCGCTTTTTTCGATATACTGAAAAGTGTCCTCAAATCTAAAATCCTTAAAAGGCCATAACTTTCCATATGGCTACACATTCAAAATACCAGGGCTGGATTGTTTCCGGTATTTTCAATGGGCTGCAAAAACTCTCCATTCCCATTTTTGGAGTTATCAGTACCATGTTACTGGCTAAACGCGCCCTTACCAAAGATGAGATGGGGGTGTGGGCCTTGTTTCTGGTGTTAACTTCTTTTGTAGAACTGATTCGTCAGGCACTCGTGAAAACATCCATGATTCGTTTTCTGAATCACAGTAAAGACCATGAACACAAATTGGTTTTGTCTGCCGCCCTCACACTGAATATTTTGGTGTCTGTCTTACTCATGGGCATCCTCGCACTATCTGCCCATTGGTTGGAGGTGGTTTTACATGCCAGTGGGCTCGCAGATATGACCTATCTCTTCATTGCCGGCATTATAATCCTTATTCCCTTTTCACACTTTGAATGGATGATGTACAGCCGGGCTCAGTTTAAAGCATTGTTCTGGACATTCTTTTGGCGACAGGGCATTACACTCGTATTGCTGATTGGGGCATTGCTATATCAGGACAAAGTAACTTTAACTTCGCTTGTATGGTTTTATATCGCAGGCATACTTATAGGTTCGTTTGTGGGATACCGTTATGTCAGGAAATACCTGACGCATACTTTTGTGTTTAGCAGGGAATGGTTCCACCGGCTTTGGCATTTCGGGAAATATGTTTTTGGGTCGGGTGTGAGCACCTTGGTATTTGCAAATGCAGGCGGTATGATGTTGTCTCCCCTGCTGGGCAGTACGGCTTATACGGCATCTCAGAGTATTGCTGCGCGTGTACTGAACCTGGCCGATATGCCCTCTCAGGTGTTGAGCGATATCCTTTTCCCGAAAAGTGCGAACCGCGACATTGCTTCGAATAAACCCATGATCAAATATTATTACGAAAAAACAGTGGGCGCTACTTTATGCCTCAGCTTACCGGCGGTACTGTTCATCGTATTGTTTCCAAAATTTATTATTCGTATCCTCGCCGATCAGCAGTATTATGATGCAGCCCCTTTTCTGCAGGTAACCGCTGTTTCCGTTTTATTTCTTGCCTTTTTAAAACAATGGGCAGTGATTATTGATTCTGGTGGAAGGCCTCACATCAACTTTTACCTCATCACAGGAATGGCCATATTGAATGTAGTGCTCTCATATGTTTTTATTGTGCAGTTTGGTTTCATGGGAGCTGCTCATGCACTTATTATTACGCATGTGATCGGTTTTATTGTTACACAAATACTGTTGAATAAATATTACAATGTACAGATAGGGATGTGCTTTGTGTATGCAGCACGGTTTTACCCCGAAATATATCACATCATCATGGAAAAGTTTCAACCGAAATGGAAAACGCAACAGTAAGCGGCAGAGATATTATTATGTTAGGGATACAACCCTGGGACCTGGATATTGCCCATAATTTTAAAAACATGGCGCAGGTGATTGCACGCCATAACCGGGTGTTGTATGTCAATCGTCCGCTCGACCGCGTTACGCGTTACAAAGCACCGAATGACATCAAAACCATAAATCGTTTAAAAAGTATTAAGAAGGGCGAACGTACGCTCACTGAAGTAGCATCACAACTGTATATACTGAATCCTCCCGTGTTGCTCGAATCCATCAACTGGATGCCGCATAATGCGCTGTACACATACATGAACAAACGCAACAACCGGTTGCTGGCAAAAGCCATCCTAGAAGCGGCGGATCAGTTGGGGTTTAAAAATACTATCCTGTTTATTGATAATGATTTCTATAATGGCTTATACCTGCCGGAATTGTTGCAGCCTTCACTGAGTATGTATTACCTGCGCGATTATTTACTTGCACAACCATATTTCAATAAGCATGGTCAGTTTGCCGAACCCGAGATTATCAAAAAAGTTGATTTGGTAGTAACGAATTCACTCTATCTCACCGGTTATGCCGCAAAACATAATCCGAATAGTTATTATACAGGGCAGGGATGCGGGGATGAGTTTTTTGTGGACCCGCCTACTGAATTTCCGGAAGACATCCGCAATATTCCATCGCCAATCATTGGTTACTGCGGCTTCCTGACAGATATGCGACTTGATCTGAACCTCATGGAAAGTATCGCCAAAAATAAACCGGAATGGCAGTTGGTTTTAATTGGTCCGGAAGATGATGTATTTAAACAATCTCCCCTACATCAATTGCCCAATGTGCATTTCCTTGGAAGTAAACCGGTTGAATCACTGCCGGAGTATGTACATCGTTTTGATGTGTGCCTGAATCCTCAAAAAGTAAATCAACTCACCATTGGGAATTATCCGCGTAAGGTAGATGAATACCTTGCTACGGGTAAGCCGGTGGTGGCCACACGAACTGAAACGATGGAAGATTTTGCTGATTGCGTATATTTATGCAACGGGCCGGAAGAATATATTCGGGCAATTGAAAAAAGTTTAAATGAAAAGAATGATCAGACACTGATACAGCACCGAATACGAACGGCACGTTCCCACACCTGGGAAAATTCCGTTCAAAAAATGTATGATGCCATTGCATTGCACACACCCAAAACAGAAAATGGATGATGGAACCAGAATTCAATACCGGAGAAAATAACGAAAAGTTGATTCAGTCGTTAGCGATTGCTTTGGTTACAATCATCATGGTGTATCTGTTTATTAAAATCGTATTCTTATAATTACGGATGAAATTATTGGAGCAAATATCAGCCGATCATTTCGGCAGGTGGTTGTACCGGGAGATCATGCAAAAAAGAATGATTTCTCCACTGGGTATCGCTGCTCTGTTGCTGGTGTCGCTGGCAACCGGGTTTCTTGCAGCCAATGATTTGTTCTTTGTGCCATTGGCCGCCGCTGCTGCACTCATCGGAATTGTGCTGGTGTATGTGTGTCTGTTTAAACCGCTGGCAGGGTTTTACGTTACCTCGGCATTTGCCGTTTTTGTTTTTTATCCCAATCATTTAATTGGGCGTGATGTACTGCCACTGAGTCCGGTATGGGAAATCCTGATGCTCTTTACGTTCCTGGGTTCTTTCCTGCATGGCAGTAAACAGATAGGGCATTCGGGCCGCTTGTTGAATACCATGGTTTCCATGGTACTGATGGTGTACACTTTTTATCTGATTGCACAAGTGTTCAACCCCAACGTTCCGAATCTGGATGCATGGTTTCCTTCTGTGCGCCGGTGGCTTGTGTTTATGCTGATGTATGTTACGGCATATCGTTTGATTGATTCACCGGATAAAGTCAGATTTTTTGTACGGTTTTGGGTGTTAACCGCATTGGTGATTGCAGCTTATGGATGTTACCAGCAATGGTTTGGTTTATTGCCTATGGAAATGAACTGGATCATGAGCACACCCGGGAGTTATGAGTTGTTGTTTCAGGGCGGACAAATCAGGAAGTTCTCCTTCCTGTCTGATCCCGCCACTTTTGGTATGCAGTCCGGAGCTATGGCGGTGTTCACGGCAGTGATTGCCATCAACTCAAAAGATACCAAACGAAAATACCTATGGTTGTTTTTCTCCATCATCATGTTACTGGGGATGGCATATTCAGGAACCAGAACATCCACCATCATTCCTCCTATTGGTATCATGATATACGGCATGCTCACAATTCAAAACAAAACAACCATCATAACAATCTTCATTGCATCATTGCTCGGTTTATTTTTATTCTTTGCACCCATCTATAGCAGTCCTACTTTAAACAGGATGCGAACCACCTTCGATACCAAAGATGAATCACTCAACCTCCGGGAAAGAAACAGGCATTATATTCAGCCCTATTTATATGCCCATCCCATTGGAGGCGGCATGGGAACCACCAACACATTAGGCGCGCAGCTGTTTCCGGATCATCCATTGGCTGATTTCCCGACCGACAGTGGCTTGCTGCGTGTGGGGCTGGAGTTGGGCTGGATAGGATTAATACTCTGGGTAATTTTTAACCTGTCCATTATGTGGCAGGGAATTCTGTATTGTTTCCGTGTAAGAAATCCGGAATACCGGCTATACTTCGTGGCTATGTTATCGGCTATCTTTCCGATTATTGTTTGTCAGTACTCTCAGGAGTCGATTGGCCAGTTTCCAGGAATCATTTTTATCTTCTCCTGCCTGAGTATCATGAAGCGTTTGTTGGAAATGGATGAAGAGGAGCAGATGAAATTAAGAAATATCACAGAATAATCTTTTATTTGTACTACCACTCATATGAAACCATTCGCATTTATTATTTTCATTTTCTTTTCAGGCGCTGTGTCTGAATTGAATGCACAGGCATTAGGCCGTGTGCCTGATAGTGTACGCAAACAGTACGATCCTCCACCGCAAAACATGCAGCGTACACAAATGTATAACGCCAATGGTGTGCAGGTAACCGAAGTAGATGTGGATTCACTGATTAAAATTAAGCTGGTTAAACTGGCCATTAAAAACCATCCTGCGGTAGGCATGGCAGAGGCGAATACCCGCATCGCAGAGGCAGATTACAATCGGGCAAAAAGATCGTGGATGTCGAGTGTAAGCTTTGGTGCCAACATCAATGAGTTTGTGGTGAGTAATCCGGATGCAGCCAACTTCTTCCCAAAATATAATCTGGGGGCCATGGTGCCACTGGATTTGTTTTCGAGGATGAAACGTGAAAAAAAGGTAGCTACAGAACAAATCAACATCAGTAATCTTCAAAAAACCGATAGGCTGCGGTATATTAAAGCAGAAGTGTTGATGCGCTATGAAAATTATAAAGAGAAAAAAGAAGTTGTAAACCTGCAACGATCTTATCTTGAATATGATTTATTGGCATACGAAGCCGCTAAACGTGATTATGCCGAAGGCGACATACCGATGGAACAAATGAACAAAGCCCATCAGATTTATATCACCGAAAAATCTAAACTTACAACCCGGGAGCGCGACCTGAACATTGCCATCATTCAATTGGAGGAAATGATCGGTACATCCCTGGAAACTGCATTGCAATTGCCCTGATTGTTTCTGTTGAACGTCAGATCACACGCTTGCTGCATGAACAGAAGAAAAGCCATCATATCATTCATTACCCTGGGAGCCGGAGTGGGCGCCCTGTACAGCGGGTACCGCGTATTCAACTGGTATAAAACACCCGACTGGAAATATCTCGACAACCACAAAGGCTTGTTGAACGAACTGGCAGAAGTAATTATTCCACGTACCGATTCTCCCGGAGCTAAAGACGTAGACGCTGCGTCAATCATCATCCACCTGGTACATACTTGTACACGACGGGTAGAACAGAATACGTTTATTGACGGGTTGAAAGAATTGGAAACTTGTGCCACCAGAAACTTTCGTAAACCATTCATGGAACTGGATGCATCAGAGCGGTTTAGTCTGGTTGAAACCTTCATGCAATCAGGTTCGGAAAATGGGGGAGTGATCGGGAAGGCTAAAAGAAAGCTGACCGGACGTTCCTTTTTTACAATATTGAAAAATTATACCATCATAGCCTATTGTACTTCTGAAAAAGGAGTAACACAGGGATTGGCTTATGTACATGTACCCGGACGATTTGCGGGTTGTGTGCCCATTGATGAACAACCCAGAACCTGGGCAACAAAATAGAAAAGAGACACATGGGAAATCCGGTTCAGGACAAACAAAAATTTGACGCCATTGTGGTGGGCAGCGGAATCAGTGGTGGATGGGCAGCTATGGAACTGTCTAAGTTAGGTTTGAAAACACTGTTGCTGGAACGTGGCCGGAATGTAGAGCATGTAGTAGATTATCCAACAGCGATGATGCGCCCATGGGATTTCCCAAACCGTACACAGTTTACCGAAAAGGAAAAGGAAGAAAATCCTGTACAGAGCCTGGTGTATGATGAGGGCAGTAAACACTTCTTTGTAAATGATAAGGAGCACCCGTATATTCAGTCTGACCCCTTTGCATGGATTCGTGGCTACCAGATGGGTGGGCGTTCACTCACCTGGGGGCGCCAAACGTATCGCCTGAGTAACCTCGATTTTGAAGCCAACTTAAAAGATGGTCATGGGGTTGACTGGCCCATTCGCTATGCAGATATTGAACCCTGGTACACCTATGTGGAAGAGTTCATCGGCGTAAGCGGCAAAGCTGAAAATGTACCCCATCTGCCGGATGGCTCCTTTCTTCCTCCTATGGAACTGAATTGTGTGGAGACCTATTTTGCTGAAAAAATCAGAGAGCAATATCCCGACCGGCTGCTTACGATAGCCCGTGTAGCGAATCTCACACGTGGATGGAATGACCGTGGCGCTTGTCAGTATAGAAATGCCTGTATGAGAGGATGTCCGTTTGGCGGATACTTTAGCAGCAATTCATCCACCATACCGGCAGGATTGGCTACCGGGAACCTGACCATCCGGCCGCATAGTATTGTACATGAAATTATTTATGACGATACCCATCAAAAGGCAACAGGGGTTCGGGTTATTGATGAACTTACTAAAGAAACATTTGAGTACAATGCTCGGATTATTTTTCTGAATGCCTCTACCATAGCCTCGGCATCCATCTTGCTGCAGTCGGTTTCCAAAAGATTCCCCGATGGTTTAGGGAACGATAGCGGAATGGTGGGCAGGAATTTAATGGATCATCATTCGGGATCAGGGGCAACGGGTATTATAACCCACATGAACGATAAATATTTTTACGGTCGCCGGCCGGCGGGTTTTCTGATACCGAGGTTCAGGAATATTGATGCCGCCTCTACAGTGCCGGAGTTTGTAAGGGGATATAATTTTCAGGGGGATGGTGAACGACACGAGTGGCAAGATACGATGCACACCGATGGGCTCCTAGGCGAATCACTCAAAAAGCACATCCTGAAACCCGGTCCGTGGTCTATCTGGATGGCCGCCTGGGGAGAATGTTTACCCAACCCGAATAACCGGATCACCCTGCATCCTACCCAAAAAGACCAATGGGGTTTACCGCTTGCAGTGGTACATTTTAATTGGGGTGAAAACGAAAAAGCCATGTGGAAGGATGCTGAAAATACTGCTGCTGAAATGCTTCAACAAGCTGGCTTTGAAAATGTTGCACCATTTAACTATAAAAAAATTGCAGGAATATCGGTGCATGAAATGGGTACTGCCCGAATGGGAAGGGACCCTAATACTTCTGTATTGAACCGGTACAATCAGGTGCATGCGGTGCCCAATGTTTTTGTAACCGATGGTAGTTGCATGGCTTCCAGTGCTTGCCAGAATCCTTCACTTACATACATGGCCCTAACCGCCAGGGCTTGTCATTTTGCTGCTCAGGAAATGAAAGCGGGCAGGTTGTAAGGTTTCACTTTTCTCCTTTGTGGAAAGGTTTTGTTAAGGTTTTCAACAATAAATCCACTAACGCCTCGTTAGTGTAAATACGAAAGTGTTTTGGCTTGGTTTTTGCCAAATGTGGGCGTCCTGAAAAGGCGTTTCTAACTAACCAAAACTACTGTCGTGTTATCCAATATCAACTTTGAATTTGTTATCTGTATAGGTGCAGTAGCGATTCAATACCATGAGAAAAACCATATCAATGAAAAACCACTTACTTAAGTCGCTGGTATTATTCCAGTTGCTTTTTACTACAAGTGCAGCTTGGGCACAAGAGATTGTTCAGGTGGGAGTAGGAGAGTACTTCACATCATACAGAACCAGCAATGGTAAACTGTATGCTTTCAAATGGGGAAGCTCTGCTCCGGTCATTCACGAATTTCCTTTAAACAACGTAATTGATGTAGATGGTGCTCAATACACCAACGTGGCGCTTACCGCTGATGGAAAGGTGTATGTGGTTGGGCTGTCGGGCAGCGTAAATGCATATGCCAACCTGGTGCCAACCGACAATCAGGGAAATCCGTTTACAGGTAACTCTAAAGTGTACGGGTTCTATCAGTGCTACCTTACCCTCAGGGATGGTAATGTTTGGTATTGGGGCATTGGAGATATCCTGAATAAGAATGGAGGTAATAATATTACTTTCCCTATTCAGTTGCAGCAACCTCCCGGCAAAACCATGGTGAAACTGGAAATGGGTTCACCTACCATGTTCGGCTCCCTGACCAATGTATGGGGGCTGGCTTCTGATGGTACGGTATGGCAATGGAACCGATCCAGCAACAATCCTGTGCAGGTTACCTTCCCGGGTAATGTGGCTCAGGATATTTGTATTGTTGGTCCGCACGCTTTTGTTGTAAAAACAACCGATAATTTATATACCTGGGGATTGAACCCTGATTATGCCGGAGGAGCCCCTTCCTGGCAGGTATCGGGCGTACAGTCTGTTAAACAAAAATGGGAAGCAGCCGGTGCTGTGTTCCCTATCAAGGAAATGAAAGGGAATTACAACACCTTCCATATCATTGATGCCAATTACAATATGTTCGGTAGTGGAAGTAACGCCATGGGTGAAGTGGGTACCGGAAAAGAATTTACGCCCTGGAGAACCGCCGCCAACCCATGGAACTGGGATTGGTCGAATAACTTTATGATGGTTCCTCCAACACGCATTCCCGGTAAATTCAAAAACCTTCAGGCAGGCAACACCATCGCCTTTTATTTCTTTGTGCAAGACATGGGGAATAACTGGTATAGCTGGGGAAGAAATAAAGCCCTTTGTCTGGGGAACGGAACCACCCTCAGCATTAACGATTATGCTATCTATCCCAATGCCTACACCGCACCGGCCCCGTCATTGGTACGTCCCATAACACAACAATGGACGGTGATCAATAACTTCAACCCCAATGCAGTGCCACCGGCATTTGCCAATGCAGGGGTGAATCAATACATCTCAGAAACCAATACTACTTTATACGGACAAGGCTCATTTCAACAAGATGGGAGTATCACGGCGTATGCGTGGGCAAAATTGAGTGGTCCGGCAGCAACCATTGTTTCGCCGAATACCATGAACACGCAGGTAACGGGATTAACGCCCGGAACATACGTGTTTCGACTCACTATCACCAACAACCTGGGCCTCACAAAAACCAGTGATGTAACAGTGGTGGTTTCATCTGCCAGTGGCCAGAATATTCCACCCATTGCTAATGCAGGGGCTGATCAAACCATTACAGCTCCTCAACAAACTGTTACCTTAACCGGAACGGGAACAGACAGCGATGGAATCATTACAACGTATGCATGGAGAAAAATTACTGGTGGTGCAGCTACCATTGTAAATAGCAATGCAGCATCCACGGTGGTTAATGCATTAACAACCGGAACCTATTCTTTCGAATTTACGGTTACCGATAACAGCGGTGCTACTGCAAAAGATACCATGCAGGTTACCGTTCAGTCTGCCGCTGTGGTTCCAACAGCCAATGCGGGTGCAGACCAAACGATTATTACACCGGCCAGCAGTGTTACACTTAGTGGTACCGGTTCGGATGCCGTAGGTATTGCATCGTACAGCTGGAGAAAAATTACCGGCGGATCAGCTACTATCGCTACGCCCAATACAGCCACTACACAGGTTACGGGTCTGGTTCAGGGCACGTATCGTTTTGAACTAACGGTTACGAATACCGGCGGTTTTGTGGATACAGATACCATGCAGGTAGATGTGATTGCACCTTCAGCCCCAAGGGCACGATTCGACACCACCATCAATGGATGGAATGCGGTCATCCACCTGCCTAATGATTATCACCTCAACCTGCGAACATATCCTACCATCATATTTTTTCCTGGTTTGGGTGAAGTAGGTACCAACATCAACGCATTAAAATCGAATGGCCCTACAGCATACCTGATTAATGGTGGATGGAACGGAAATGTATTTGTAGATGGTGATACTGTAAAATTCATCGTTATCTCTCTGCAGCCACCCGCCTCATTTCCATCGGCATCTGCAACCGACTCACGTATTCAAATATTGAAATCGTTGTATAGAATTGATCCATATCGCATGCACCTCACCGGCCTGTCACATGGCGCCTGGATGGCATCTATGTATGTATCGGCCGACCCGGTAGGGGCTACCAACTTGTATTATGCTCCTCAGGTGGCTACCGTGGTGAATGTGCAAGGGGTGCAACCTTATTCTAATTACGAACCCATGGCGCATTTCGCCCGTTCAGGAAGATATCTAGCTTTTGAACAAACGCAAGACTTCCGTGATCTGGTAAACATGACCAATTACATGAACTCAGTACGCGCCGGTTCAGCAATTTATAAGTCAACCAACTATGGCGGAGGCGGACACTGCTGTTGGGACAAGTTTTACGGAAAATCTGCAGCACCTGAAAGAAATATAATTGAAGGAATCAATCAGAATATTTATGAGTGGATGGCACGCCAGTCATTAAGTGGCGCTCCAACCAATCAGGCACCCACCGCCAATGCCGGAGCGAATATCTCCATCACCTTACCGGTGAATAGCGCTACCTTAAATGGCAGTGGTACAGATTCGGATGGTACAATTGCTTCTTACAGCTGGAGAAAAATTACCGGCGGAACGGCAACCATCGCCAGTCCGAACGCAGCTTCCACTGTTATCAGTGGATTGGTACAAGGCACTTATACTTTCGAACTTACGGTAACGGATAACAGCGGATCCACCGGGAGAGATACCGTACAGGTTACGGTGAACCCGGGAGCCAATCAGGCACCCTCCGCCAATGCCGGTGCAGATATTACCATCACACTTCCGGTAAACAGTGCTACTTTAAATGGTAGCGGTACCGATCCGGATGGAACGATTGCATCATATAGCTGGAGAAAAACACTGGGTGGAACAGCCACGATTGTGAACAGCAATGCAGCCAGCACAGCAGTAAACAACCTGACAGAAGGTGTGTATCGCTTCGAACTAACAGTAACGGATAACAGCGGAGCTACCGCTACAGATATTGTACAGGTAACCGTATTACCGGCACCGAATCAGGCACCCTCCGCCAATGCCGGTGCAGATATTACTATCACACTTCCGGTAAACAGTGCTACTTTAAATGGTAGCGGAACTGATCCGGATGGAACGATTGCATCATATAGTTGGAGAAAAACACTGGGTGGTACAGCCACGATTGTGAACAGCAATGCAGCTAGTACTGCAGTGAACAACCTGACAGAAGGTACGTATCGCTTCGAACTAACAGTAACGGATAACAGCGGGGCTACCGCTACGGATATTGTTCAGGTGATTGTATTACCTCGTCCGAATTCGGCCCCTTCAGCTGATGCCGGAGCGGATCAGGTGATTACCCTACCTACAAACTTTGTAACATTAAATGGTATCGGAAACGATAGCGACGGAACGGTTGCATCTTTCAAATGGACCAAGATTGCAGGTGGTATAGCCACCATCGTAAACAGTGTATCATCTGTTACTCCGGTAAACAACATGGTAGAGGGGGTGTATCGTTTTGAACTGGCAGTGACCGACAACGACGGAGCCGTAACGAGAGATACTATGCAGGTAACGGTACTGCCTCAGCCTGCGAACACTGCCCCAACTGCAAATGCAGGAAACGATATAGTTGTGGTGTTGCCTAATAATAGTACAACCCTAACCGGTAGTGGTACAGATCCTGATGGAACCATCACGGCTTACCGCTGGATTAAGATTACGGGTCCTGCCGGAGGACAAATCTCTACTCCGGATGCGGCACAAACGGCAGTGACTGATTTGTTGGAAGGTATTTACTTCTATCAGTTGGTCGTTACCGATAACTCTGGGGCTACCGGTAGAGATACCATACGTATCACCGTTGAAGATGGCGCTGCCAATATTCCACCGGTTGCGAATGCCGGAATGGATGCAACCATTTACCTGCCGGATAATGCAATTTCTCTTTCAGGTACCGGAACAGACGTTGACGGATATATCATACGTTATCAGTGGTCAGTAGTGGCAGGTCCAATGATTCCAACACTTACCAACCAATACACTCCAACTGTTCAGGTAAGCAACCTGCAGCAAGGTGTGTATCAGTTAGAGCTGATTGTGTGGGATAACCTGGAAGCCTTCCACAAAGACACCATGACCTTGAATGTAGGTTCAACCAGAGGTGGAACAACTCAGGGCGATGCACTGGATGAGTTAACAATCTTCCCGAATCCTGTGGGTGAGCGCTTAACAGTTAACATCCGCACTTCAGAAGTGAACAGAAGGGTTAAAATCACCGTGTTTGATATTCAGGGTAACAGACGGGCACAAAAATACCTGCTGTTAACTCAAAACGTGAACATCAATCAGTTGGATGTATCTACGCTAACTCCGGGATCATACATCGTTCAGATGGTATCTCAGGATAAACCACCGGTGGTTGTTAGAATGATTAAACAATAATTACTGAATGAACTTCCTGTAAAAAGGATGGGTGGCTAACGAGAGCATAGGTTTATCACCGCTCGTATCACCATAAGCATAAATCTCATCATAAGAAGCCGGGTCAAACATTGCGTTGATCCGGTTTACTTTTTCTATACCATTGCAATTGTGACCGGATAATTTACCTGTAATGCGTTGCTGTGCATTAACTTCCAGTTGTGTAGCGAGATATTGAAGATGCTGTTCTCTGCACCAATATTGTATCCAGTGCTCGGCGGAAGCACTAACCACTACTACGGTATGCTGCAATTGTTGATGTTTACGGATGGCCTGCAAGGCATCGGGCCTGATGAGTGAGGGTAATTTTTCTTTCGAGAAACGATAACATAAACGATTAAAATCTTCCAGTGCCATATTCCCGAAAAAATGCGAAAGCAGCTTTTCCTTTGCCACCGTAGCAGATGTTAATCCGGCTTTAAATGCTACCATCCATGGTGATATGGCCAGCATTCCAGCGAGGTAACCCGCTTGCCCCTTGTGGAATAAAGCCAGTTCCAGCATAGTGTCTTTGCGGGTGATGGTTCCATCGAAATCAAAAAATGCAATTGATCCGGCCAACAGGTTGTTATTTAAAAATGGTAAAATCTTTTACGTAAAGAATCAGGTAGAAACTGATGATCCAGCAAAGGATAGACAGTTGAATAAATCGGTCTTTATACAAAATCTTTGTTGGAGATTGTGAATCCTGTTGTACGAATATGAGTTGCAGGTAGCGGAAAATGCCTGCCAGAACAAACAAGCAGGTGTAATATAAGCGGTGTGTACCTAAGCGTTCCTGAATTTCATCCGACATAGTATACATGAAATAAGAAACAATGGTAACTGCACAAATCAGCGAAAGGGCGTTATTGATGAATTCAAGATTATATCCTTTTACAGCCTTACGCATATCCATACCTGAAGATATTTTCAGTAAAACATCATCCCTTCTTTTTGCCATTGCCATGAAAAGCGCGAGGAGAAACACCATAATAGTCAGCCATTCACTTAAACCAATTTCAGCAATCACGGCGCCGCCTTTCACACGCAGCACAAAACCTGTAGCAATAATGAAAATATCGACTATGGAAATATTTTTCAATCCGAAAGAATAACCCAGATTCAAGATGAAATAAATTCCGAGTACAAACATGAATTTGTCGCGGATAAACCATGCACCTGTAAAACCAAGTATCAACAACAGTATGCAGATAGCAATGGCGGCAGATTTAGAAACTGCCCCGGAAGCCAACGGGCGATCTTTTTTCACCGGATGTTTACGGTCGTCTTCAATATCCCTGTAATCATTGATGATATAAATACTGCTGGCCACAAAACTGAAACAGAAAAAACCTAATATCAGTTTAGCAATAACTTCATTGTTAAATAATTCTCCTGCAAAGAAAACAGGAATGAACATAAACATATTCTTGGCCCAGTCTTTCGGGCGTATCAATCGGATATATGATTTCATGTAATTTCAGTTTGAGGTGATGGAGTCAATGCTTCGGCACGAATACTTTGCTCTATAAGCCATAATAACATAGGCATCATTATCAGAATCATCGGCACCATGAATAATCTGGTTTGGTAAGCTACTACCGATACAAAGTGTACAGCAAACCATAAAGGTACCATGAAAAGAAACCACACTTTCAGCTGGTGCGGGTATCTTTTAAAAGTGTATAGTATTATCAACGGAATAACCGCAAATGTTCCTATCAGTTCCAGATAGGCTTTCATACCAACGGCACTCAACAAATTCAATTGCAACATCGGAAGTCCTGCTTCCACTTTCCAGGTTTGTTGCTCGCGGTATCCGAAATGCATTCTCAACGCAAAAAAGATAGAAAGAAAAATAACATACAGGGCAGCGGTTAGTAACCATACCGGTAACTTGGGGAAACCGATGGTCTTGAAGGGATTCGATAACTTAAAATCAGTAAACCGGGTATTCGTGATAAAGTAAAGCGCCGGTATCAGCATACCTGTTTCGCGGTTGAAAGCAGCCATAACGGTAACGGGTAGTAGCCAAAGCGGATTTCTTTTTTTAAGGATGATGAGCGCCGCAATCAGATACAGTGATATGTCTGTATAGGTATTAAACGATAAATCTGCCGCATTCACAGCATTGCCAAATGCCAATGCAAGAAAGCAGATTCCTGTGAGGATGAGCCACCGGTTGTGTACATACATCTGCCAAAGCCGCCACACCAGATAGAATATCAGAAAGTGCTGCATGAACCGGAACAGAATGAACACCACCATGTACTTCATGGCTCCGGGTGTACGCATGAGTTCCACAAATTGTGCCGTTTCTTCATTGGTGCCTGAGGTGCTTTCAATATTGAATTGCAACTTTTGCTCAATAGGATACACTTTATCTATGGTGTGGTTATAGATCCACATCACACCTTCCACCAGATAGGGCGACAGTATACGGTATTGCCAGGGATTGTAAAACTCTGAACGGCCTTCCAGTAAGGCAATATGGCGCTCATAGGTTTTGAGTCCGTTGCTATAATAAAAATTCCGGTAAATGGGATACACCGATAAAATAGCAAATACCAATACCAGAAACCAGGTAGCCGGCTTATGGCTTTTGTGCAACATAGGTGTAGTGCGGGTAAACATACATGGTTCGTTTGTGTTCTTCAATAAGGTGCATACCATGGGTACGCAACAGGTTCGCGGCTTTTTTCATGGATATTTCATTGCCCACTTCCCCTGCAAAAATGAGGTCGTGCATTTTATTGAATACAACGAGCGGACTGGATCGGTCGATATCTTTTAAAACAAAACGGGCACCGGGCTTCATGACAGCACAAATGTGCTCAATAAAACGTTCCTGCTGCTTCCGGGGTACATGGTGTAATACATCTATCAAAAAGATAATGTCCATTTCTCCTAGCTTTTCAGGTAAATGATTTCCGTCGTATGTTTCAAAAACGTATGATTTGAAAGGTTGACGGGCAAATAGGGCGTTTGCGTTTTGTATCAAACGTTCACTGATTTCAATGCCATAAACCGAAGAAGGCCGGGCAAAATGCGACGCCAGCAACAAAAACTGGCCTGATCCGCAACCGATATCTCCCACACGGTCACCCGGCCGAATGAACGACAAAAGGGATATAAACGGACAGATATAAGAACGGTATTTAATCTTCAAACCGTCTACAAAACCGGTCCCGGGAAAATGCTCCTTCAGAAACTGTACGATCGCCGGGTTTGTAATGGTATCCATCTTTTTGCAGACTGGTTTAATGATTTGGTCGCTAAAATAGATAATCCATCGCTTTTTTAAAAGCATTCAGGCATAAACAATTAAATATTAAGGATATTCTGAAGCAATGTGGTTGTTTTTAAGGTTAATGGGGATGGTTTTGTATAGTTGACTTTGGAGACACCTCTAAAATATTATTTTGAATCCAATGTATCCGATGGATGGTAATGATATTCGTTTTCAATCCAATACATCATTGTTAACAATCTAAGGGGAGACGGTTCGCACAGTATGAAAATAATCGCCATCCACTGTGCTGAATAAACCTTTTTACTGCTTTAGATCATCCCGGCATCCGAACCTTTTTCTTACCTTTAACCACCATCCTTTGGAAGCCTTTCGGAACAACACCTTCTAAAAATTTTTTTATGAAAAATTGGATAACAGTGATAGGCTGTTGGCTGTGCATGCTAGGCGCGGTGCAGGGCCAGTTAAAGAAGGTTGTAGTGATGGGCTCTTCTTCAGCATATGGATATTTTCCTGGCACATCCATTCCACGGGATAGTGCCTGGGCGCCTAAAGTGTCTGCTCATTACAAAGCCTTGGGTGTGTTGGATACACTGTACAACATTGGAACACCCGGAATCGACTGCTACATTGGAATGCCCACCGGTTATGTGCCACCTGCGGGCAGGTACCCACCCGATCCACAGTTTAACATAACCCGTGCCGTTAGCTTTAATCCGGATGTGATTCTCATCAACTTCCCGTCGAATAACTACACGTTCTTAACCACGAGCGAGATCATGTTTTGCCTGCAAACAATGAAAGACTATGCCAATGCGTTGGGCATCCACGTATTTATTTCTACAACTCAACCCCGCGATGATTATTTCAATTTGGTAGACCGGCAGAAGTTGAAAGAAATCAGAGACTCAACCATGGCTAGGTTTGGGGTGTTTGCCATGGATTTCTGGACGCCACTGGTGAATGAAGCTACGCTCTTTATGAAACCCGAATATGCCCTGGGCGATTTGGTTCACCTCAATCCTTTGGGTCATACCCAGTTAAAAAATGTGGTGGTTATGAAAGATATTTTTATGGCACCCGTTGCTACGGGATTAACCGGGTGGGAGGGACATGCACTACGAGAGGGTGTACAACTGAACTGGAGACTTCAGCAACCCGATGGTACAGAAAGGCTAGAAGTAGAAAAGCAAAATTTGAATGGCGTTTTTGAGTCTATCGGTAACGGATATACGCAGTCAAATGGTGTGGGTTCTTTTATTGATTACGCCCCGGATTACGGAAACAATTTCTATCGTTTGAAAGTGTACAATCATGAGATATTGCAGTTTACTTCTTCTGTAGTGTCGGTTCGTTTTACCGGTACAAATCTGCAAAATATAAAAGTGTATCCCAATCCCGTGCAACATAATACCAGTGTGATTTTTCCGGAGTTTGACCGGCCCGCAGTATTGCGATTGGTTGATGCACGTGGCACCCTGATGCGAACCATTCAACTGCAACCCAATGTGCAACGATTGGATATGGATCTAACAGCCTGTCCCGCAGGGGTTTATTATCTGAAATGGACAGGCCGTACAGGCCAAACGGTTACGATTATACGAAATTGATTAGTGCCGTGTAATATAGCTGAACCGGTCTTTGAGTTTCAGGAACGGCAACTCAAAATAACGATAGCTGATTTTGGCGGCTACTATGGTGATGGCGAGTGCTAAAACAGGTTCCAGCAACATCACTTGCCAAAGTGCAGTATTCATGCCGAGTGTTTTGGTTACCCCTAATGTGATGGAAAGAATTAAAAAATGAAGGCAGTACAATCCGTAGGTAAATACGCCTAGTTTGGTAATTGATTTTAATGACGACATTTTATAGAAGGAGTGCTTGCTGAAACATTGTTCCAGAATCACCAGCAACATCACACACGAAATCAATCCACGTTCAATAATCCGCACTACAGAGTGGTGCAACAGCCATTCGTCCCTGAATAGAAAAACGGTTATTAACAGCACATATATCCCTGCAATGGCAGCAACCGGGAGGTTTTGAATGATGTTCGAAAATTTTTCTTTTTGCAGATAAAGCCACGCGCCAAAAGCCCCAATGGCCATATCCCCTATACAGGAAAGGGTATGCATTTCATGCAGCTTCGGCACATCGTTCATCGCCCTGAAAACCAGACTACCGCCAATAATGGCCGTAAACGGAATCCAATATAACCGAATAGGGAATAGGGATAAAATCACCGGCCATACCAGATAAAACTGTTCCTCAATGGCCACACTCCACAATACACCCAATCCGGGCGCATCGGGCATTCCGCTACGGATGTAATCAAAATTGCTGATAAAGGCAATGTAATACCAGGGATTGGCAGATTCATCCGGAACTCCCCCGGCAAATGATTTAATGGCCGGAAACACTACAAAGCCAATGAGCACGCAGGCATAATACAATGGCCATATGCGTAAAATCCGGCGAAGCCAGAAATTCGGAATGTTGATTTTGCCTTTCAGTTTCTTCTCTTCAATCAATAAATAAGTAATTAAAAATCCACTGAGTACGAAGAAAAAATTCACTCCCAAAAATCCATTTCCAAATATGTCATGTTTCACGGTGTTAAATACCGCAGACTCACCAATTTCAGCACTTTCAGTGATAAAACTATGGTACAGGAATACTGCCAGAAAACAGAAGAACCGTAATCCATCCAGATTTTCAAAATAAATCTTCTTCTTCGGAACTTCAGAAACCGGCATAGAAAAGTGGGTTTAGTCTTTAAATGGCTAACAGATAACGCTTTGCGGGCTAAAATAGTGTAAGAAGGTGATATCTGCCAGCGAATTTCTAAAGGCCTGTTCTTTTTGCAGATATTATTTGAAATTTGAACATAATCCGTAAAGTATCTTTAATTTTGCAAATAGGTAAGTAAATGTTAAATTGTACCTTATCTAAGCCAATCTTACCGGAGCGGCGTAATAATCCAACCTTTGTTGAACCACGACCATTTGGTTATTAATGATCCCTGTACTTAAAACACAATTCATGAAAATGCATTTCTACTCAACCCCCGCTGCAGTTGCTGCAACACAGTATATTCGTCGCAAACTCAAACACATCGCCCTGATATGTATTGTATTGGTAGCCGGCGCTTCATCAGGCGTGATGGCTCAGGCTGGTCAATCACTCGATTTCGATGGTGTGAATGATCAGGTGGATCTTCCCGTTACTTTGTTTGGCAGTTACACCAAAGAAGTTTGGGTTAAAGTGAATGCCATTACCGGCTTGCCCCAAAATATCCTCTCCGGGAATTCTACCGCAGTATATGTGGATGGTACCGGAAACCTGGGTGGCGGAAACTTAGTTGAACTCTCTGACGGAACCGGCGCACTGATTCCTGGCCAATGGTACCATGTAGCTGTTACATACGACGTGGGTACCGGTACCCTCGTTCTGTATAAAAACGGGGTGGCTGTAGATACCAAGCCCGGTGCATTTTATGGATTTGAACCCATCCTGCAAATTGGAGCGTATCAGTCGGCTTTTCATTTCGGTGGACAAATAGACGAAGTGCGCATTTGGAATGTGGTAAGAACCCCTGCCGAAATTGCCGCTTCATACAACTGTGAAATCAGTCATACATCTACCGGCCTGGCTGCCTATTATACTTTTAATCAGGGTATTGCCGCTGGAAACAATACAGCCATTACCGCGTTGCTGGATGTAAATGATGTTTGTAATCCACTCAACGGAACACTGAACGGTTTTGCATTGAATGGAGCAACCTCAAATTTTGTAAGCAGCCAGCCACCAAGCTTTACAGGGGTTTGCTCCGCTATACCTGAAATCAGGCTGGTGGGTTTAAACGGGAACTGTATCGATGACGGTGATAATACGCCGGCAACAATCGATGGAACCGACTTTGGAGTGATAGTACAAGCTGCTCTCACTCGAACATTCACCATCCGCAACAACGGAACCGGTACATTGAATGTAACAGCTTTCACCAGCTCTAACCCAACCGACTTTTCGGTGAACGGGGCTTTACCAATGAATATCGCTCCGGGAACTTCACAAACATTCACTGTTACTTTTAACCCCACACTTTCTTACGGAATTAAAACCGCTACCATCACCATTACCAGCAACGATTCGGATGAATCAGACTACGAATTTGACGTGCAGGGTAATAATGCAGCACGCGGTGCTTCACTTGATTTTGATGGTTTATTCTCCTTTGTTCAAACGCCTGTAAGCATTACCGGTAGCTATACCAAAGAAATGTGGATTAATCCAAGAACAGTTGGCGCCGGAGTAATGAATCTCCTCACCGGTAACACCACGGCTGTGTATGTAGATGCCGCTGGTAACCTAGGTGGCGGAAACCTGATTGAATTGTCTGATGGAACAGGCGCTCTGGTAGCCGGACAATGGTATCATGTGGCTGTTACTTACGATGCAGGTACAGGTACATTGAAACTCTTTAAAAATGGAGTGCTGGTAGATACGGAAGCAGGCGGTGCATATGGTACCGATCTCAACCTGCAAATCGGTGCATTCAACTCAGCTTTCCTGTTTGATGGTAAAATAGATGAAGTAAGAATCTGGTCTGTTGCACGTACCGATGCAGAAATAGCAGCAAGTTATATGTGTAATATTGCCGACGATGCAGCAGGTCTGACAGCCTACTACGATTTTAATCAGGGAACGGCCGGATTACAAAATTCGTCTGAAACTGTATTGAAAGACCGCACTTGTAATAAACTGGATGCGGTGTTGTTTAACTTCCAATTGAACGGGTTGCTTTCGAACTGGGTAGCGGATGGCTCTCCCGCTACAACGTCTTGCGTATTGTCTAATATCCGCGTAGAAGGTTTACAAAACTGTATTACCGACGGAGATACTTCCCCTACAGTTACTGATGGAACCGATTTTGGTTTTTATGCAGCTCCGGGTATCGACCGTACATTCTGTATTAAGAATACCGGTGGTGCCGATTTAATTATTAATACAATTACTATTACCGGTGTAAACGCCAGCGCATTTACCATCACCACACCTCCGGCTTCAACGATTGCACCCGGTGATTCCTCTTGCATGGTGATTCGTTTTGCCTCAACGGTGAACGGTCCGAAATTCGCCACCGTCAACATTGATAACAATGATACGGATGAAGCATTGTTTACTTTCGATGTAATAGGTGAGGGTATTGGTCCTGTTCCGGTTTCTCTGCTGTCTTTCACCGGAGCAATGAATCAAAAAGTAGTCGACTTAAAATGGAATACAGAAAACGAAGTGAACAATGCAGGGTTTGAAGTATTACGTTCCGGGCCCAACCAGGAAAGCTGGGTGAAGATAGGTTTCGTTCCGGCTTCAGGTTTAACGGCATCGAATTATGCACTTACCGATTATGCTCCATTACCTGGAACCAATACCTACCGCCTCCGCCAGTTGGATGTTGACGGTAGAGAGAAATTCAGCAATATCATAGCCGTAAATAACGCCGGTACAGCTTCTCTGGTGCGCACATATCCTAATCCGTTTAAGGATCAGTTTACGCTCGTATTCAATAGCCGTGCATTACTGAATACCCGTGCGGTTGTCCTGAATAGCCAGGGTGTTAAAGTGGCATATGTTCTGCTAAGCAATTTCAACCAAAATATTAACTTGTCTAAATTGGCTCCGGGAATGTACTTTGTACAACTTGCTAACGGAGAGGTAGTTAGAGTGGTTAAGCAATAAAATAATTTTCAAGTAAGTTGAGGCGACCGGTGTTCCGGTCGCTTTTTTTATGCCTTTTTTTCAGGTGGATGGTTAAGATGGTTTACACCTACATATATTTAAATGGTTGATAATCAATTTGTATGTTTTAAGATGGATTTAACGCTCTCCCTGCGGTTTTGGAGCATGTTTTGAACTATCAGATATGCATGTGGCAGAGATGCTATTTAACAGGATGTTTTCGCGAACATGGGGTATCTTTGCCCGTCAAAATTTTTCAGTGGTAAAAGCGTTGAAAGGATGTAAACGAGTGTAAAATTTTTAAAATAATCAACATGATAAAAGCGTGCTTTCGAAATCGCGTATTTCTTTCATGCTTCATTCTCGGCCTGATGTTGCACATCCCTGTAGCATTTTCAATGACCATGAAACATGGTGTCGCGTCAATAAATAGTATTGAGTCAACACATAATGTCGAGTCAACACTTAGTGTCGCGTCAACACATAGTGTCGCGTCAACACATAGTGTTGACGATATTTCAAAACTGGATACCTTATACGAAGCCCTCGAATTAGATCATATGGGCCTTTCCGATGAAGCCTACGACCTGGCCGTTCAGGGATACCTCAAACTAAAGGAATCCAGAAATATACGCAAAGACGAATTACTCACTATCATTGACTTCTCATTACCCTCTTCACAAAAACGATTGTTTATTCTGGATGTAGAAGCCGGAAAAGTACTGTTTAATACCTATGTGGCCCACGGAAGAGGTTCGGGTAAATTGGTGGCTGAATCTTTTTCCAACGTTCCCGAAAGTTTTCAAAGCAGTGTGGGATTTTACGAAACGGCTGGAACGTACAATGGTAAAAACGGATTTTCAATGAAGTTGAAAGGGTTGGAAAACGGCATCAACCATAAGGCGGAAGAAAGGGCTATTGTAGTACATGGCGCACCTTATGTTAGCGAACAATTCATTCGTCAGCAAGGGTATCTCGGCCGAAGTCATGGTTGTCCTGCTTTACCCGAAAACCTCAATCGCCCCATCATTGATAAGATAAAAGAAGGATCCTTGTTGTTTATCTACAGCAACCGGACCAACTATGTAAAAAAATCAAAGCTCATTCAATCTACCCTTGGCTGAGGAACTATGTTTTATAACATTTAACCCTAACTGTTAGTATGCTGAAAAAAGTTTTAAGAGGAACCGGAGTGGCTATTGTAACGCCCTTTAAAGAAGATGAAAGCATAGACCATGATGCACTGGAACGGCTGATTGAGCATATTATTACGGGGGGTGCGGAATATATTGTGTCGCTCGGCACTACGGGTGAAACACCGGTTCTCTCCTCCGGCGAAAAGAAAGACATCATTCATTTTACTGCCAAAACCATTCGCGGTCGTGTACCAATGGTAGTGGGTTGTGGAGGTAACCATACACGTTCAGTTGTAGATGAGTTGCGTTCTTTGCCTTTAGAGGATGCGGTGGCTGTATTGAGCGCCAGCCCGTACTATAACAAACCCTCACAGGAAGGCATATACAGACACTATGTTGAAGTGGCAGCCGCTTCACCGGTTCCCGTCATTTTATACAACGTGCCAGGAAGAACCGGCAGAAACATGACGGCAGCCACCACACTGCGTTTGGCAGAAGAAAAAAACATTGCCGGCATCAAGGAAGCCAGTGGCGATATGATGCAGGTGATGGATATACTAAAATCAGCACCCGAAGATTTTTTGGTAGTGAGTGGTGATGACGCCCTCGCCCTGCCACAGTTGGCCTGTGGAATGGATGGAGTAATCAGCGTAGCGGCCAATGCTTACCCTAACGCCTTTTCTGACATGGTCCGCCTTAGTTTACAACATCGGTTTTCTGAGGCTAAAAAACTGAACGATATCCTGATTGAAGCATACAATTTAATGTTTGCTGAAAACAATCCCGCCGGTGTGAAAGCATTTTTGGAAAGCATGAACATCATCCGGAATATTCTGCGCCTTCCCGGTGTGCCTGTGGCACAAAACCTGAGGGAGGTCATTCACCAATATGTGAACGAATGGAAGTAAACACACGCATCCGTTTAGGAGGTTTGGGAGGATTGATTCTCCTGTTTGCAGTGGCCACACTGGCAAGACAGCCTGAATGGAACGGAGTGAGAAATAAAATCAACCATGCCGATACAATCGGTAATCGCATTAAACACGCTGTATCTAATCAGGTACAACTTGTGCATAGTCACTTTCCTGTTGAATCACTCGATACAACTACATCCATTTGGATTTACTTACCATCCAATTATTCGTCTACTCGTAACCGTTATCCTGTTATTTATTTTCTCGGCGGAGAACATGCATTTAGTGATTCGCTGTCGCCCGATAACAAGGAATGGTTGATGGATGAAGCACTGGATAGTTTAAATCAGACTAAAGCACCCAAGGCCATTGTAGTAGCGGTGCATCGCTTTTTCTCCGATACGGTACAAGTAGATGGTGCATCGTCTTTTCTCATGAACAACCTGAAGCCGTACATTGACAGTGTGTACCGTACTCAAAAAGAATCCGCAGTGGTGGCCGGTTCAGGCCAAATGGCTGCATGGGCTTTATACACTACGTTGCGTTACCCCGAGGTGTTTAAAAAAGCAGGTATTTTTTCTCCTCCAGCCGACATTTTCCCGTATCTGAAAAACCACCAACTTCAGGGTAAAGGGCATAAGGGCATGTTATTTTTTTATGAAGGAAATGAGATGGATGATTTGCAAGAACTCACCGATAACATCGGAATGCATTCTTCCGCATTGATTTATTCAACCCATCATCAAAATCCTAAAAGACATGAAAGTCCGATGGGTGGATGGTTCCCTGAATTTTACAACTGGATACTGGGTAATGGATACAATTATATCATCCGTTATAAGCCTTAAACTTTAAAGCAGGCACCTTCTATTGCTAAATCGGTTGCAGGAAATACCGCGCGTGTTTCATCCAGATAACAATCCAGTGTTTCATACTTAGAAGAGAAATGGCCAATCAGTAATCGCTTCGCTCCACTCTTTTGAGCAATCCTTCCAGCCTGTTCTGTGGTGGAATGAAAATAGTTTGCGGCTTTCAACTCAAAATCTTTGAGATAGGTTGTTTCATGATACAGTAAATCAACCCCGTGTATATGTTCGAGAATATCCTCTGAATACAATGTATCACCACAGTAAGCATATCTTCTGGGCGGCTCCGCCTCGATGGTTAGTTCATTATTGGGTACGATGGTTCCTTTCGGATGGATATAATCTTCTCCCAGCTGAAGCCGATGGTAATATTCCGGAGGCACGCCATACGATTGAACACGAACCGGATCAATTTTTCGCAGGTTTTTCTTTTCACTAAATACAAAACCCCAACAGGGTATTCGATGTTGCATAGGGAAACAATGCACGTTCACTGAATGCGTATCAGCAATGATGCCGGCTTTTTCAAGCGGATGAAAATGCAAAGGAAAAGAGAGTGTTGCCTCTGCAACTTCCAGATGCAACTGAATGAGTTTTTCCAAAGCAGCCGGAGCGTAGAGATGAATGGGTTGCTGTCGGTTTTGCAATGCCATACTCGATAACAATGCAATCAATCCGAAATAATGATCCCCATGTAAATGAGAAATAAATATGTGGCTGATCCGGGATGTCTTTATTTTATATTGCAATAACCGCACCTGCGTTCCTTCTCCGCAATCAATCAAAAAACTTTCTTCTGGGGTTTGTAATACCTGGGCGGTGGGGTTTCTGCTGTATGCGGGCAACGCTGAGTTGTTGCCAAGGATGGTTACTGTTAACATGCATCGTCGTTTTCTCCATTCAACAATTCACGCTCAATGGCTTCCATGTGTATGATATCCCAGGCCTCTGATTCTGTGGGTGTAATATTCAACAAATCAGATAATTCGATTGATTTCAACCGCTCCATCACACCGGTTTGTACATTACACAACACAAAGGAAATGCCCCGTTCCAAACACTGGGCATATTGTGTGGCCAATAACCCGGCAATCTCGTCGTCCATTTGTTCCACATGCTGAAAATCTAATACCATATGCGGACACTCAGCCGATGTCATTTGGTGCAGCAGTTTGGCGAAATCATCTGCCATATTTACAGCTAAATGAGGTTCACGGGGAGTTATGACGGTGAACGCTTCTTTGGTATTTAATTTGACATCCATCATAGGGCGCAGCAGCGTTTGTTTATGCCTCCGTAAAATAAAGTTTTTTTCGGAGTATCCGCTCAAAGTTAACCGTCAGTCTCCTGCTTTCCGGTATTCCGTGGTGGAAAAAAAGTAGTAAGTCCGGTATAATCTGAGTGTTTTTCAACATATCAACATTTAACGTTGCACCCCAATGAATCGTATAAAATATTCGTTATCATTGTATCAAGTAACACTAAACAACACCCAATGGACAATAGTTTCTCACCCAGAGTAAAAGAAATCATCTCGTATAGCAGGGAGGAGGCACTTCGTTTAGGAAACGATTTCATCGGAACTGAGCACCTGGTTTTAGGACTCATCCGTGATGATGAAAATACCGTTATCAAAATTCTGAAGTCGCTGAATGTAGATTTGTATGAACTACGAAAAGAAATCGAAATGGCAGTAAAGGATAAAACCGGAAAAAATATCGCGAATATCAATTCCATCCCGCTTACACGCCAAGCCGAAAAAGTGATGCGCATCACCAATCTGGAAGCGAAGGAAATGAAAAGCCAGTTGGTGGAAAGCGAACACTTGATGCTTTCCATCCTGCGAAGTAAAGACAACGTAGCTACTCAAATATTGAATCAGTTTGAGGTAGATTACGATACGTTCAAAGCAGAGTTGGGATTTGTATCGAGTAATCCTCCGCGTGCCGAATTTAATGAAGATGATGAGTTTGATGAAGAACGCAAACAATACGGCCAGGGAAAACAACCTAAAGGAGGCTCTTCCACTCAGTCTAAGGCCACGAAAACACCGGTGCTGGATAACTTCGGAAGAGATATCACCCACCTCGCTGAAATCGGATCCCTGGATCCTATCGTGGGTCGAGAAAATGAGATTGAGCGGGTTTCACAAATTCTATCAAGAAGAAAGAAGAATAATCCCATCCTCATCGGTGAACCCGGTGTGGGTAAAACAGCCATTGTAGAAGGGCTGGCGCTTCGCATTGTACAACGTAAGGTGTCGCGCGTATTGTTCAACAAACGGGTGGTTAGCCTCGATCTGGCCGCCTTGGTGGCCGGTACAAAATACCGCGGTCAGTTTGAAGAACGCATGAAAGCCATCATGAACGAATTGGAAAAAAATCGTGATGTCATTTTATTCATTGATGAAATCCATACCATTGTTGGTGCAGGGGGTGCAAGCGGTTCTTTGGATGCTTCTAATATTTTCAAACCGGCACTTGCCCGGGGCGAACTGCAATGCATCGGCGCTTCCACACTGGATGAATATCGTATGCATATTGAGAAGGATGGCGCACTCGACAGGCGTTTCCAAAAAGTGCTGGTTGAACAACCCAGTGTGGAAGAGGCCATCACCATCCTCAATAATATTAAAAATAAATACGAAGACTACCACAACGTAACCTACAGTCCTGAAGCCATAGAAGCCTGTGTGAAACTCAGTGACCGTTACATGACCGACAGACTTTTACCGGATAAAGCCATTGATGTATTGGATGAAGTGGGCGCAAGAAAGCATATCAAAAATATCAATGTGCCCGATAACATCATTGAACTGGAAAAAAAGATCGAAGAGATAAAACTCGAGAAAAACAAAGTGGTGAAGAGCCAGAAGTTTGAAGAGGCCGCATCGTTGAGGGATACGGAAAAACGTTATCAGGAAGATCTCGAAAAAGCAAAACGGGATTGGGAAGAAGAAAGTAAACACAAACGTTTCCCGATTGAGGAAGAAGATATTGCAGAAGTGGTATGCATGATGACCGGAATTCCCGTGCAGCGCATGGTACAGGCCGAAACAGATAAACTCCGCCGCATGGCCGACGATCTCAAAGGAGCAGTCATCGGACAACAGGATGCAATCACCAAGGTAGTGAAAGCCATCCAGCGTAACCGTGTGGGCTTGAAAGATCCAAAGAAACCTATCGGTACTTTCATTTTTCTGGGTCCTACCGGCGTGGGTAAAACCGAACTCGCCCGTTCGTTGGCCAAGCATTTATTCGACAGTGAAGATGCACTCATCCGTATCGATATGAGTGAATACATGGAGAAATTCACCGTTAGCCGACTGATTGGTGCGCCTCCCGGATACGTGGGGTATGAAGAAGGAGGCCAGTTAACGGAAAGGGTTAGACGAAAACCATATTCTGTTATTCTCCTCGATGAAATTGAAAAAGCGCACCCCGATATTTACAATATTTTGTTACAGGTACTGGATGATGGCCAGTTAACTGATGGGCTGGGACGTAAGGTAGATTTTAAGAATACCATGATTATTATGACTTCGAATATCGGTGCCCGTCAGTTAAAAGATTTTGGTGATGGAGTAGGATTTGCAACCGCCGCACGGCAGGCACAGGAAGATGAAAACAGTAAGGCGATTATTGAGAAAGCATTGAAACGCACCTTTAGCCCTGAATTCCTGAATCGTATCGACGATGTGGTGATGTT
Source organism: Ferruginibacter sp. (assembly GCA_019638635.1). GTDB lineage: Bacteria > Bacteroidota > Bacteroidia > Chitinophagales > Chitinophagaceae > Ferruginibacter. The sequence continues at coordinate 5,874 of JAHBTM010000018.1, read as the reverse complement.
TAATTCACTCAGCAAAGAGAATATCTTTGAAATCATCGATATCCTCATGAAAGGAGTGATGAAGCGCCTGCAAAATCTGGGCTTCTCCCTGGAGTTGTCACCAGAAGCCAAAGAGTTCCTGGCTGATAAAGGCTATGATAGTCAGTTTGGTGCCCGCCCGCTACACCGCGCCATCCAGAAATATCTGGAAGACCCGTTGGCAGAAGATATCCTGAATACTACCATTAAAGCGGGCGATGTATTGGTGGCTGATGTGGATACGGAAAAGCAAAAATTGGTGTTCAAACTGAAAGAAGAACCCAAGGGTAAAAAGGAAAAGAAATCGGAAGCCTGATAGAAATGAATAAATACAACGACCCCGGTAAATCATGCCGGGGTTTTTTTATGCAGATTTTGAAACCGAAAAATGCAGATGTTCATTAAATTTGTGTTGTCATGCCAAAGAACTTCATCATCACTATAGACGGTTTTTCATCCTGCGGAAAAAGTACCTTGGCCAAACAACTGGCACGGCAGCTGGGTTTTGTATATATAGACAGCGGAGCCATGTATCGTGCTATTACCTTATATTTTTTACGAAACCACATCGATTGGTCAAATAAAGCATCAGTGATTGTGGCTTTAAAGGATATTCAGTTGCATTTTCAGTACAACGATAAGTTGGAACAATCTGAAATGTTTCTGAACGGAGAGAATGTGGAGTACGTGATTCGTGATTTGGTGGTTGCAGAAAAGGTAAGCGAAGTAGCCGCCATCCCTGAGGTTCGGTCATTTGCCGTGCACCAGCAACAGCTGATGGGCCGGAAAGCAAACACCATCATGGATGGGAGAGATATTGGTACAACGGTTTTCCCCAATGCCGATTTGAAAATATTTATGACAGCAGATATTTCAGTTCGTGTAGAACGACGATTTAAAGAAATGTTTGAAAAAAATCCCAACGTAACCATTGAAGAAGTGAAAGCGAATCTTGAAATGCGTGATTATATAGATTCAAACCGAGAGGTTAGCCCGTTACGTCGTGCAGAAGATGCTATCCTGCTGGATAATACACACATCACTACCGATGAACAATTGGATTTTGCACTCAACCTCTACAAAGACAAAGTGATAGAACTGGAAATGGCCTCAGGAAGATAAGGCCGGTAGCGGTTCGGCAACGGTATCTACACCAAAAAATTCCATTAATTTTTTAATCACAGATTCAACCAGTGCATCCGGGCAGCTCGCTCCACTGGTGATGGCTATTGTTACTTTTTCCTTTGTGGGTAAATACCCTTCCGTTATCATTTCTGCATGTGTGTGCAAGTTAAAATGTTGTACGGAGGAGCGGCTGAGCAACTGCTCACAGCTGTTAATAAAATACGTAGGAAGTTTTTCTTCGCACAACTCCACCAAATGTGACGTATTGCTACTGTTGTAACCACCTACTACTATGGCTAAATCGGCGGGAACTTCCAGCAAACCATATACAGCCGATTGGTTGTCGTTTGTTGCATAACAAAGTGTGTCGCGCGTATCGGCAAAATGATTGCTAACCGTTTGATCATTGAGTGTATAGTGTTGAATCATCACCTGCTTCAGGTAGTCAGCAATACCCTGTGTATCTGAAGCTAACATGGTGGTTTGGTTCACCACACCAATTCGTTTTAAATGCACAGACGGGTTGAACCCCGAAGAGTATCTTCCTTCAAAATAATTATCGAATTCATCAGTAGAACGTTCAGCGGTGATGAAAGTGCCTAATATTTCGGCTTCTTTCATATCGCTGATAACCAGCGTAGGTGTAGCAGCGGCCGCATGTGAAAAAGTAGCGCGGGTTTCTTCATGGGTGGGTTTACCATGTACGACGACGGTATATCCCTGTCGGGCAATTTGTTCACTACGGTTCCAGACTTTCTCCACAAAAGGACAGGTAGTATTGTATTTTTCAACGGCAATACCCAGGCCGGTCAGTTTTTCTTCAATGGCCAAGGTGGTACCAAAGGCAGGTATGAGTACAATGTCCTCTGCATGCAACGAATCAAACGGAATGATGGTATTTCCGGAGGTGTCTTGCAAAAAACGTACACCCCTTGCCGTTAGATCGGCATTTACCTGCGGATTGTGGATCATCTCACTCAACAGAAATATGCGTTTCCCGGGATTTTCATCCACTGTACGAAAAGCAATTTCAATGGCATTTTCCACACCGTAACAAAAACCGAAATGGCGTGCCAGGTTAATTTGCAACGGCCCAAAATCAAGCACGGAAGGAGTGAAATCCTTCTTCATTTTATCCGCCTGTTTACGGGTTTGTTTAATGGCAGCAATCCAGGAGCTGCGATATGTAAATGGAATTGTAAATTGCTTCATTATATCTCCAAAGTTACAAATTGAAATGACAAGGTTTAAAACTCCCGGATTTCTGACCGGTGCCGTACTCTACGAAGTGAATATCCGTCAGTTTACGCCCGAAGGTACATTTAAAGCATTTATGACCCATCTGCCCCGGTTGAAGAATATGGGCATCGATATATTATGGTTTATGCCCATTCATCCGATAGGCGTGTTGAACCGAAAAGGAAGTTTGGGGAGTTATTATTCCATACGCAACCACCAGGCAGTGAATCCGGAATTTGGAACTGAAAATGATTTCAAAGAGTTGGTGGAGGCCTGTCATCATTTAGGCATGAAGGTAATAATAGACTGGGTGGCCAACCATGTTTCCTGGGATAGCGAATGGGCAACACACCATCCGGAATATATTCGTCAGGTAAATGGAGAATTTGTAACTCCGTTTGACTGGACGGATGTACTTCAAATAGAACATCAGAACATTCAACAACAAGATGCCATGATTGAGCATATGGCGTTTTGGATTCATCAATTTGATATCGATGGTTTTCGTGCTGATTTACCACATCTTGTGCCGCTGGAGTTTTGGATAAACGCACGCCGTTTTCTGGATCCGGTCAAACCCTCACTCATCTGGTTGGGTGAAACAGAGGAACCCGATTATACCCGGGCGTTTGATATCACCTTTACCTGGAAATGGATGCATGCTACTCAGGTAGTGCTGCAACAGCAGGGAGATGTTTCATCCCTTGTTCATCTCCTGCAACAGGATCCGCTGAAGGGTTACCGGTTGTACTTTACGTCTAATCATGATGAAAACAGCTGGAATGGAACGGAGTTTGAAAAATATGGCGTGTATGCCCAGGCGTTAGCTGTTTTTTCAGCCTTGTATCCCGGTGCGGTACCGTTGGTGTACAGTGGCCAGGAAATACCGAATCATGCACGGTTGCCTTTTTTTGAAAAAGCCCGGCTGAACTGGAACGAGGCACTTTTACTGGAATCGTTCTATACCCAACTGTTCCACATTCGCCATGCGCATGCATCATTCTTTGCCCCTGAAACCCCCATAACGTTTTTCCAAAAAGGTGGGGTGTTAGGTTATAAGATTCAGTCGGGTGACAAGGAGTGTTTGGTTTGGCTCAATCTGGGAAAGGAATGTGATATAACCCAAGATGATATTTTTATTCCCGATATAACAACATGGTTAATGTATGAACGTTGTGAGATGTTAAAACAGGATACGATGCGTATGTTGCCCGGTGGATACTGGGTGGTGATACAATGAAAAAAAGGCAGGGGAAACCTGCCTGTAATAAAATCGTTTATGCGTTAGGGTTACTTTCTGCTTCTTCCTGTACTGAATGAGCGTTTTCCACCGCGTTGGCTATTATTGCCTTCATCAGCCGGACGTTTGAAGCCGCCATCCGCCTCATTCATGCGTACAATTCGATTATTGAACCTTTTGCCATCAATGGCACGAATCATTTTCTGCGCTTCCGCTTTATCTACTTCCAACCAGGTATTCATTTCACGCAGGTCAATTTTACCCAGCATGTCTTTTTTTAAATTGCTTTCGTCGAGCACAAACTGAAGAAAACTGGCTTTGTAAAAACCATCCTTAGTTCCCAGGTTTACAAACAATCGGGTAAATCCGTTGTCTTTACGGGTGAAGGAACGGTCTCTGCCTTTTCCTACGTTTGAATTCATACCGCCGGTGTCTTGTCGGCGCATATCTGCCCTAATATTCAAATCTTCTGCGTGATCATAATACTTTAAGAAGTGATTAAATTCAAGTGCGGCTACGCGTTGCAGTATTTCTTCTTTGGAAACATCCATAAACTTTTCCATTAAATCGGGCAGATACGTTTCATATTCGCCATGTGATATATCAGCTTGTGCCAGATTATCCATGAAATGGAAGAATTGTTTGCGGCAAACTTCTTTTCCACTTGGAATGTCTACTTTATGGAAAGGCGCATTGATCATCTTCTCCAACTGCCTGATTTTATAGATTTCTCTGGTGTGGCAAATGGATAGGCAAATCCCGGTTTTCCCTGCACGGGCTGTACGGCCGCTACGGTGTGTGTACACCTCCATGTCGTCGGGTAACTCGTAATTGATTACATGCGTAATGCCATCCACATCAATACCTCTGGCGGCCACATCTGTTGCAATGAGCAATTGCAGTGAACGATTTCTGAATCGTGCCATCACTTTATCGCGTTGCTGCTGGGTAAGATCACCATGTAAGGCTTCTATATCATAGCCGGCCTTGGCGAGTTTCTCGCAAACATCCTGTGCATCCGCTTTGGTGCGTGTAAAGATGATTCCATACATGCCGGGGTTGAAATCAATGATGCGTTTCAATGCTTCAAAACGATGATGCGAAAGGGTGACTACATATTGATGATCGATGTTCGCATTGCCACTGTTCTTTTTACCAACGGTAACTTCTTTGGGGTTTTCCATGAAGTTCTTAGCAATTGCACGAACCATCGGAGGCATGGTAGCACTGAACAACCAGATACTTTCACGGTTGATGGTGTTCTTCAGCACAAAGTCAATGTCGTCACGGAAACCCATGTTCAACATTTCATCGGCTTCATCCAACACTACGTATTTTACTTTTTGTAAATCGATTGCTTTCCTTTCAATTAAATCAATCAATCGGCCCGGTGTAGCTACCACAATCTGAACACCTCTTTTTAGGTTTCTGATTTGCATGGTTATGGATGCACCGCCATAAACCGCTTCTGTAAGTATGCCTTTAGAATGTTTGGTGAACGTAAGCAAATCGCTGGTGATTTGTAAACAAAGTTCACGGGTAGGGCATACAATCAGTGCCTGAGGGAATTTATCGGCAGGTTCAATCAATTGTAATAAGGGTAAACCAAACGCCGCTGTTTTACCGGTACCGGTTTGTGCAAGTCCTACGAAATCTGTAGTACCTGATAATAATACAGGAATCGCTTGTTCCTGAATGGGGGTGGGTGTAGTAAACCCGAGGTCGGTGACTGATTGCACGATATGATCGTTCAATCCTAATGCCTGAAATCCGTTCATTGTATTTTTTTTATAAAGTGAGCCCGTCTTGCAATGTGCAAAGCATGTGGCGCTTGATGGTCACATGTTATGCTTCGGGCTGTTGGAGAGAAAAAATCCGCCTGTATGATTCAACAGCAACTGAGCATGTCATGCAATTCTCAGTAAATCGCCGCAAAGTTACAAAATATATTCAGAAATACCTATTTATAATGAAAAGTATTAACAATTTGTGTGACTGAAATCGTGATATTTTTTTTGGCATGATATTTCTGTTTATGATATTTATAAAAATTAAAAACTATGAAACGGATTCTGTTCTCTGTAATGGTGTGGATGCTTGTATCTACCGGAACCACCTTTGCACAAGGGTTTTCGCTCGGCGTGAAGGCCGGAGCCGATATTAATAAGCTGGATGGTACCGAATTTAAAAATGGCTTCTCCTTTGGCTATCAGTTGGGGGCCTTTGCGGAAATAAAGCTGTCGAAAAAATTT
>JAHBTM010000017.1 GCA_019638635.1 Ferruginibacter sp. | reverse complement strand
GCAGTGGTGCCTGAACCCCTCGGAGGCGCCCATTGGGATTACGATGAAGCAGCCGAACGGTTGAAAAACTATCTGGTTCCGGCCCTGGAAGAACTGGAAAAACAAAACCCTGATGAAAGAGTAAAAAACAGGATTGATAAATTTGGTAAAATGGGTTTCTGGGAAGAGTCCATGGCCTAATGTTTCAGCGTCCAATTCAATGAATCATGTTAAAAATCGGCATATTTGGTACCGGGCATCTCGGGAAATTTCACATCAACAACTGGCTGGAAATTGCAGGGGCCAATCTCGTGGGCTTTTACGACCCCAACGACCAGGTGGCAACACAGGTAGAAGAGACCTATAAGATACCCCGTTTCAATACTCCGGAAGCTTTGATGGACGCCTGCGACGCAGTAGATATTGTTGCTCCAACCATCTATCATTACGATTTGTGTGAAATGGCCCTGCGCAAAGGCAAGCATGTATTTGTGGAGAAACCACTGGCCAACACCATGGAAGAGGCCCGCTTACTCGTAAAGCTCGCCACCGAATCTAATGTGAAGTTTCAGGTAGGTCATGTGGAACGATTCAACCCCGCATACCTCGCATTGAAAGAATATCAGTTGCAACCGATGTTTATTGAAGTGCACCGGCTCGCTCAGTTCAATCCGCGTGGCACAGACGTAAGTGTGATTCTTGATTTGATGATTCACGATATTGACATCATCTTGAAATTGGTGAATAGCAATGTAAGTTATATCTCCGCGAATGGTGTAGCAGTACTCAGTGATACACCCGATATCGCCAACGTGCGTATAGAATTTGATAACGGTTGCGTGGCCAACCTCACCAGTAGCCGCATCTCCCTGAAGAAAATGAGAAAAATGCGCCTCTTCCAGAAAGACGCCTATATTGGCATAGATTTTCTGGATAAAAAATCAGAAGTCATCAAACTGAACGAACCGGGCGATAAAAGTGTATTTACATTCGATATTGACACCCACAATGGAAAGAAAACCATTTCCATTGCCAATCCGGCAGTAGAAGATGGGAACGCTATAAAAATGGAACTGCAATCATTCCTGCAGTCCATCACCCACAACAAAGAAACCGCAGTAACGATATTCGACGGTTTCAGCGCAATGGAAGTGGCCCACAAAATTCTCGAGAAGATTAATCATAAACAACTCTAACAAGTTGAACCACCTTGAGGCAAAACAGAATTCATACCCGCTGGTTAGTGCTGTCGGATGTGCTCATTGCTATCCTTACATGGCTGTGCTTTTACTATTTACGTACTGTGATATACGATTACCGGTTTAGTATTCCTGCCGGTTTTTATCTTGGATTGTTTCTCTACACGATGGGCTGGGTAATGCTGAATTACCTTTCGGGCACTTACACGGATGTGTATAGGAAATCGAGGCTGGGTGAGGTTTGGCGAATCATGGTGATTAGCCTGATTGGTTGCATGTTTCTGTTGTTTTTCTTCATTCTTAAAAATCCGCAGTACGATAACTTAAAATATTATCAGGAGTTCTTTAGTCTGTTGTTGCCTGTAATGCTCCTAACCCTTGCCGTTAGGATGACTATTTTGCATGTGGCCAAAAAGCAATTGAATGAAGGCAGTGTGTATTTTAATGTACTGATTGTTTCAGGTGGAAATAAATCTTCAGCAGTGTGGTCTCCGGGAACAGATTTTAAAGATCATAATGGTTTAAAGCCGGTAGCATGTTTTCATTTGGGTGAGGAGCCCGTGCACACCTATTCAGGCTTGTACACATTCTCTGATCAGCAGTTACTCAACACGGTCATTCGTGAACAACAAATTGAATATGTAGTTATCGATATTGATAAAGAGCATCGTAGCCTGTTGGGAACAGCCCTGTTGTATTTCATTGAGTACGACGTGGAGATTATGGTGAAACCTGATCTGGTAGATATCATCAGCGGGGCTATACAAACCTCAAATGTAACCGGAGTGCCGCTGATGCAGTTGCATCCGGGACAGTTACCGGTATGGCAACAGAATTTCAAACGGATAGTAGATGTGTCAATTTCTGTTTTTTCATGCATGCTGTTGTCGCCCTTGTTTTTATACGCGGCCATTCGGGTATGGCGTTCCTCTCCCGGAAAAATAATATTTCGTCAGGAACGGATAGGATACAAGGGGAAGCCATTCATCATGTATAAATTTCGTTCCATGTACCGCGATGCAGAAGTGGAAGGCCCGCAACTCAGTTATGATCAGGATCCACGCATTACCCCCTGGGGAAAAACCATGCGCAAATGGCGTATTGATGAATTGCCTCAGTTCTGGAATATCCTGAAAGGTGAGATGAGCCTGGTTGGTCCACGGCCGGAACGCCGGCACTACATTCAGCAAATACTTCATAATCATCCGGAGTATAAACTGCTCTTTAAAGTGAAGCCGGGCATCACCAGTTGGGGCATGGTTAAATTCGGATATGCCTCAACGTTAGAAGAGATGATCCGGCGTATGCCGTATGATTTGCTGTATGTGGAAAATGTTTCCCTCATGCTCGATTTTAAAATCTTACTGCACACCATCCGCATTATCCTGGCAGGCAAAGGGAAGTAGTTACATAATGCCCTCATCCGCAAAACTGAAATATCCATCTTCACTGACAATAATGTGGTCAAGTACCTGAATATCGAAATAGGCAGAAGCTTGTTTAATTTTTTGTGTAATCTCTACATCCGATTTGCTGGGGTTCAGGTTACCGGAAGGATGATTATGGCTAAGTACAATGGAGGTAGCTTCGAGTTCAATGGCTTTTTTCAAAATGAGTCGGGGGTCGGCCACGGTTCCGGTAATGCCACCCTGACTCACAATTTCAAAATGCTTGATACGGTTGGCGCGGTTCAGAAAAACCACTGCAAACACTTCATACGGGAAATCTTTTAAAGTGCTTTTCAGATAGCGGGCAATATCAGCACTGTTTTGTACCACCACCCGCTTTACAACGTCTCCGCCATGCCTGCGGCGGCCCAGTTCCATCGCAGCCGCTAAACCCACCGCTTTGGCAGGCCCGATTCCGCTGATTCTGGTATAATCTGCAACCGACATTTTCCCAAGTTCCTCGAGGCTGTTCTGACAAAGCAATAGGAGTTCTTTGGCAAGGTCTACCGCTGATTTATTTTTAGATCCATGATTCAGTAAAATAGCGACCAATTCCGAATGGCTCAATGCTGCAGCCCCTTTTTGCAATAATTTCTCCCGGGGTCTGTCGTCCATGGCCCAATGACGAATAGAATTTCCCTGATTTTCCATAATACTTTCGATTTGTTTTAAACTAAATGTATTTTCGCAAAACTTTCTTTATTTAACCGTCAACAAACATTTACATGCTTCCAAATGCGAAAATATTTTCGGGTACCGGTTCACAATACCTTGCCCAGAAAATTGCTAAAAAATTCGGTGAACCCCTCGGAAAGGTGAATATTCAGCGATTCAGTGACGGAGAAATAGGAGTGGAATTCCAGGAAAGCATCCGAGGGAAATTCGTGTTCCTGATTCAAAGCACGTTCGCACCCACCGATAACCTGATGGAATTGTTGTTGATGATCGATGCCGCCAAAAGAGCTTCAGCCTATAAAGTGATTGCGGTGATCCCATACTATGGGTTTGCACGTCAGGACCGCAAAGACAAACCCCGCGTGGCCATCGGTTCCAAACTGGTTGCCAATATGTTGGTGGCCGCAGGGGCCGACCGTTTAATTACCATGGATCTCCACGCACCGCAAATTCAGGGTTATTTTGATATCCCCGTAGACCACCTGGATTCATCTGCCGTATTCATTCCTTATATAGAAAATTTAAAACTCGATCACCTCACTTTTGCCGCCCCCGATGTAGGAAGTGCCAACCGCATCCGCGAAATCGCTACCTATTTTGAAGTAGAAATGGTGATTTGCGATAAACACCGCAAAAGAGCCAACGAAATTGCCAGTATGGTGGTGATTGGAGATGTAACAGACCGCGATATTGTCATTATTGATGATATCTGCGATACCGGAGGAACCCTCACCAAAAGTGCCGCCTTGCTGATGGAAAAAGGGGCTCGTAGTGTTCGTGCGTTGTGTACCCATCCGGTATTGAGCGGAAAAGCTTACGAGAATATTGAAAACAGTGTGCTGGAAGAATTGGTGGTATGTGATACCATTCCACTAAAAAAAGAATCTTCTAAAATTAAAGTGGTATCTACCGACGAATTATTTGCAATCACCATACGTAACGCCTTTGAAAACAAGAGTATAAACAGTTTGTTTATGAGAAGTCGTATGCAGAACAAGAAATAAATCTTCCCGGAAAAAAGTTTGTATTCCTGCTCGGCATTCAAAGATTTTGACCTACCTTCGCGCCTCATAAATTAAATGTAAAATGAAAACAATTACGATTGAAGGTCAGTTGAGGACCGAAAACGGGAAATCTGCCACCCGTCAACTTCGCTCTCAAAATCTCGTGCCTTGTGTAATTTACGGCGGTGAAAAAGAAGTAAACTTTACCACCACTGCAGCTGCACTGAAGCCGATTGTGTACACGTCTGCCTTTATGCTGGCAAACATTTCAGTAGATGGTAAAAATTACCGTTGCATATTGAAAGATTTGCAGTTCCATAAAGTAAGTGATGAGTTACAGCATGTAGATTTTATGGAGCTGGTAGACGATAAAAAAGTAATCGCTTCGCTTCCGCTGAAGTACGTTGGAACGCCTGCGGGTGTTAAAGCGGGTGGTAAGCTAGTTACCAAGATGAAAACCCTCAAAGTGAAAACCCTTCCCAAATACTTGAAAGAGCACATTGAAGTAGATCTTTCTGATTTGGAACTGAACGGAAACGTGCGTGTGCAGGACGTGAAAGCAGAAGGTATGGAAGTGATGAACTCTCCCCGTATTCCGATTGCCTCCGTAACCATGACGCGTCAGTTGAAACAGGCTGAAGCAGCTGAGGCCACTGCCAAGAAATAATCATCCATCGATTGAAATAATCTCAATGCCCGCTCGCGGGCATTTTTTATGGAATTCACCTTGTGCTTAAGGCAAACTAGTTACCTTTGCGCACTTAAACAGATACTTTACCATGGGATTTGATAGAAATACAATTATCGGATTTGTGTTGATAGGCGTGTTGCTTGTTGCGATGTTTGTGATAAACAGCCGAAGCCGGTTGGCATACGAAGCAGAACAGCTGCGCATTAAAGATTCCATCGAAAACCTAAAACCGAAAATAGCACCGGAACTGGCTGCAAAAGATTCCGTTCAGGCCGAATCATTGAAAGTAGAGGCGGGAGTGGGCGCTTTTCAAGTGGCTGAAAACGAGAAAACAGCTACCCTCGAAAACAATCTGGTGAAAATCACTTTTACCAACCGTGGTGGACAGCCTTCATCCGTTGAACTGAAACAATTTAAAAAATGGAATGGTGAACCTGTGGTTTTGGCCGGTAGCGATTTTAATAGTTTTTCTTACACGTACAATGCGGGTATCAATCAAACGGCTCAATCAGCAAATACTTTATTTAATATCAGCGAGGTAGTGAAGAATACCGATCAATCACAACAAATCACTTTTACCGTAGGCGATACACTGGGGCAGGCTATCAGTCACGTGTACACGCTGAAGCCTGATAATTACATGCTTGATTTCGATATCGCACTAAATGGAAAAGCGTTGTTGTCGAGAAGCGACTTAAGTATTGAATGGAAAACGGAAGCGCCAAAGGTTGAGGAAGATGCCAAGTATGAAGAAACACAAACTCATGTTTGTTATTTCACCGGCGGAGATTATGATTTCGAATATGCAGGTTCTTCCGATAAATCTCTGAAGTTTGATCAACCAACGAATTGGGTTGTACTGAAACAACAATTCTTTGCTTCAGGATTAATTGCGCGGGATAAATTTAAATCAGTAACCACTACCTGGACCAACGCCGCCGATGATACCAGTAAACACTACATTGTACGCGCTACCACGCAGGCTATTTCACCGGTGAGTCAAACCGGCAATGTATCTCTTCAACTATATTTCGGTCCGAGTGATTTTAAAATCCTTAAAGCGTATAATAACGAACTGGAAAACATAGTTCCTTATGGTTCCGGTGTATTCGCATTTGTGAAATATATCAACAGGCATTTCCTGTTGCCGGTGTTCGATTTTATACAAAAGTATGTTGCGAGTATGGGGATTGTGATTTTACTCCTCACCTTGTTTATTCGCTTAATTACATCACCCATCCTGTATAAGAGTTACCTGAGCAGTGCCAAGATGAAGGCGCTCAAGCCCGAGGTAGATGCATTACGTGCCAAGTTTACGGATGCAAAAACCAAGCAACTCGATCAGCAGGCATTTGGAATGGAACAAATGAAACTTTGGAGGAGCGCAGGAGTGAGTCCGTTGGGTGGGTGTATCCCGGCGTTATTGCAACTCCCCATCTTCATGTCGTTGTTTTATTTTTTCCAGTCGAATGTAGATTTGCGCGGTAAGAACTTTTTGTGGGCTAAAGATTTGGCAGCGTATGATTCCATCGCCACTTTGCCATTCAATATACCATTCTATGGAGATCACGTCAGTTTGTTTACACTTACAGCCGTTATCACGAGTTTAATTATTTCTGTGTACAGTATGGCTAACATGCAGGATAACAGCAACCCTTTCATGAAGTATATGCCATACATCTTTCCGATCTTGCTGTTGGGTATATTTAATAACATGCCGGCTGCCCTCACCTGGTATTACACCGTTTCAAATGCCATTACATTGATTATGCAGTTTGTGATTCAGAAGTATATAATCAACCATGAAAAAATTCTGGCGCAAATCAATGAGAACATGAAAAAACCGGTGAAGAAAAGTAAATTTCAGGAACGGTTAGAGCAAATGCAGGAACAGCAAAAGAAAATGCAAGAGCTCAAAAATAAATCGAACAAACGTTGATTTAATTAACATATTCCATTTAAAAGCTACTCATCCGGTAGCTTTTTTCTTTTTTTACGCAGGTGCATTTTAGTCATTCCTTGGCTAAACCTCCTGCAGGAATCAGTATCTTTACAGGGATTAAATTTTGTATCATGATAAAGTGGTTAAACCTTTTATTGATTGTGCTGCTTGCTGCACCTACACCCGTTTTGGCACAAAGACAGGTGAATGACGCTACATTACATTATACCATAGAAGTTCAATCATCAGGAAGTTCCAAACTAACGGCAATGAATGGAGCTACCATGAAAGTATTTATCAAAGCAACCCAAAGTAAGAGTGTAATGGAAAGTAGTTTGGGTAGTGAAACCAATGTGTACGATGCCAAGGCCGGGAAAGGTTTTATTCTTAAATCATATAGCGGGCAACAGTTGATGATTACCATGACTAAAGCCAACTGGCAACAAAAAAATAAAACCCACGCCTCACTGAAATTCACGACAGAAGATACAGACGAAAAATTTGGAAATTACAAATTGAAAAAAGCCACCAGCGTTTTACCTGGCGGCAGAACCTACACTGTGTATTACACACCGGATTTGATCTTAAACAATAAAGAATACAATAATGCCTTCCCTCAATTACCCGGTGTTCCCGTGCGATACAGCGTAGTGTCCGGCGATATTGTGTTCACTTATACCTTGGGGAAGATAGAAACAGACCCTGTTCCATCTGCTGCTTTCATAGCACCTACATCGGGTTATCGCACCATGACTTACGAAGAAAACATGCAGATGCGTAAAGACGGCATCCGTTAATGTGGCTGTGTAATCTATTAGAGAATGAAAATAATTAAGGCTTAATCACCAGTTTTAAACCGGTGTATCCCTGACGGATTTCAGAACTGATTGCCTTTTGCTTGTATGGAATGATGTACACTGAATTTCCTTTTTGGAAAGTAACCAGTACGTTAGAAGCGTTTCCTCTCGCATTCGTAGAAGGCAGCAGGGAACCGGTGTACTTTAATCCGGTTTTCAGGTTGAATGAAAGATTGCTCTTGATGTTGTTGTTTGTATTCACAATGTTCAACTTCACTTTGCTCTTTTTCTTACCAATACCACGGTCGGCATACGAAGCCCAAATAGTGCCCCCGGTAACCAGCGCGGTAAAGAATAATATTTTAGCAAATCTTTTCATGTCTTAAAAATATGGAATTATCCATATCTGATACAAATATAATTAAAAAGATTTAACAAATCAAATTAATTGTTGCAACATTGAATATTTTTTTGTGATGTGGATAAAAAGTTAATTCAGTAAAAAAAGATGTTTTTTGCGGCAATATTTGATTAAATTACACAAACCTTTAACCCATGAGTAAAAACCCCTACCGACAAGACAGAGAGGAAATTCGTGAATTACTGGCCCAATACGATAACCTGAAGAACGGACGAGCCCACAGTTTTATTGAGGAGGATGGTTTTGAACGTATTATTGAGTACTACGAATTCAAGGAAGACTATAAAACAGCCCTCGAAGCTGCCATTTATGCATCTGACCAATACACTTATTCATCTGCTCTTTTACTGAAAAAGGCAGGATTGCTCTTGGCCCTGCGGCGATATTCCGATGCGCTGGAAGTTATTGAACACGCAGCCGTACTGGATTCCGGAGATATCTCTTTGTACATTCTAAAAACCGACGCCCTACTGGCACTCGACCGTCAGGAAGAAGCAGCGCAGTTGCTGGAAGAGGCTATCCATAAATATGATGGCGAGGAAAGAATAGATTTATTGTTTGAGCTGGCCGATGTGTACGACGATTATGAGGAGTTTGAAAAGATTTTTGATTGTTTGCGGATGATCCTGGAACAGGAGCCCACCAATGAGGAAGCTTTGAATAAAATCTGCTTCTGGACCGATTTTACTGGTCGTAATGAAGAAAGTATCACCCTGCATAAATGGATTATTGAAGAACATCCATTCAGTGAACTGGCCTGGTTTAACCTCGGTGCTGCGTACCAGGGTTTGAAATTATATGAAAAGTCAATTGATGCCTACCAATACGCTGTAGCCATTGATGAAAAGTTTGATTTTGCCTATCGCAATATGGCAGATGCATTTCTGCGTTTAAGGAAATATAAAGAAGCCATCGAGGCGTTGGAGCGTGTGTTGGTACTGGCTCGCCCTGAAGCTGTATTGTACGAGGCCATGGGCCATTGTTTCGACAGGCAGGCGAATTATGCTCAAGCCCGCTTTTACTATAAGAAAGCCAGCCACCTTGAGCCTGAAGACAGCCATTTGTATTACCGCCTGGCATGCACCTATATGAATGAAGCCGGCTGGAAAAATGCCATCAAATGTCTGGAAACCGCTATCCGGTTAGATAAACTCCATCCGGAGTACCATCTGGCTTTAGGCAGGTGTTACATGGAAACCCATCAGATTGATGAGGCCATTACCTATCTCGCCAATGTAGTTCGTGTACGACCTAAAAATATCAATGGCTGGGTGGAATTGCTCAATGCATTTATGCTGGGAGGCTTTTATGATGAAGCGCTCGAATATGCAGCCTTTGCCTATGAGCAAACCGACCGGAAGCCCATCTTCCTGTATTATATCAGCATGATTTTATTCATCACCGGTAAAAACAAGGAAGCGTTGCTGCAACTTGAAAACGGACTCATTGCCAATCCTAAACATGTAAAAAAATTCATTGAACTCAATCCGGCTATTTTGCAGATGCAACCGGTGGTAGAGCTTATTGCCCGTTACCGCAAGAAAAAGTCGCACTAAATTTTTTCAATCAAAAACTTTACGGAAGATTAACTTTGCGGCCTAATCCATCTTCAAGTATGAATTTTAATTTATCGCAAATTCCCGACCGTAATATAAAGCCGCGTACTGCCGGGTTAACCATGGTAATGGACAAAGGCCTGAGTATAGCGGAAGTACATAACTTTCTGGATGTGGCCGGCCCGCATGTAGATATCGTAAAACTTGGTTTCGGCACATCATACGTAACCCCGAGGTTGCGCGAAAAACTGGAAGTATATAAGTCGTACAACGTTCCCGTTTATTTCGGAGGTACACTGTTTGAAGCTTTTCTTATCAGAAATCAGTTTGATGACTATGTGGCCGTGTGTAAAGAATTTGGAGTACAGTACATGGAAGTGAGCGATGGGTCTATTACCATTCCGCATGCTGAAAAATGTGGTTACATTGAACAACTTACCCAACACGGTGTAGTTTTGAGTGAAGTGGGAAGTAAGGATGCTACGCATATTATGCCGCCGTATAAGTGGATTGAACTGATGCGTGCGGAGTTGGAAGCCGGGGCCTCCTATGTTATTGCTGAAGCTCGCGAAGCCGGAAATGTGGGTATTTACCGTGGCTCCGGAGAAGTTCGTGAAGGTCTGGTGCAGGAAATTCTAACACAAATCCCCAAAGACCAGATACTGTGGGAAGCACCTCAGAAATCTCAACAATTATATTTTCTGGAACTGTTGGGATGCAATGTAAATCTTGGAAACATTGCTCCGGCTGAAGTCATCGCGCTGGAAGCTATGCGCATCGGCTTACGAGGAGATACTTTCCATTTCTACCTCGATAAATAAAGATGGTATGGCACTCTTTGGCCTGATAGGTTATCCTCTTGAACATTCGTTTTCTAAATTGTATTTTGAAGAAAAGTTCAGGAGTGAAGGGTTGCCGCATCGTTTCGAACTATTCCCGCTTCAAAGGATTGAGTGGCTGCCGGAGTTGGTGATGCAACATTCCGAATTGAGAGGGCTGGCAGTAACCATTCCGTATAAACAGTCGGTTATTTCTTATCTACAAGAAACCGATGAACGTGCACAGTCAGCAGGTGCGGTGAACTGTATTCAAATAGGTGAGGTGTGGAGGGGCTTTAATACAGATACCATCGGTTTTGAGCAATCGCTTCAACCGCTGCTTCGAAAAGATATTACTTCGGCACTGGTACTGGGATCGGGAGGGGCAGCAGCTGCGGTTCAGTTTGTCTTGCAACAAAAAGGCATTCGGTGTGTAATGGTCTCCAGAAAAAAAATACCCGGGTACATTACCTATGAAGAGGTTACGCCCGAAATAATGCAATCGTGCTTGTTGATGGTGAACTGTACACCACTCGGCATGTTTCCCGATACACTCAGTTTTCCTATATTGCCCTATCATTCGATTACTGCACAGCATGTGGTGTATGATTTGGTGTACAACCCGGCCAATACCCGACTGATGCAACTGGCACAGGCCCAAGGTGCGGTTGTAAAAAACGGATTGGATATGCTGTATCTGCAGGCAGAGGCCAATTGGGAAATCTGGAAAAGGGGATTATAAAATCATCCTCTCTCCAATACGTGTTTTAACGCGGCCGTTATGGGTACCGTTTTTTTAGTGTCGTAATTAAAGCACACCATCGCCGTTTTGGCAGAGGCTACCGGTTTTTCGGGCATCGATTGTTTGAAAACTTTATAATACAGGTTAAAACTTTTCGGGGTGGCCATTTCTGCATAGAGTTCTATGGTCAGTTCGTCTCCGTAATACGATTCCTGTTGAAAGGCAATGGCCAAATCAGCCATAATGAGGGAAGTGCCGCCTGCATTCAGTTCACTGAACCCCACACTCATCAACCACTGCAATCGGGCTTCATGTAACAGTCCTACGAGCGCATGGTTGCCGGTATGATTGCCGTAATTAATATCGGTTATGCGTACCCGTAAGTTGGTGGTGAAAATGATTGCACCGGGAAATTCAATCTTAACGCGCATAGCGGGAATTTAAATAGGTAATCATCTTATCGAGTGCTTTTTTTCTATGGCTGAACGCATTCTTTTCGTTGGTATCCATTTGAGCAAATGTTTTTAAACTGCCTTCCGGAATAAAAATGGGATCGTATCCGAATCCCTCATCACCCCTGCGTTCGCGGAGAATAGTCCCATTGCAGATGCCTTCGAAAAAAAGTTTTTTACCTTCCAGTATCATACAGATTACCGTTCGGAAACGGGCATTGCGGTTGGTGGAAGCGCTTAATTCGTGCAGCAGTTTTTCCATATTGTCGGTACTGTTGGCCTGGTCGCCTGCATAACGCGCGCTGCGAACACCCGGTGCACCATTTAATGCATCAACTTCCAAACCGGTATCCTCACTAAAACAATTTTTTCCGGTCATCTGATAAATCGTTACCGCTTTTTCACGCGCATTGTCTTCAAGGGTATTGTATGGTTCAGGGATGTCAATTAAAATACCGGCATCCTTTAAACTGCAGATGGTGTAATTGCCCTGCAATGCGTTGTTGATCTCTTTTACCTTGTTGAGGTTGTTGGTGGCAAAAATGAATTCCATACTATCAGGAAGTGGGGAGTTTAAATAATGATTTCAGCGCGCGCCAGAGTTTTTTCTTTACATCCTGACTTCCGATAATTTTTTCCAGTGGTTCAGAGAAGGTGCATTCCACCTCAGCCACATGAATAATTTCATACAGTGGCACATGGCTTTCCAAGCCTAGTATATCGGGCTGAGGAATGAAAATGATGGCCTGTGTGGCCTCCGTTTGAAGCATGATTTGCCGGGGCTCCAGTGGGTGGGTATGGGCAAGATTTACGATGGCTACATCCAGTAAACTCAAATGGCAGGCCTGTAATATTTTAATGAGTTGTTCCAGCTCATTGTCTTCCAAAAAAGCCAGGTTCTGATTATATATAAGCAGTGTAATGTGTTTACGGTTTTCGCCCAGGTACTTTACAGATGGAATGCCTAAATCGCCTGCGGGGGTTTTAGCATGTGTAACTTTTTGTACCTCATGTATTTGATTCAATTGTACGAGGGTATTGGGGTATAATTGCGCGATTACCTGAGGGGGGAGTTTCGGGTTCAGACTCATACAGTTGGCTGTTAAGTGGGCTATTTTTCGTTTCTTTGTGTAACCGTAAAATTAATGATTATGATAGCAGAAGGTGCAATTGAAATTATTCGAGCCGAAAAAAGCAAGCTTCAGGATATCAATTTGGAGAATATACCTTTCGGGAAGTATTTCACAGATTATATGTTGGAGGCAGATTACAAAAACGGGGAGTGGCAAACACCTGTCATTCGGCCATATCAACCTTTAATGATGGCACCGTCCGTTGCGGCATTGCATTACGGTCAGGCGATTTTTGAAGGAATAAAGGCGTATAAAGATCCTGCCGGAAACGGATATATTTTCAGGCCATTCGATAATTTTAAGAGATTCAATCTATCTGCCGTGCGCATGGCGATGCCTGAAGTGCCGGAGGAGATTTTTATGGATGGCATGCATAAATTGTTGCAGATGGATATAAACTGGATTCCTAACCAGGCCGACCATTCACTGTATATCCGCCCGTTCATGTTCAGCTCTGAAGAAATGATTGGTGTAAAACCCAGCGAGCAATACAAGTTCATGATAATTTTGAGTCCGACCGGTCCTTACTACAACACCCCCATGCGAATTTATGTGGAAGAGCAGTATGTACGTGCGGTACAGGGCGGTGTAGGGGAGGCTAAAACAGCCGGCAATTACGCAGCGTCCATGCTGGCCACGGCTGAAGCTAAAAAGAAAGGATACGATCAGGTGTTGTGGATGGATGCCCTGGAACATCGTTATGTACAGGAATGTGGTACCATGAATGTGTTTTTTGTAATTGGGAATACAGCCATCACTCCGGGCTTGGATAAGGGTACCATTTTAGCCGGTGTTACCCGCGACAGTGTAATCACCATACTGCAAGAGATGGGTTTAACAGTGGAAGAGCGTGATTTGAGTATTGAAGAAGTGATGGATGCATATAAATCGGGCGAGTTGAAAGAAGTGTTTGGCTCAGGAACAGCCGCTACCATTTCCATGATTAAAGAATTGAAATACAAAGACTTTGTAATGGAATGGGATGTTGAAAAATACACTGTTTGTCAGCAGGTTAAGACCTTACTGAACAACATCCGTTATGGTAAATCACCTGATACCCATGGCTGGATGTATAAGATTTAATACGTTTGATTGAAACCATAGTGAATCCACCTTCGGGTGGATTTTTTTATTGTAAAAAAAAATTGAAAATTGAGTTTTTAAGTAAATAGTTTTCCTTACCTTTGCCGTCCGAAAATTAAACGGTTATTATGCCAACTATACAACAATTAGTAAGAAAAGGTAGAGAAATCATCAGGGCAAAGAGTAAATCCAGGGCGCTGGACAGTTGTCCGCAACGCCGTGGGGTTTGCACAAGGGTGTACACCACTACGCCTAAGAAGCCGAATTCTGCGCTTCGTAAGGTAGCCAAGGTGCGTTTAACCAACAAAATTGAGGTGATTGCCTATATTCCGGGCGAGGGCCACAACCTGCAGGAGCACTCTATCGTACTGATTCGTGGTGGAAGGGTGAAGGATTTACCGGGTGTACGTTATCATATCGTACGTGGTAGTCTGGATACTGCCGGTGTAAAAGATCGCAAACAAAGCCGTAGTAAATACGGAACTAAGAAAGAAAAAGCTAAAAAATAATTTAAATAAAGATCCATGCGTAAAGCTCAAGCCAAGAAACTCCCCTTAGCACCTGATCCAAAGTTTAACGATAAGCTGGTTACCCGTTTTGTGAACAACCTGATGTGGGCCGGTAAGAAAAGTGGTGCATACGGAATTTTTTACAACGCACTTGAAAAAGTATCCAAGCAAACCGGTGAAGACGGGTATGAGGTTTGGAAAAAAGCCCTGGCCAACATTACTCCGGGGGTGGAAGTTCGCAGCCGTCGTATTGGGGGTGCTACTTTCCAGATTCCATCTGAGGTTCGTGCCGACAGGAAAATTTCTTTGAGCATCAAATGGATGGTGCGTTACAGCCGCGAACGCAATGGCCGTAGTATGGCTGATAAATTAGCGAACGAAATCGTTGCAGCCAGCAAAGGGGAAGGTGCCTCTTACAAGAAAAAAGAAGATACACACCGTATGGCTGAAGCCAACAAGGCGTTTGCACACTTCAGGGTTTAATCGTTACTGTTATAATTGATGATATAGCCGCAGCATATTTTTGTTGCGGTTTTTTTATCCATTAAGTTGGACAACCCTGTGCAACAAAAATTGAATTCAATTATATACCTGGTTGATTTTTTATTAGGATGTTTACAGAGACAAGTATGAATATTTTGATGTGATATTACAATAGTGTAGTACTTACTACCTGATCGATGGTTATTTTTTCAAATGAATATTGAAGTAGTTGATCCGCAGGTGTGGGGCCTGACGCAAGCGGAACAATAATTTCTTTCCACTTAAAAAGTATAGTATTGCCAATGAGTGTTTGCTCGTTTTGATGTTCTGTTTCGGTTGCATTCAGGATGATGTGCCATTCTTCAAACAAGGTGATGAACGCATTCTCAGGGTGGGCGTTGAATTCAATCAGTACACAAGGTGTAGTGTACATCTCAGGCGTTGGTACAAAGTCCCAGGCCCATACAGGATATCCGGTACTATGCTTTCCCATACGATGGTGTAGCTGCATTTGCTTTCTAATCCACTGGTACGGACGAATGAAATGCGGGTCGATAAAGGTGGGGTTTCCGGTGAGGATTCCGGTGGATTGAGCCACACGCCAGGCATTGACATGTTGAATGGTGTAGAAGCGTTCAGTGGGCATTGAACCTGCCATTATTGAATGAGGGTAAAAGTACCTTTTCTAACAATAATCTGTCCGTCGCATTCTACCTGTGCCATCCACACAAAGGAACTGGTATTTGGGAAAGAACCACGAATGCGTCCGTCCCAACCCATATTCGGCTGATTGGGAATCATGTTTTTTCGCTCAAACACTTTCATACCTGAACGGTCGAATATTGTAAATGAACGAATTTCACTGAAGCCACGGCTGATTGGATAGAAAAAATCATTTAGTCCATCACCGTTAGGCGTAAACGCAGTGGGCAGCAATAATTTTTTACTACTGCATCTCACCACCACTTTTACCTGGTCGGTATTTTTACAACCTTTCTGATTGGTGATTTCTACCGTATAGGTGGTGTTTTTATCTACGGTGCCTGAAATTTGAGAGCAGGTAGGGCAGGATACGTATCCATTGCTGGAGGTCCATTGGTATTGCAAAGGTTCGATATCCGTTTGCGGATCAAGAAGGAAAGTTGATCCATAATCCAGCTGAAGATCCTCTCCGGCTTCAAGGAATGGCTTTGGATGTAGCGTGATTTTAGATTTCACTGAATCTGTAAAGCAACCCAAACTATCCGTTGAGAGAATAGTATATTCAATACTTTCTTCAGGAATTACGTATGGGTCGGTTGAATTGGGATTATCTAAGTACAACGCAGGAGAGAAAGTAACCGTTCCGGTGCTTTGTGTTATGAACTGGAAGCCTTCACCGGGGCAAAGAGTGGTGTCTACCGGAGTCACACTCAATTGTAATGGTTCCATCACATGCAACATACTGCTATCGAAGTTTTTACATCCGAAGGCGTTGGTGGTTTGTACTATATAGTTCACAGATTGTGCGGGTTGAACACGAATCGTATCACAGTCATTGCATAGGCCTGCCGGCAAATTCAACCATTGTATCCGGTCGCTGGAGTAGGCAATCATTTCTACATCGGTACCCTGACAAATCGTTTTCTTTCTGGGTAAAATGTCAACCTTGGGAAGGCGCACAATGCGTGCAGGAAGAATTTTTCTTTGTGCACAATTGCTGATATCCCTCACCGTTAGTGCAATGTTGTAAGAGCCCGGACGTTCATAAGCATACGGTTCCGGATGTTCATCGGTCAGTTGTTCTCCGTTTCCTAAATTCCACTGCCATTGATTGATGGGTTCATAGTTATAGTAAGGATAGGAAAGGTTCCGGAAAGCAAGAAGGGAATCATAACATACGAAAGAAGGGATTTCAAAATCGGCTATAGGGCCTTTCACGCGAACCGGTTCCTGTAATCGGAGTGTATCGTTGCAGGTACCCCGGTACTGATCCGCCAGAATCACATAATCATTGTATAGTCCGTAGTTCAATGGTTTGTACTCAATTGTATTCACGGAACCATTTCTGATAACCCGGTCGTTGATGTTGAAGGTATAGTTCATATTGGCTTCCGGCGGATAATCATTTTCAATGAAGTACACGATGCTACTGTCTTTACAAACCGATGACAGATTACTTCTTAATGTAGGTTGAGCGGTATAAATAGGACGTTTCAGGCTATCGCGGCATCCGGTAACTTCATCAGAAATTTTCAACTCAACCGAGGAAGTAGTAACGCGAGGAAATGTATAGGAACCATTTCGAACAGCTTCCTGCACACCAGTTGCCTGTCCACCGTAGATCCATTGAATGGTACTCATGTTACCCAGTGATTGGTTGGGGAAAGTAAATGCGTTCAGTTGCTGACAGGTATTTCGTACATCGAACTTGGCAATCACACCTTCTATTTGTATAAGAATAGAATCGGTAGTGCCGGCACATCCGTTTTGATAGGGGGTTACTTTAACGGGCATCATACCCAGTTGACGGAATTTATGGGTGCTTACCTCGCGGTTGATACTATCCGTTGATCCGTCGCCATAATCCCAAAAATAATGTGTAGCCTGTTGGGTGATTGCAGACAATTCGACTTCATCAGAACCACAAAAAGTTGTCCTGCCAGTGGTGGTTTGAATGAGTGGAACTGGGGGTGGCGAACCAAAGGCGAAGGGGCTGAATGTAAACTGGGCCGAACAACCGCTTTGAGTCACTACCTGCACCATGGCATCTATTGGTTGCGTAGTGTTGTACACGTGTTGTACCTGCATGTCTGTTCCCGTAATTAATTGACCGTCTCCAAAATTCCATGTTACAGCTGTTACGGAATCTCCGGGTAAAAAATCACCCGTAACTGATAATTGTGTGGTTACGGGAATACAACCACTGGTTACATCAATATTTGCCTGTATAGACAATGGAACGATGTTTACATTCGTAGTGGCAGATTCAGTGCATCCCCGCTCGGTGATACCGGTTACCTTTGCCTGATAAGTGCCGGGAGTGGTATAACGGTGTTGTATATTCGAAGATGAGGATTGTACCACCGGGCTTCCATCTCCAAAGTTCCACTGGTATTGTACAACGGATGAACTTCCGGTTGCAGTAAACTGAATTACATCCGGCGTACATAATGTATTTCGGTTAGCCCTAACCGTTATAGTTGGTGAGGAATGGACCGTAATTTCTTTTTCCACGGATACTGCTACATCTTCATACACAGCAATCAGTTTAACAGTATATGTGCCCGGATTTAAATACGTTACCTCTTCCACTGGCTGATTCCCGGTGGTTCCGTTACCGAAATACCAAACAAAAGAAACCGGTTGCCCGGATGCGGTTTGTCGGAAGGTTACGCGTTGAGGATCGCAATACGTATTGCCCGTGGTGCTGTACGTGAAATTGGCCACCTGAGATTGTGCGGCCATATGGAATAAAATGATAATCAATAAAGTGTACAGGTACCTCATATATGAAATTTCCGGTAAGCAACACCTGTGTGTACGCTAAGCCGAAACCAGTTCTAAGTCAATCTTGATTAGAATGTTGAGGTTGATCAAGGATGGATTCTGAGGTATTTGGTAGAAATTGGATTGTCTCATTCTACAGGGGAACAACGAAGGTACATTGAAAAACATGCATTTACAAGTTTATTCACCTGTATTCCACAATTTGTTCTGCAGTTGTAAAAGCAATTCATATGCCAAAATGGAATGGTTTACCTGGAAAGCAATCCATATACAGGAAAAAAACTTTTGCGGGCGGCAGTTCTTCAACGATACATCATTATGTATTACATATAATTGATGATCATTATGTTATGTAATGTATTTCATAAGCTTTAGGCAGGTATCCTGATTGTCGTGTCGAGAGCGGAGCCGGGCCTTGTGGTGATTCCTCGCCGGTAGGAGGGGTATTTTCAGAATTACCTGCCGGTGGTTCAGGGGCAACCGCCGGTATGGAATCTGTAGGCGGCATGTCCGGAGCTGTATGGTGCAGGCTGTCGGTGGTTGAAGGGGGCATGTCGGGGGCAATGTCGGGAGACGTAGCCGGTACACTGTCTATAGGTAACATATCCGGCTCCTCTGTAGCAGTAGAATCCTGCATCGCCCCTTTTTTACCTTTGCCTTTTCCTTTGGCGGTACGTTTCTTTTTGGCATTCTCGAGTTTTTTGGGCTTGCGCTCAGAGATACCGTCCTGATCCGCTTTCATTTTGGCATGATGAATATTGAAATAGTAATTCGTGTATGCACTCTCGATGTTCATAGATTCAACCACATACAATGTGTACCGGTTTTTATCTTTTGAAAGACTTTTTTTAGTAACTGAAAATCCCACATTCGGAATAAAGTAATCTCCATCGTTCAAGCCCAGCGAGAAAAAAGCATTTTCCGGTGTTTTTCCTTTGGCGGATCCGCTGAAAATCATGGCTTCCATCAGGTGGTTGTTCAGGTCCATGAAATAGCGGGCGCTGTCTGTATTTCCTATTTTATGGTACGCGTACGAACGTTCTTTATTAGCACAAAGGCTAAGGGGATTTTTTTGAAGGTACTTCTTGGTTTCTTCGAGCGCATCCTCAAAAAAACCATTATCGTTCAGTTCAATAATTTCTTTCTCTATTTCCATGTTCTCCAGTGGCTTGTAGTGTTGATTGTCGGTGAAGCCAATCATTAGGGCCAACACTTCGGGGCGCGTGAGGGAGCTGTCATTATTTAAAAACCGGATAATCATTTTCTGATAATAATAAGGGTGGCTTTTTTGTTCAGTCATGGTTTTAATGCGCCTGAAATCTCTGTGGTAGTTGAATGTGAGTGGAAAAGAGTCCGCAATCACTTCAGTTGGCGGTGTTTGGGCAAAAAGCGGGGTAGTAAAAAGCAAGAAAACAAAGAGGTAGAGGCCTTTCATATATCTGAATTTCAATTTGATACAACTAAAATAGCGATTGGCGGCATATTTTTCAAGGTTTAAGGTAATAAAACGCTCATTTATTCATTTTTTAATTATTTTTGCGCCGCTAAAAGCTTCAGCATGGAATCCGGGAGTTGAACTATTTAGCGTACTATGAGAGTAATATAACAGCATATCTTTTTGGTTCATTTCGAACCCGGCCTGTTTCAGGCAACGAATCATTATATCAAATTTTACTTTTTTAATTCAGGATGTCAGCCCCGCTGAATCAACATCCTCCAATCATAACTTACAAAACAATTACAATGGCAGATTTACGTTATCAACGCAACTTTGGTATTGCCGCTCACATTGATGCCGGTAAAACCACTACAACAGAGCGTATCCTTCGTTACACCGGTATGATTCACAAAATTGGTGAAGTACACGAGGGGGGAGCAACTACAGACTGGATGGAGCAGGAAAAAGAGCGTGGTATTACCATTACTTCCGCAGCGGTGAGTTGCCAGTGGAATTTCCCAACAGACAAAGGAAAGGCTACACCGGCTTCCAAGAAATACAGTTTTAATATCATTGACACACCCGGTCACGTTGACTTTACCGTAGAGGTAGAGCGTTCCATGCGTGTACTGGATGGTTTGATTGCACTCTTCTCAGCAGTAGATGGTGTGGAGCCTCAGTCTGAAACTGTTTGGCGTCAGGCGAATCGTTATAAAGTACCTCGTATCGGATTCGTAAATAAAATGGACCGTGCCGGAGCCGATTTCCTCAACGTGGTAAAACAAGTAAAGGAAATGCTGGGTGCCAAGGCGGTGCCTTTACAATTGCCAATAGGCGCAGAAGATAATTTCCAGGGTGTGGTTGATTTGATCAAGAACAAAGGAATAATCTGGCACGCTGAAACTGAAGGTATGACCTTTGATGAGATTGATGTACCCGCTGATATGGTGGATGATGTGAATGAATGGAGGGCAAATCTTGTAGAGGCAGTTGCTGAGTACGATGATAATCTGATGGAGAAATTCTTCGAAGATCCGAATTCAATCACTGAAGATGAAATGCATGAAGCCATTCGCAAAGCAACGATTGACTTGAGCATTGTGCCGATGATGTGTGGTTCATCTTTCAAAAATAAAGGAGTACAAACCGCACTGGATGCCGTGTGTCGCTACCTGCCCAGCCCGGTGGATATCGAAGCCATCACAGGAACAGATCCTGATACCGGTGAAGAAATCAAAAGAAAGCCGGATCCCAAGGAACCATTCTCTGCACTGGCGTTCAAAATCATGACCGATCCTTTCGTAGGTAGGTTGGCATTCTTCCGTTGTTATTCTGGTCATCTGGATGCGGGAAGTTATGTGTTGAATGTGCGCAGTGGAAAGAAAGAGCGTATCAGCCGTATCATGAAAATGTTTGCCAACAAACAAAATCCGATTGATTTTATTGAAGCGGGCGACATTGGTGCTGCAGTAGGGTTTAAAGAAATTAAAACCGGTGATACCTTGTGCGATGAGAACCATCCGATTACACTGGAGAACATGTTCATCCCTGAACCTGTAATTGCCATTGCCATTGAACCTAAAACACAAGCTGACGTGGATAAAATGGGTATGGCGATTGCCAAGCTGGTGGAAGAAGATCCTACATTGCGCGTTAATACCGATGAAGATACCGGTCAAACCATTCTGCGTGGTATGGGTGAATTACACCTGGAAATCATCATCGATCGTTTAAGACGTGAGTTTAAAGTGGAAGTGAACCAGGGTGCTCCTCAGGTTGCTTATAAAGAAGCATTCCACACAACTGTTGAACACAGGGAGGTACTGAAAAAGCAAACCGGTGGTAGAGGTAAGTTTGCGGATATTCAGTTCGCAATCGGACCTGCGGATGAAGAGTGGTTAAAAGAAAACGAAGGCAAACACTTCCAGTTTGTGAACGATTTGTTTGGTGGATCAATTCCAAAAGAATTCCTGCCGGCAATTCAGAAAGGTTTTGAAACTTCAATGACTACCGGTGTATTGGCCGGTTATCCGGTGAATAACATGAAGATTCGTGTGTTCGACGGAAGCTACCATGATGTGGATTCTGATGCTATGTCGTTTGAATTGTGTGCCCGCGCCGGTTTCCGTGAAGCAGGCCGCAAAGCAAAACCTACCTTGCTTGAGCCAATCATGAAAGTGGAAGTGTTAACTCCGGATCAGTACATGGGAGATGTTACCGGTGATTTGAACCGCCGCCGTGGTATGCTGGAGGGTATGGATAGCCGTGCCAACCTGCAAGTAATTAAAGCCAAAGTGCCATTGAGTGAAATGTTTGGTTATGTAACCCAACTGCGCTCATTGTCATCAGGCCGTGCTACTTCAACTATGGAATTCAGCCATTATTCTCCGGCACCGAACAACGTTGCGGAAGAAGTCATTGCCAAATCAAAAGGTAAAATTAAAGTAGAAGACTAATCATCTCGTTGATTATAGAAAGGGTCGCAATTAGCGACCCTTTTTTTATACCTTAATCCATCCCGCCCGGATGCCCGCAAGTACAAGACCAACACGACTTTTTACTTCCAGTTTTTCGAATAGGGCTTCCCGGTAGTTATCAACTGTTTTGGGGCTGGTATTCATCTTTTCTGCAATTTCGCGGTAGGTTAAATCGCTCGCAGCCAACTGGAGAAATTCGGATTCCCGATTAGACAATCCCGGGGCATGGGTATTTTTTCCGTTCGTTTGTTGCAGAGAAAACAATAACCGGGGATTCAGTAATTCATTTGAATGAAAACCCTGGTCGCGGATATTGTTTAATGAAGCTCGTAAAACTTCAGGCTTGCTGTCTTTCAGAATATAGCCTGATGCACCCAATCGCAACATTCGTATAATGACATCTTCACTGTTCAACATACTCAAAACAAGAATTTTTATTTCCGGCTTGTGGGTTCTAATCCATGCAGCTGTTTCAAAGCCATCCATTTCAGGCATGTTGATATCGAGAAGTGCTATGTCGGGAACCGATGACAACGTCTCTAGTTGTTCAATAAAATCTTTTCCATTCTGGCATTGCATCACCACTTCGTACTCGTTAAATGCATTGATGATACCCTGAAGTCCGTTCCGCATCAATGTATGATCGTCAATAATGGCAATTTTTGTGTTCATTAGAATTCAATTTGAATGGATGTACCGTTGCCGTTGTTGCTGTTGAAACGAATAGAAGCGTTTGCCAGTTTGGCTCTTTCGGTTAGGTTGCGCATACCAATGCCCTGATGTTTTTCTGCATGTTTAAAACCAATGCCATTATCGGTAATGGTTAAACGTGTTACACCATCACGTGTTTGAATATTCAGTTGAATTTCGTTGGCTTTAGAATGTTTGATGATGTTGTTTACAATTTCCTGTATCATCCGATAAATGATGATGTGTGAATCTTTCGGTTCCGGGTACACGTTATCAAAATCCACCACGATGTTGAACTGCCGGGTGTTTTTCAGTTGTTCTACCAGTTTTAAGGTAGATTCAATAATACCGATTGATTGTACTTTGTATGTGTTGAGCACATGGCTTAGGGTGCGGATGTCGGCAATGGCCCGCTCCAGTAATTCATCCGTATGTTGTATTACTTCGGTGTGGGTTTGATTTGGATTATTCAGTTGCATGCGTGCCAGGCTCAATACTTGTCCGATGTTATCATGTATTTCACGACTCACTTCGTTGAATGTCTGTTCCTGAATTTCCATGCCTGAAATCATCTTTTCCTGCTCAAATGCAGATTGAAGTGCCCGTTTTTCAATCAGGTGCTGACGCTGGCGCTGTTTGTAATACACCACAAACAGGATGATAAAAAAAACCAATACCGTAAATACGGCGGTTGCTCCGAAAAATATGGTCGTCAACTGACTATTCATGTGTTACCAAAGGCTGGCTTTTTTTAAATGGTATCAGCAAAAAACTAAATGCAACAATACTGTAAAATATATAATTACAATACACATGAAGCGCAATCACGGCTTGTTTTGCATTTTCATCAGTAAAAGTTTTGATGGATACCCATTGCATGATGTTCACGGAGAAGAAGAAAAACACACCGGAACAAAACCAGAAAGAGGGGTCGGCCACAATGTTATCTTCCGAAGGAATCCTCAGCATTTCTGTAAATTTCATCAAACTTAGTAAGATGTAGAGCGCGCATTTCATGGTAACACCAATGGCATTGTCAACGTCTGGACGGATATTAATGATGGTAGAAATGGTGAGCAGAATCAATGTTACAACACAACCGTAAAGAGCAAACTTTTTCATTGGAGGTGTTTGGTATAGCTGGTAAAAAATATAACTAAACAGCACCACTTGAATAGGGTCGAAGATTTTATATACCGTTACATTGTACTTATATCCGAAATACGGCAGTATCCCACCAATAAATTCAGTAATGAAAGTAATGATGAGTAAAACAACTATGGCTTTAAAAGCTAGTTCACTTTTTTTCCATTTAATCAGGCCCAGAAGAATTCCGATTCCCAGAATGATGAGCAGGATAACGACAACAGTTCTTAGCATACCTATAATGAATTAAAGACAAAAATCGGATTTTGGCGGACAATGGGTGGGGCAGGAGCTAAAGTTATCGTATATCTCTTCTGTTTCGGTGATGGTACATTCAGTATCATCCACACCGGCCACTACCAGATTGTATTTTCCTCCTGTATCCATTATTGGGTTTCTGATATCGTCTTCTGAAGGGGGCATTTTTTTTCCAATGTATATTCTGAGGCCTTTACATACGATGCCATGATCTTTTGCCTTTTCAAAAATAGAATCAATGGCTTTCTTGTCGATAAAGAAGGATCGGATGTAGGAATCCGGTTCGGCGCCTTTGAATTCAAAGGTGTCTCGGTAGTTATTGATAAAGGTTTGAGCGGCCTCAATAGGTATTTTTTCAGTCATTTTGTTGGTTTTTAATGGTTTAAAAGGATGGCATATTTTGCCGGGTTCAAATTTGTACAAAATATCAACTAGAAAAAAGGGGGTTTTTCCCCTAAAAAAAAGGGGAATTTTCCCCGTAATAGGCGAACTGTTTATCTGTTCTTTTGTAAAAGCATTCCGAAATAGTTCATTGAATATACAGTAGATATGAAAAAAGCAGTACAGCATTACAACCCTTTGGAAACGCTGTGTCTCCTGTTATAAAAGGTGGACCTGTGAAATGCCGTTCACATTTTGCAGGCCCCTTTTTACTTGCCTCTTTTAGTTTCAGATTTGGGGATTCATAGAAGGTTGCCTTCGGGCAACCTTTTTTCAAATGGTAAACAGTGGGTGGATTATTCAAAAATTAAGATACTGGTATCTTCTGATGTAGAACGGTCTTTAGTTTTTTGGGGAAATAGACTAATGCCAGAACACTGCATCACCTGTTCATAGGAGATACTATACAGCTGCCTTCGGGCAGCTTTTTTTATGTGAAAAATCTTCCACTTTGAAGGTTGTTTTCACTTGTACAATGTGTGGCACTCACTGAATTTTGAGTTGTTGAATGTGCTGAACGTTTGGTACAACGACGAGCGGATGAATAGGTCAATATAAAAACCCTTACGATAAGTACCGCTCTTCAATCGTCCGGTTTCAATGCATTCACCAGCAGTAGCCTTCCTGTGTTGTAAGGCATTCATTCAATCCGTAACTCAAAAATTTTAAAACACATGAAAACAGTATTGTTTATCGCCGCCATGTTTGCCGCAACCGTTTCTTTCGCACAAAAATCAAAGGTTATTGAAACCGAAGACGGGAAAATGCTTGTGCATTACAACGAAAAAAAGCAACAGTACATTGATTTTGATCTGGAACTTTGGAATGAAATTTTTACCGATAATTTCATCGACATCAGAGTCAGTGGCACCTGGACTATCGAAATTTGTGTACGTATTGCCACCAGAAGAAGTGGTTGCACTACCGGCATCGGATTTCGTTGTAAGAACTGTAACCATGCATTGATTATTAAATCCCCTGAAATAAAATATGCTCCGGTAGAAGCTACAGGAGTGTATCAGTACTTGCCCAAAGAGAACAAGGTACGACTGACATTCGACAGGTACATCGACTGGGATAAACTGGCCAAATCATAAACGTATCGGGGCTTGCAGGTAGCTGCAAGTCCCTTTTTTATTCATTCAAACCAATATTATGAAACAGTTACTCGTTATCATTTGCTTTTTAGTTCAGTTGAATACCCATGCACAGCAGGTATTTATAACGGCACGCGATTTTGACAATTTGCCCGACACTGCATTGGTATTTCTTGCAGCATTATGGTGTTCGCCGTGTGTGGAAAAGCAGAATTACTTTGAAGCTACCGTGAAGGAGTACCCGAAAATACCCTATGTAGCTATTTATGATACCCGATATTATAATGAGAAGCGTCATGCCAAGATATTAAAACACACGCCGCCGGGTCCGATGTATTTTTGGGCAGAGCCCTATTATACAAAGATTCAAAAATCTAAACTCATGTACGAAACCAATCCGTTGAAATGGCTGGTACCGGATTTGGAAAAACATGGATATACATTGAAGGGGAAAGAAAAAATATGGTATGGTCAGGCCATGTTGAAACAAGGTAAACACATACAAATCTTTACTCAAAAAGATCAACCCCGAAAGTATGTACCCTTAGTGCTGAAAACGTTTGATGTACATGTAACCTTTGATAAAGCAAAACGTGCAAAATAAACCCTATGCCACATCCTGATAAAGAAAAATTATTATTGTTGGATATTGAAACGGCAACCTGCGAATCCGGTTATAATGCACTGGATGACAGATGGCAGGGCTTGTGGAATGAACGAATATCCAAATCTCCTTCGATTGAAACAGACCCTGCCGTGTTATATGAACAACGGGCAGGAGTGATGGCAGAGTTTTCAAGAATCATCTGTATTTCCATCGGTTATTTTAGTATCGGGGAAAATGCGCAATTCAGGGTGCGTTCTTATACTCAGGCGGATGAGAAAAAACTACTGCTTCAATTTATTGAAGAAACTTCCCTCTTCTTTAAAAACGGCATCCGCTACTTTGCAGGTCATAATATTCGGGAGTTCGATATCCCCTTTATTTGCCGAAGACTGATGGTACATCAGTTACCGGTTCCGGCTCATCTGAACTTTCAACAGGTTAAGCCGTGGGATGTACCGGTGGTAGATACTTTTCAGTTATGGCGCTTCGGTGATTATAAGAATTTCACTTCGTTGAGTTTATTATCGGCCGTATTGAATGTGCCTACCTCCAAAGATGATATCAATGGGAGTATGGTGGGTAAACTCTATTGGCAAGGCAATGCGCGCCAGCGATTAGAAGCACTCCAACGCATTACACGGTATTGCGAAAAAGACATAGTTGCAACTGTAAATGTGCTGTTGAGATTAATGCAACAACCTACACTGGAAGAAAGCGAAATCGAAATCGTTTACGCGTAAGCGTTATGAGTTTGTTTTTTTAAGCAGCACAATGTACACGGGAAAGTGATCACTGTATCCATAATTATAGGTGATACCATCCCAGGTTCTTTTACTGTAGTTCCGCCATTTTCCGGTTTTCTGAACCAGAAATGGCTTGTTGAATATGATAGCCTGATGGAAAAAATACTGAGATTGGTTTTTATTCAGGTATGAATGAGATATCACAATCTGATCAAACAAACCCCAGGCATCCTGATACGGGGAAGTACCAATTCCTTTTTTATACATATGCCACCAGGGATTGAATAACCCTGAAGGCTGCACATCTTCCGCTTTACCCTTCGCATTCAATATTTTGGCCACACTAGGGCTGATTGGGTCGTCATTCAAATCGCCTAATATCATGATTTTAGCGTTCGGGTTGTACGCATTGATAGAATCAACCACTCTTTTTACCACAGTAGCTGCCGCGTTTCTTCCGGGGCGGGAGCGCTCCTCGCCACCGGAGCGTGAAGGCCAGTGATTTACGAAGAAGTGTGAGGTATCACCATCCAGCACACCCTTTACATATAATATATCACGTGTGTAATACGCATCCTTGGAACCACCAGGCAATGGCACATACAATGCTTCATGGTGGAGCATTTTAAAATACTTGGGGTTGTAGAGTAAACCCACATCAATACCGCGTGCATCTTTCGATTCAATATGTACCACCTGATAATTACGTTTAGCAATACGGGGCTGCTTGGCCAGATCTATCATCACCCCCCGCGTTTCAACTTCTGCAACACCCAACACGGCCGGCCCGTCGGGGCTTTGATCGGTGCCCATTTGCTCAATTACTGAAGCCAGGCGGTCTAGTTTATCGTAGTAAATCCTGGAATTATACTGTCGGGGACTGTTCGGTAGAAACTCTTCATCGTTGTTAGGACCATTGATGGTGTCGAAAAGGTTTTCTACATTGTAAAATCCAACGATGGAAACACGGTAAGATTGTTTCTGAGCAATGGTTGCCGAATGGAAAAATAAAGCCAGCGCAAGGGCGAAAAATATCTTCATAATAAAAAAATGAGACCAAAGGTAATTATTATTCAACCTCCTGCATCATTTCCGGTATATGAAGCGTCTATTAATTTTAAATAAATTTAGTTAATATTCATTGTATAATGTTAGCTTTGCCAACTTAAATATTTCTTATGCTGGGTAGGTTTACAAAACTAAAAGCTGCTTTGGTTTTGAGTTTGGTTTCCGGAAGTGCCATGGCGCAGGTTGATCCTGTGAAGGCGTCGAACGACTCTCTGATCAATCAAATAAGGGCAGATGAATTAACAGACAACATTCCTGTGATTTCTTTAG
Source organism: Ferruginibacter sp. (assembly GCA_019638635.1). Classification (GTDB taxonomy): domain Bacteria; phylum Bacteroidota; class Bacteroidia; order Chitinophagales; family Chitinophagaceae; genus Ferruginibacter. The sequence continues at coordinate 8,952 of JAHBTM010000017.1, read as the reverse complement.
ACGAGAACGACGGTCAGGATGGGAGTGCACAAAATGTATCTTCTTTATTAAGTGCGGGCAGAGACCCGTTTTTAAATGCCGCTACGTTTAAATTCAACGCGGTTCGTTTTCGTATCAGAGGATATGATGCCGATATGTTTTCTACATATATGAATGGTATTCCGATGGAAAACCTCGACAACGGCTTTACGCCATATGGCCAGTGGGGTGGTTTAAATGATGTATTGCGTAACCGCGACGTGTCTCACGGCTTACGAAACACACCATATGCATTTGGCGATTTTGGCGGACTCACCTACATCGACACCCGGGCGTCTTATCAGCGTCAGCAAACCAGTTTTAACTACGCAGTTTCTAACCGAAATTATAACCACAGGCTTATGGCCAGCCATTCTACCGGACTGAATAAGAAAGGTTGGGCATTTACCATCTCAGGCTCTCGCCGTTGGGCTGAAGAAGGTTATACCGAAGGAACGTACTATGATGGATGGTCTTTATTTGCAGGCGTAGACAAGCGCATCAACGATAAGCACCTCTTATCTTTCGTAGCATTTGCCACTCCAACCGAAAATGGCCGTCAGGGAGCATCGGTACGTGAAATGCTGGATATAGCCGGGGATAATTATTATAATCCGTATTGGGGGTATCAGAACGGGAGAAAGCGCAATTCAAGTGTGGCACGTTCATTCCAACCCATGGGGATTTTATCACACGACTGGAAGATTACGGATAAAATGCAATTGTTTACCTCAGCATCATTCAGTAAAGGTTACAGAAGTACAACCGGTTTAGATTGGTATAACGCTCCGGATCCACGCCCGGATTATTACCGTTACCTGCCCAGTTGGCAGTTAGACCCGATTTTTAAGGAGCAGGTGTACAATGAACTGAGGAATGACGTGAACAAGCGCCAAATCAATTGGGATAATATATATAATGTAAACCTCTCTTCCTGGGAAACCTTTAAAAATGCGGATGGTATCCAGGGCAATGATTTGTATGGCCGCCGTTCACACTACATCTTGGAAGAAAGGGTTATCGGTATTACTAAAGCAAACTTCAATACTGTATTGAACACAGCGTTAAAATCCAATATTGATTTAACTGCCGGATTTACCTATCAGTATCAGAGAAATCATTACTACAAAATAGTAGAAGATTTGTTGGGCGGTGATTTCTATGTAGATATCAACCAGTTCGCAGAACGTGATTATCCAACCAATAACACAGCCAATCAAAACGACCTGAATCGTCCAAACCGCATTGTGCGCGAAGGGGATAAAGTGGGATACAACTATGATATCAATATCCGCAAAGCCAGTGCTTTCGTTCAAACCAACATCAAATTGAGAAAGGTTGATTTCTTCCTGGCAGCTGAACATACCTACACCCGTTTCTGGAGAGTAGGCAATGTGCGTACCGGTTTGTTCCCGAATAACTCTTTCGGTAAATCGAAATACAACGATTTTTACAATTATGGAGTGAAAGGTGGAGCAACCTATAAAATTGACGGACGTAACTACATCTTTGCAAATGCAGGATACCAGACACGTGCACCATTCTTCGATAACGCTTATCTCGCACCGCGTACCCGCGATTTCATGCAGGAAGATATCACCAGCGAAAAAATATCTACCATTGAAGGAGGGTACGTAATGAATGCGCCTTCCGTAAAACTGAGGTTAACCGGTTTCTATACCCGTTTTGAAGATCAGATGAACGTGTTAACTTTCTATAACGATGAATATCAGAACTTCACCAACTATGCCATCAGCAACATCGACAAAGACCATTTCGGTATTGAATTTGGTGCAGAGGCAAAAGTATATAAAGGGTTGAGTCTGACAGCCGCCGCATCTGTTGGCCGTTACCGCTTCATCTCCCGCCAGCGTGGTTCTATTACGGTGGATAATAGCGCAGAATTGTTGGCACGTAACACCATCATTTATTCTAATAATTATTATGTGCCTACGCCGCAGGAGGCCTACACGATTGGTTTTGCGTACAATTCACCCAAATTCTGGTGGTTTAACATGAACCTGAATTACTTCAGGCATATGTACCTTGATTTCAATCCGCTGCGCAGATCGGAAACAGTTACCAGTGGTTTAGAGCCGGGTTCTGAATTGTGGAATAAAATTGTGGATCAGGAACAACTCGAAAATCAGTTTACTTTAGATGCCTTTGCAGGTTATTCGTATATGCTTAACCGTAATATCAAAGGATTGAAGACAAGGAATTACCTGGTATTTACGTTGGGAGTGAATAATATCCTGAACAATCAGGAAGTGGTTTCCGGTGGGTTTGAGCAATTGCGTTTCGACTTTACCGGGAAGGATACAGAACGTTTCCCTCCCCGCAGGTTTTATGCATACGGAATCAACTTTTTTGCCAGTATCGGCTTAAGGTTCTAATTAAACAACAGAATACAAACTTTTTAAAAAATAGAAAATGAACAAGGTTTCAAGATTACTTTCAGCTGTGGCACTTATAGCCTTAGTCGGTACGTTCAGTGCATGTAAAAAAACATTTGATGAACCACCGGGGCCATCCGATCCGAACATCACAGCAAACACAACCATCGCTAATTTAAAGGCACTCCATACCGGGTCAGGTGCTTTCACACCCATTACGCAGGATATCGTAATATCCGGCATCGTAACGGCGAATGATAAAAGCGGTAATTTTTATAAGCAATTGTTTATTCAGGATACCACCGGAGCCATTCAGGTATTACTGAATGCAACGAACCTTTACACTACATATCCGGTGGGTCGCCGCGTGTACATCAAGTGCAACGGTTTATACATCAGCGATGATAATGGCAACATGATTCTTGGTTCAAGAGCGGTTGTGGGTGGGGTTCCTTCATTAGAGGGTATTCCTTCGGCTATGATTAACCGCTATGTAATCGGTGGTTCAATCAATAATCCGGTAATTCCGATGGAAGTTACATATGCTGATTTGGGTACCAATTTCCAAAACCGTTACATCAATGCGTTGATCAAGTTAAAGGAATATGAATTTGTGGTTGCAGATACCGGTAAAACGTATTCTGATACTTCTGTTTATCGCCGTACTACCAACTTAAACATTAAGGGATGCGATAACACAACCCTGATTGTGCGTACCAGCGCTTATTCAAATTTCTCTGCCCTGAATGTACCGAATGGAATGGGTGATATCGTGAGCATTTACACTGTATTCGGTTCTACCCGTCAGTTGGTAATCCGTGATACAAACGATGTGATGTTCTATCAACCTCGTTGTGGTTCGGCACCTCCTCCGGGTTCGTTGTTGTGGGAGAATTTTGAAGGACAAACGGCATTGTCACCAGTTAACATTGCTGATTGGAAAAATCTGGCTGAAGTGGGTGGTCGTACCTATTCTGCAAGAACATTCAACAGTAATTTATATGCTGAATTATCTGCGTTCTCCAGCAATGAACCCATCGTGCTTTCCTGGTTGGTGACCAAAGGCGTGAACCTTGATGCTACGGCCAACGAGAAATTGAGTTTCGATACCAAGCAAGGGTTTATCGGCACCGGTGGTTCTACCGCTGCGGCATTGAAGATTCTCGTATCCACCAACTATACAGGTGCCGGCGATCCGTGGGCAGCCAGTGTTACCTGGACGGATGTAACCTCACAGGCAACGTTATCTCCCGGTACGGTTACCTCATTCCCTTCCAGCTTTACCAATTCAGGTGAAATTGATTTAAGCGGATTTACCGGAACCGTGTATGTAGCTTTCCGTTACGAAGGTTCTGATCCTACGGGTTCTGCGAATGATAAAACATCTACCTGGCAGATCGATAATATAAAAATTACCGGTAACTAATATGTTGCTGAAAGATATATAACATAAAGAGCCACCCGGTTGAAAGGATGGCTCTTTATGCTTAAAACGACACCTTTACAAACATTCTTTATGAGAAAGATTTTTACATTTTTATTGATGCTCACAGGCTACTTTGCCAGCGCGCAATCCACTACACTGGTTATTAGCCAGGTATATGGCGCGGGTGGTAATGCCGGGGCAACGTATAATGCCGATTTTGTTGAATTGCATAATATTTCTTCTACACCGCAATCACTAAACGGATTGTCTGTTCAATATGCATCGGCAACCAATACATCTACCTGGACCGGTGTATTTGCATTGCCGGCAGATGTGATTCCCCCGGGTGGTTATTACCTCATTCAAATGAGTACCATCGGTACCAATGGTGGTGCTTTACCTACTCCGGATGCAGTATCTACCCCTTCTATCGCTATGGCAGCAGCCAGTGGAAAAGTAGCATTGGTGAATGGAACAACCGCCGTAGGGGGATGTCCTGATCCGCTTATGATTGATTTGGTGGGTTACGGTTCCGCTAATTGCTCGGAAACATCACCCACTGCCACTATCAGTACTACAAATTCTGCTATCCGTATCAATAATGGCTGCACCGATACCAACGACAATAGCTCTGATTTTACCGTAGAACCGGTAGCACCCCGAAACAGTGCAACGGCGGCAAATACTTGTAGTGCTGTACCCCCTGATCCTCAACTCACTGCTACGCCAGTAAGCCTGAGCTTTGGAAATGTTACAGTAGGTACCAACTCGGCAGCACAAACTTTTGATCTTACCGGAACAGATTTAACCGGGGCACCCGGAAACATAACGATTACCGCATCTTCAACAGATTTTCAAGTGTCTTCTGACAACACAAACTGGAGTTCAACAGCTACCGTAGCCTACAACTCAGGTACGTTGGCCTCTACCACCGTGTATGTGCGTTTCACCCCGCAATCTACCGGGGCTATTAGCGGAACGGCGGCTATTACCGGCGGCGGTGTTGCTACGGCGGTTATAGTAACATTAAATGGTACAGGTATTGCTGCAGGAACGCCTAATATTTCTGCAGGTTCGTTAACCGCATTCGGTGATGTTTGCATTAATCAAACTTCTGGACCGGTAACTTTTGATATCTCAGGAACCAATCTCACTACAGCTGATGTAACGGTTGGTCCACTCGATGGGTATACTTTTGCTACTACTTCTGCGGGTCCTTTTGTAGGTACATTAAATATCGCACAACCGGGTGGCACATTCAATCAAACCGTACATGTGAATTTTGTTCCCACGGCTGTTCAGTCATATTCTGGCAATATCAGCATCACTGGAGGAGGAATTGCTACACCGGTACTGGTAGCAGCATCCGGAGCGGGAGTGAATAATGTACCCGGCTTAACTACCGGTGGCGCAAGCAGTATCACCACCAATTCTGCAGTGGTTGCCGGCACCATCAATTCTAACGGATGTTCTTCCGTAACAACCTATGGATTTGAATACAGCACAACAGCAGGATTTACTACCGGAACAGTTGTAAATGCCACCAACCTTTCCGGTGGAGATTTTTCAGCACCCATCAATGGTTTAGCGCCATCTACCACATATTATTATAAAGCATTTGCTACCAACGCCGGTGGAACCGGATACGGATTAGAGCGTTCGTTTACTACAGCGGCACCACCACCACCCGGTTTTTCGCATACTACTTTAGCTGATTTCGGTGCAGTTTGTGTGAACACTACTTCAGGCCCCAATGTATTTACGCTCACGGGCAGCAATTTAACGGCTGCAGATATTACTGTAGGTCCTTTAGATGGATTCACATTTGCAGATAATGCTGCGGGTCCGTTTACCGCTACGGTTTCTTTCACCCCAACAGCGGGTGCATTTAACGGAGATGTTTATGTGAATTTTACTCCTGAAACCTCAGGATCATTCAGTGGGAACATTCCTGTAACCGGAGGCGGATTTACCGGTGCATACAATGTGCCCGTTACCGGAACCGGCGATGCTACTGGTGCACAGGTAGCTACTACTGACTCTCTTGTTATCAGTCACCATGAAGCCGTGCTGTCAGGTCAAATTACCGGTCAGGGTTGTAGCCCCGTTACTTCTTACGGCATTGAATACAGTTCTATTCCAAACTTTATTTTAGGAACCGGCACCAGGGTGCCTTCAACCAATCTAAATACAATTACCGGGGCCTTCTCATCTACACCCGATAATCTGGTTCAGAACACTCGTTACTATTTCCGTGCGTACACAATCAGCAGCGGAATTGCAACCTATGGGGAGGAACGTTCATTTACAACCAGTCCTTTACCTCCTGGCGTGGTGATTTACGGCGTACCGGTTAAAAGAGGAAATGTGTTGCATTATTCGCTGACCAATATGACACCGGGTCATTATTCAGTGAGACTGATCAACAGCCTCGGACAAGTAGCATTCCAGCGGGATATCATTGTTCAACTTGATTTTATTGATGATCGTTTTGTAGTGCCTGCGGTTCTCGGACCGGGTGCATATACTATGCAAATCATCAACCCGAGATTCAGATATGAAAAACAAATTCTGATTATTCAGTAAGATGTTTTTTGATTGACTTTTTTGAACTGCCGGCACCACCGGCAGTTTTTTATTGTATAACGGATAAAGTTTTTAACACACTCATCCTCTGATATTCCATAGATTCGCTAGATTTTGGCATTATAGTTGGAATATAGGTGTTATAAAATCATCAGCTATGACAAGTCCCATACCACACCTCACCACCTTATCCTCCATATTGGAAAAATTAAGGGTTAAAAGACAGGATAACGAATTCAGGTTAACAGATAAAGGTTTCTCTTGCTGCAACGAGAAACATTATCAACCGGAAGATTTAACCATTATTCGAACGTATCGTTTTGAAGGCCAGAGCGATCCGGCTGATTCCGCCATTTTATATTTGATTGAAGCGAATGATGGCCTTATTGGCTATAGTATAGATACTTTTGGCCCGTATAGCAACAATCCCGACGGATATGATGATTTCATCAAACAAATTAAGGTGCAGGAACGGGAAACAGGAGAAGAATTTTAATCTCTTTAAATAATATGTAAGATGCAGGGGCGCAAAGCCCCTTTTTTTATGTCATCCCGATATGACACTTTTTCAGAAATTCAACGATGGTACTGATTTTGAGTAAGTGACAACAAAATAGTAAGCCATATGCAAACCGGACAAATTCGGGTAAGTACTGAAAACATATTCCCGATTATCAAGAAGTTTTTATACAGTGAGCATGATATTTTCATTCGTGAACTTGTAAGCAATGCGGTGGATGCCACACAGAAAATTTCAACCCTGGCGTCTATCGGAGAATGCAAACAGGAATTGGGTGAATTGCGTATAGACGTGGTGATAGATAAGGAAGCGAAAACACTTACGATATCTGACCGAGGTGTGGGGATGACTGCAGAGGAAATGGATCGTTACCTTAATCAGGTAGCGTTTAGCGGAGCAGAAGAATTTTTAGCTAAATACAAAGGGCAGAATGAAAACAACATCATTGGCCATTTCGGATTGGGTTTCTATAGTGGCTTCATGGTGAGTGAAAAAGTTGAGGTGGTATCGAAAAGTTTTAAAGAAGCACCTGCTGCTATGTGGACATGCGACGGCAGCCCGGATTATAGTATCAGCACATCCGACAAATCCGACCGTGGCACCTCTGTGGTTTTACATTTAAATGAAGAGAGTCTTGAATTTTTAGAACCTCACCGAGTTCGTGAAGTATTACAGAAATTCTGCCGGTTCCTACCGGTACCTATCTTTTTTGAAAATGAACAAATCAACGATACCAAGCCTGCCTGGGTAAAGAAGCCTGCAGATTTAAAAACGGAAGACTATGAATCCTTCTATAAATCCTTGTATCCGGCCGGTGAAACACCGTTGTTCTGGATCCATCTGAATGTAGATTACCCATTCAACCTAACCGGTATTCTCTACTTTCCTAAAATCAAACAATCGTACGAAATACAGAAAGATAAAATTCAACTCTACAGCAACCAGGTATTTGTGACGGATGAAGTAAAAGATGTGGTGCCGGAGTTTCTGATGTTGCTGCATGGCGTAATTGATTCACCGGATATTCCTTTAAATGTGAGCCGTAGTTATTTACAGGGCGATCCGAATGTGCGTAAAATCAATGCGCATATCACTAAAAAAGTGGCCGACAAACTCGAGGAAATGTTCAACAACGATCGCAAGGCTTTTGAAGAAAAATGGGAAAGCCTTGGATTGTTTGTAAAGTATGGTATGATGACGGATGACAAGTTTCTGGAGAAGGCGAATAAGTTCTTTGTGATGCAGGATGTGCAGGGCGCATTTTATACACTGGATGCTTACAAAGAGCGCACCGAAGCTTTGCAAAAAAATAAAGAAGGAAAGCATGTGATTCTGTATACCACACAGCCCGTACAACAGGATGCCTATATACAGCAGGCTCAGGCAAAAGGATATACTGTAGTGAAGATGGAAACCCTGGTAGATGCTGCCTTCATCAACAACATGGAAATGAAATGGGAAGGTGTTCAGTTTACACGGGTAGATGCAGACATAACCGATAACCTCATCGATAAATCGGAAGAAAACAATTGTGTGTTATCAGGAGATGAATGCGAAAAGTTGAAAACACTGTTTACGCGTCAGCAGGAAGGAATACAAATGACGGTGGATGTGCGCGGATTAAGCGTTGATGCACCACCGGTAGTAGCTACACGCCCTGAGTGGATGCGCCGCATGAAAGATATGGCGGCGGTAAGTGGTGGTATGGCTTCATGGTATGCCAACATGCCTGATGAAGTTTCGTTAACGGTGAATGGAAACCATCCGATTTATAAAAATATTCTCGCGCAGCAGGATGCACCGGTGCAGGAAAAACTGGTACACAACCTGGCCGATCTGGCACTGCTTTCACAAGGTCTGTTGCAAGGCAATCGCTTAACGGAGTTTATCAACCGGAGTGTGGAACTGATGGACCCTGCATCATAGCATACAATTAAAATTTTTAAGGCGCTGTTACTACGGCGCCTTTTTGTATATACTCACTTCCAGGTATACTTTTTCCGTGT